>QHOS01000055.1 GCA_003219415.1 Verrucomicrobiota bacterium | reverse complement strand
CGACTAACAACATTTGGCGAACTGGCAATGATCATTACGAGCAATTGGGACCTGTTTGGTTCATTATTCAGCAGCCGGAAGGCAGTGGAACGAATAATGGCGAATCTAAACTCGCTTCGTGGTCCAATAGCACACTGCAGTCCTTTAGCTGAAGACGAAGTGCTGCGTTTGCGTCTGGCGCTGAGAGATTGGTTTCGACTAATGGAGTAAATCTTCCCGCGTCACCGCGAGCTATTTACAAGGCTATTCGAAGCTCACAACCGAGGAGGAATCGGAAGCCCTACCGAAGCTGACATTGCGCCGCTCGAGCTCGGCGAAGAACGACGACTTGATCGGAGAAATGGAGTCGCATCTCAAACCTTCAAAATTTATTCCGAAAACTCATGCAGCATAGCCTCCGTCGCTGATCGCGGCCAACAACTGGAATTGATCACTCACGGCACGCCGGTGGAGGTCACCAAACCTCTCTTGTTTGCCCATCCGCGATGGTCTCCTCTGTGTTAGGAAGGCTACAATTATTACGCCGCCGCGTCCCTGGCGACCTTTAATGTATCGAGGTACTGCTGAAACTTAGTAACTTTGCCATTGCGGACTGTCCAAATATGGGCAACCTGCGTGCGAAACTCATCGGTTTTACCGCGAAACTTGCCGCGATAATGCCCAAGCACGACGACGCGGCTCTCGCCCTCGAATGTCTCTTCGGCCTCGATCGTTAGCGATTCAAAACCAGCCGTGATGCGTTCAAACACGCCTTCACGAATCGCATTTATGCCGTGGTAAGGGCTGAGGTCGGCGAACGGCGAATTCTCGGCGACTATCCATTCGATATCCTCGGTAAAATGGCTCAGAACGTTTTCATAATCTCGCCCGTTGAACGCCACGTAAATTTCTTCAATAATAGCTCTATTTTCTGACATAGTTTTTCATCTCATAACAAACTGGCAAATGCAGCACGACTGGCATCTTTCAGTGCTTCGATCATCTGTCTATAAGGCTCGGACCATAACTAATTCTGGCAGGGAAGCTATCGCTCACCGCGGATTAGGACCACCCTTAAATAGCTACATCGGAAGGCCTGTCACTGCTTCGAAATCGCGGGCTTGCCGCGAAGGACATACTTCTGGGCCTTGCCGATGGCTGTTTTCGGCGGCTGATTTTGAGTGATCTGAAAAAAAAGCGTCCGGTCGAGCCGAAGTTTTCGAATTGTCAGCGACAATCTCCACTGCAGCTAACAAAGGAAAATCTCCATGAAAAAAAATCCTTCTTCACAGTCCGGTCTCTTTAATCCGCGCGTCTTCGTGGCGTTCACTGTTTGTTCCATTGGCGCCTTGCTGGCCATGGTCAGTTTCGCGGCACCGAGACCCAGGCCCGCCCCGCCCACTTTCGGACATCCGATCATCAGCGGCATCGGCGGGGTTGGTTTCGAGCAGGGCCTGCGGGTCGATCCCTCGAATGCGAACCGCCTCTACACCAGCGTGCCCGGCTCGCTTTCCTCTGACACTAGCTGGATTTGGCACTCCTTGGACGGCGGTAAGACTTTCAAATGGGTTGTCGGCGCCACGGCTCTTGAAGGGAAAGTCACCACTTGCTTCGGCGGCGGTGATACCGAGACAGGCGTGGACTCAGCGGGGCATCTTTACTTTGCCGACCTGACGCTGGCAAACTTTAGTACCTCCCGCTCGGACGACCAGGGTGCGACCTTCACTTGCAGCAACACCGGCGTCCCAGATGCAGTCGTTGACCGGCAATGGTATGCGTTCGACGGCGATCCGACCAACGGCGGCAGTATCTATCTGACGAACGACGAAGTTGCACAGGCCCCCGCCAGTTGCGGCGCAGTGACGAACTTCGGTCAAAATGTTGTCGTCATGTATCGTTCGCCGCTGCCAGGCGCGGAGGCGGCCGCCGGGATCCAATTCGGTCCGGCAAATAAAATCAGTAACCCGCTGGGTTGCGACGAAGGCATTATGGGCAACAACGAGGTGAGCCCTGTGGCAACCACATTGGGTCAGCCTACGGGCGTGCCCGGCCAATTCGCCGTTCTCCCAACACCGGTTAAACATGTTTTCGTCATCCACGATGATGCGCTTCTGAACAGGATTTTGATCGGCCGCTGCTTCCCGGTGGCGTTTGGCCCGCCTGTCCCCAATGTAAGCGATCCAAGCGGCTTGAATTGCGTTGATCTGCCGGTGGCGAACCTTGGCTCGTCGAACAAGACCGGCGCGAACTTTCCGACGATGGCGATTGACAAAGGTGGGAATCTCTACGCCGCGTGGGAGCAAGCACCTATCAACGACAGCGGTCAGGTAATCGGCGACACCGTGCTCAAGTACTCGTTTTCGACCGATCAAGGCAACACGTGGGCCGCTCCAATTCAAATTGACACATCGGGGTCACCCGCGGGCACGCTGCACAACAACGTGTTTGCCTGGGCCGTAGCTGGAGATGATGGACGTGTGGACATCGCCTGGTACGGCACGCCCGGCGTCGCCCCGAATCCTTCTAATGGCCCCGACTCGTGCGCCGCCTGCGACTGGAGCCTGTGGATAGTGCAGACGTTGAACGGGCACGCTGCCACTCCAAGCTTTACCGCGCCAATCCTGGCGAGTGAACACTTTATCCATCACGGCAGCATGAACACCCTCATTGGCGGTCAGAACGGCGACCGCACCCTCGGCGATTTTCTGCAATTGCGAATGGGTCCAAATGGTGAGGCGGAAATCGGTTACGCGGACTCGAACAATGTTGACGAATCTTTTGCGCCGCACGGCATGTTTGTCCGGCAGAACGGCGGCAACGGCTTGTTAGTGGCAAGCTCGCCAGTAAACATTTCGGGACTGTCACCCGTCAATGCCGTGTCCGACCCAAGCAACGACGGCAAGTATGAAGTAAACGGTCTTAGCAGCGCCAATATGCCCCAGCTCGACATCACCAACTCGAGCATCCGCCTGCTCACTACAGCGCCTTGTTCCGCCGCCGCCCCTTGTTATCAAGTAGTGATGAAGCTAAACAACCTGTCTCTCGCGCCGACAACCGCTCAGGATCCGGACTTTGATTTAGTTTGGCTGACCCAATGGTTCGTTCCATCCACGACGGATCCGAATGGTGGAAAGAATTTCTTCGTCTATGGCGAGTCGTTCAACGGCGCCCCGCTACAGTGCTTTGCTGGTGAGAACGCCGCGCAGGCCGTCGGCGGCGGAGTGACTCTGACATATCCCGGCATCACCCAACTGCCTGCCGCGAACTGCCTGGTGACGACCGGCCGCAACGGCACGATCACGATCGACGTGCCACTCTCCAATGTGAGCGAGCCCGGTGCGATTGATAACCGCCTGCACGAAGTCACCGCCAGCACGATGACGCTTCAGCAGCCTGCTAACACCGTCCCTCCCGTCTCTGGTATTGGCGGTTCGCTGTTCAACCTGATTGACGTCGCCCAGGGATACACATTCGATCCCGCGGTGCGCGGAAGTAAGTAACCGCACTGAGCGACTGAAAATGCACGGCATATGAGCGGAATCGGGGCTACTCGCAATTTCTCGGGGTGACCGGAAAAAATAAAAATTCTCTCAAGTTGGGGACACTGCCAACGACTGGCTGTCACTGCTTCGAAATCGCTGGCTTACCGCGAAGGACGTACTTCTGGACCTTGCCGGTGGCTGTTTTTGGCAGCTCGGGTACGAAGTGAATTTGCTGCGGCGCTTTGAAGTGCGCCAGATGAGGCGCTAGTGCGATCTTGACAACACATCAGAGTATCGGAATGGATCAGCGAACGCCCTAGTAATGGAGACGGACCTCGCCCAATTAGCTAACGATCGATTTGAAATTGCCGACGCCCTGCATCGCTACGCTTTTGGTCTCGACCACGGTGATGCCGATTCGCTGGCGTCGGCATTGACGGAGGATTGCCGGTTCGATTTCAGGCCGGCGGGAAGAAAACTCGAGATCGATTTTCCAATACTCATTGGTCGCGACGTTATCCTGAACGCGGTTCTTCCATTGATCGGTCCGCTTGATACCAGCCACAGTGTAAGCAATCTCCAAATCGAGATTGTCGATGATACAGCTACGTTGTATGCCTACGTTTTGTCGCAGCATTTCATGCCGCGTGAGGGTTCGCGCCGTGGATCGGAATATGCGCTACTGATGAATCGCTACGATTGCAATCTGATGCGCGATCGCGACAAGTGGCGCTTCAAGAGAATGACGATTGATAATGCCTGGGCGCTCGGGAACCCGGAAATCCTCAATGCCCTAGCCAGTCAACTCTCGCTGCGAACAAAATCGAAAAAGACTGGGTAAAAGGACCTCGGCGTCCGACACAGACGCGCTGCAAGTTCGGCGTTTACCAGAGCGGAGATGATTTCACCAACCGCTTGGTGAGTTTGGATCGACTCCCACACTCGCTCTCGTGTGGCATTCGCCATCGGCTGGGGCGGAAACAAGCGGCGTGCCAATCTTGAAAATAAATCGCTAAAAATCGGGTGAACGCGTTCGCGGTTGCAAGGCTCCGCGCTGTCTAAATGGGTGACAGTTAAACAAGGAGTAACAAATATGACTAACATCGCTCTCTCACTTTCAGCAGCCCCGTGGGTTTTGTGGGTAGGAGGGCTTGCAGTTGTAACGTTTTTGTTTTGCCTCCCGCGTTTGCTCGGAATTGTTTACATTCCACATACGCAGGTTGGCATCATCGAAAAGATCTGGAGCAGCAAAGGTTCGCTGCGCGAAGGCCAGATCATCGCCCGTAATGGTGAGGCCGGTTATCAGGCCAAATTCTTACGTGGCGGTATTCACTTCGGTTTGTATCCGTGGCAATACCGCATTCATAAGGAACCGCTCGTTAGCGTAGCCGAAGGAAAAATGGCTTACATTTATGCGCGGGACGGTGTTCCGCTCGAGCCGGTCCAAACGCTCGGCCGAACGGTGGATTCCAATCATTTCCAGGACGCCTTCCGTTTCCTCGAAGCCGAGGGTCAGAGAGGACGGCAGCGCGGAATTCTGCGCGAAGGCGTCTATGCCATTAACCTGGCGCTGTTCGTAGTCATTACTGAAGAACGCGTTTTCTCCGGGCCGGTGCGCGAATCAGCCGACCGTTACGAATCGTGGAAGGCGCAACTCGCCTCGCTGCGGGCTTTTGATCCGGTGGTTATCGGATCCGGCGGCCTAAGGCATTTCCAAGCTAACATCGGCGACACCAGTGCGAGTGAAGCGGGCGCGCCGCCCTCGTTAGCCGACAAAATTCCGGAGTTCAATCCGAATGTCGATACGATCGGCGTAGTCAGTATCCAGGATGGACCAACCATTGGCTCGGGTGAAATTATCGCGCCCGAGGTCAAGGCGATCGATGGAAGAGATCACAATTATTTCCAGGACCCGGAAGCCTTCCTGCAACTTGGAGGAAAACGTGGCAAACAGTTACAAGTGCTGACGGACGGCACGTTTTTCATCAATCGGTGGTTTGGCACGGTTGAGATTAAGGCGAAGACCCTGATTCCGATTGGCTATGTTGGCGTGGTTGTTTCGTATCATGGCGCTGCCGGAGACGACACCACCGGCGAATCGTTCCGTTACGGCGAACAAGTCGAAGCCGGCCACCGAGGTGTCTGGCGCTCGGCGCTTACTCCCGGCAAATACGCACTGAATCCTTACGCAGTGAAAGTCGAACTAGTTCCGACGATCAACTTCGTGCTGCGCTGGATCAGTGGCCAGACCGAAGCGCACCATTATGACGAGGACCTGACTAGCATTGACCTGATCACGGCCGACGGTTATGAACCGCGTCTGCCGCTGTCGTTAGTCTTGCATATTGACTACCAGAAGGCGCCGTCGGTAGTGCAGCGGTTCGGCGATGTGAAGCGGCTGATTACGCAGACGCTCGATCCGATTCTGACCGCTTACTTCCGCGACGTCGCGCAGACATCACACATGCTCGACTTGCTGACGAAGCGTGAAGAAATTCAGAGACGAGCTACGGAAGAGCTAGGCGAACGTTTCAAACGCTACGACATCAATGTAGTGGCGGTCTTGATTGGCCGGCCAGAATCGCGAGAAATCGCGGCAGGGCAGGCCGATCCAATTGAAACGTTGTTCGATCAACTGCGGATGCGGCGGTTGGCGGACGAACAGCGCGCCACCTATGCGAAGCAAGAGGAGGCCGCGAAGCAACAGGTCGCGCTTAATGAAGCGAAGGCGAAGGCCGAACGCCAGACCGAGCTGACGCAAAGCGCGATTGCAGTCCAGATAGCGGCCAATCGTGGTCAGGCTGAATTCGCCGAGGCAGAACAGCTGGCGAAGAAACAGATCACACTTGCTCAAGGTGAAGCGCGAGCAAAGGAGCTCATCGGCAAGGGTGAGTCGTCGCGGATTGCGCAGGTGGGCTTGGCCGAGGCGGCCGTTACATTGCAGAAGGTCGGCGCTTATCGTGATCCGCGCCTCTACGCACTGAACGTGTTCGCGGATCAATTTTCAAAGAGCGTTCAGCCGCTCGTGCCGAGCCGGCTGTTCATCAGCAATGCTGGAAGCAAACCCGGTGAAGTCCAAGGTGGTGGCGGAAACGTCCTCGAGACATTGCTTAGCCTGATCCTGAGTGAGAAAGCGGGGATAAACCTTCAGGAAAATACGGCCAGCTCGAAACCGCTCGAGGATTTTATCCGGCAATTCACCGGCAGCGGTTCAGCTGGGAATGGCGATGCCTTGAAGAAGGCGTCGCCTGCGGACGTCGAGAAGGCAGGAGGTCGCGCCTAAGAAGCAGACTGAACGAAAAAGTTGTCTCGCACTCGGGCAGTCCCCGGGTGCGAGGCGCTTTTCGGATCGGCGGCGCAGAAGTATCGTGAGCTACTAATTACCTGCGAATTGTCTTTGGCTCGGGTCCGGCGAGGATTTCTGAAATCGCAGGTTGTTTCTAGGCGCGTCCCATTCCACCGTGTCTGCAAATCGGAAAGCGACATCATAAAAAGTAAGAGGGAGAGCATAGATGACTGACGAACACATCGAGAAGACCAAATCGGCTATCGAGTCTGCCGACAATATTCCGGCCGACAGGAAAGCCGAGTTACTGGACCTGCTGTCGAAGCTCAAGCCAGCCATCGCCAAGGTTTCGGAGACGCATCACGAAGATGCCCACAGCATCGCTCGCCTGGTTGAGGCTTCGGCCCGGGAAACGATTCGCCCCGAGAAAAAACCGGAACACACGAACAAACTTTTGCACGAACTGAAACAGTCCGTGGAAAATTTTGAGGCGTCGCATCCGCAACTCGTCGCGTTTACGACCAAATATTCCGCAGTCTTATCTGCATTGGGTATTTGACCGCTCGCGAAGCGCAGCCAATTCGCGCAAGTGCGGCGTCACTTCCCAGTGAGCTTATTGATGTTCTCCGGACGCAGCCAATCTGCGGTCGAAGAATTCGGCAGTGGTGCGATACGCACGGACCCAGTCGCTCCAGCGGAGCAGGTCGTGAATTTCGTCGGGGATGATCAGTTCCTCGAATGCGACTTTTTGAGCACGCAGTTTTTCGACGAGATCGGTGGTTTGCTGGAACGGCACGTTGCGATCGTCGTCGCCGTGGATGAACAGCACCGGTGAGCGCCAGGTCGCCACGCTTGCGACAGGCGATGATTTGAACGCGAGCTCGCGCGCTTCTTTTACATCTGGCGCAACCTCGGCGTTCTTGGCGTCGACCTCCGCGACCCACATCGGCAAGAAAGTGGCCCAGTCGTGCACGCCATGAAAATCGACGCCGGCTTTGAAAATGTCGGAGTTGCGCGCAAGGCCCATGGCGGTCAGAAACCCGCCGTAGGATCCGCCCCAGAGACCGATCCGCTGCGGATCGACGTTGTCGAGCGTTTGCAAAAATTTCGCGCCCGCAACCACATCCTGGTATTCGGAGGCGCCGCGCCACACGGAGTTTGGCGGCTCGCGAAAGGCGCGCCCGTACATGATGCCGAGCCGATAGTTCACCGAAAGCACGGTGTAACCTTTGCTCGCCAGATATTGATTCATCGCGTAGGCGTTGTGGTAATACTGCATGTAATGCCATCCGAGCAGCATCTGCCGGATCGGTCCGCCGTGTGTGAAGATGAGAGCGGGGCCGCGTTGCTTCTGGTTCTTTGGCGTGAACAGCTGGCCGTGAATTTCGAGGCCATCCTCGCTTTTAAATACCACCTGCTTTGGTGTGACTAACTGCGCCTCCGGGAACGTAGCCGGAAGCACATTCTTCGCGATCAACTCGCGCCCGCTGCTGGTGACGCGATAAGGCATCGCAGGCGAAGTCGCGGTTGAACCGAGACACAATAAGGTCTTTCCGTCGCTCGTCTCGACCGGGTTCCACTCAATTGTCTCGCCGCGGGTGAGCGCTTCCGGTTCGCCGCCGGTCGCGCCGACACGCCAGATGTGCCGGCGATCCACGTCGTTTTGATTCGACGTGTAAAGAACACTCCGCTTGTCCGCGCTGAGTACGACGTCTTCTACATCAAAATTACCCGGTGTGAATAATTGCGGCGCGCCGCCTTCCGCTGCGATGGAATAGAGATGATTGTGTCCGTCCTTCTCGCTTGCGAAGATGATGCGGCCTGCATTCGTGAATTTCAGCGATTGAAACGCAAACAGCGGCAACGAATCTTCCATCGCATTGCCGCTGTGAAAGAGTTCGTGGCTCTCGCCGCTGTGCGCGTCTGCAATCCAAAGCGCCCACGGCCGCGGGAATTCAGGAATGAGCGGCCGTTTGAATTCAACTCCGGGCTGGCGAATAAACGCGATCTGTTTGCTATCTTGTGACCAAACTGGACTGGCATCACGATTCGTCGTCGGTGCGAGATAAGTGATTTTCTTCGTCGCCAGCTCGAGCACGGCGATAAACGAATGGTCCTTGCGATTCGACCGAAACGCGATCCGCTTTCCATCCGGCGACCAGCGCGGCGTGTCGCTCTCGCCGAGCAATTCCTCGAGCTGCTCGGATTTTTTTGTGCCATCGAGTGGCGCGATCCAAATATGTTTCTTCGCCGGCCAGATCACCGTTTTCGAGTCGGGCGAAATCTGGAGGTCTTCACAGCCCTCTTCGCTGCAGCCAATGTCACCGAGCAAGCGCGGCTCGCCGCGGGCGAGATTGACGGCCCACGCCTGTTGTTTTGGCATTTTCGTTAGGCTGAGCGGATTTGCTGATGTTTCCTGCTTGTTCAACTCTGTGCCGCGCGCGTAGACGATCGCTTTCCCGTCTGGCGACAGCCGCACACTCGCGATCTGCTGACCTTCATCGCCTGTATAATGTGTCACTTGCCGCGGCACGAAATCGGAGGCGTCCGCGACCCAGATGTTGCGCTCCCCTTTATTGTCGAAAATCCAGGCCACGCGCGGCGCATGCGACGCGCTCGTGAGGCCGCAAGGGAATGGCGCACTCAGCACCTGTTCGATGGTGAAGCTTTCCGCAAGACAAACAGCCGGCAGCGATAGGCTGCCGAAGGCAACGAGAAGAAAATGGAATAAAGTTTTCAACACAATCGCGCACTATCATCGCCGAACAATCGCGCGTCGACTGGATTTGGCTGAGAAGTGGCTTAACAATTTCAAGAAGGAATTTAGATGACATGACTGCGACACACCGGGCATTGACTCCGAACGCTTTCGGGGTTGATGGATACGTTGGGAACACGCCGTTGATTCGACTGCGGCGTCTGTCGGAGCTGACCGGCTGCGAAATTCTGGGAAAGGCGGAATTCATGAATCCGGCCGGATCGGTGAAAGATCGAGCCGCGTACGGAATCATCACTGACGCGGAGGCAGCGGGTCGGCTTAAACCAGGCGCAACGATCGTTGAGGGAACTGCGGGCAACACCGGAATCGGTCTTGCCGTGATCGGGCGCGCCAGAGGGTATCGGACTGTGATTGTGATTCCGAATAATCAGTCGCCGGAGAAAATGCATTTGCTCCGTACGCTCGGCGCAGAGGTAAAAGCGGTGCCGGAAAAGCCATACAAGGATCCGGAAAATTACAATCATATCGCGCGTCGCCTGGCAGAGGAGCGAGGCTGGTTCTGGGCGAACCAGTTCGATAACACGGCCAATCGTGACGCGCATTATCGGAGCACTGGCCCTGAAATCTGGAAACAAACCGAGGGCAAGGTGAGCGCATTTGTCGCAGCCGTTGGCACCGGCGGAACGCTTGCCGGTGTAAGCGGCTATCTCAAGGAACAAAATCCGAAGATCCAGATCGTTTGCGCCGATCCGTACGGCGCGGCGATGTGGTCCTGGTTTACCAACGGGAATCTGGAAACGAACGACGGCGATTCTATTGCAGAAGGAATCGGTCAGGGTCGCGTCACAAAGAATATCGAAGGCATTAAGGTCGATCGAGCTTATCGCATTCCGGATCAGACTGGCCTAACGATCATTTACCAACTTCTGCGTGAAGAAGGTCTGTTCCTCGGTCTATCAAGCGGCCTTAATGTCGCCGGAGCGGTGCGCTTCGCCAAAGAATCTGGCCCGGGTCAAACCATCATCACGGTTCTTTGCGACTCGGGGCACAAATATCAGTCGACGCTCTTCAATCGTGACTGGCTCGCTTCGAATCATCTCGATCCGAACCTTCCCCTGGAATCGGTCTTCGAGAACTAGAAGCGAGGTCATGAATTTTGTAGCCACCGGCCTAGGGCCGGTCCACCTCCAGGTTCTTTCTCACATAAGGGAGACGGCCCACAGGGTCGTGGCTACAGATGTGTCAGTCACAAAACCGGGCCTGTTTTTAATCTTTTCAGGGAGCCGTGAAGCGGTCGGCATCCGATTTATATAATAGAGGGTGACGCATATTCATTAAGCGTCGGGGAATCCTTAATAGGGAGCTTTCCTCCCTCGCAAAACAACAAAGAAGGAAGGGAGTAAACTGTAATGAAAAGACTGCTTTTAATTGCTTTGATGGCAGGCGGATTGGCTTTTGTGCCCGTGCAGCGATCTGACGCTCAGGTTTCAGTGGGAGTTGGGGGCGTTGGAGTTGGATTCGGGTATCCAGCTTATAGGTACAGCTATTATGGCTATCCGGGTTACGGAAACGGGTATTATCCGTACGGATATTATCGACCCTATCGGTCCTATGGCTATTATAACGGCCCCGGGTACTACAGGTATAATGGGTATAATGGGCATCGGGTTTACCGCCACCATCGGTATCATCACAACTATCGCTATTAAGTTAGCGCAGGAAACAGATTCAAGGGAGCTGGCTCGGATGATAGTTCGAGCCAGCTTTTTTTTTGGAATCAAATCCAAAGGCCGGATCAGGATTTTGTCTTTTGCAATTCGCTTTCTTAGTTGCTGAATAATTCTGCAGAGGCCTCGGTCGTGCAGGGACGCACGCGCTCATGCAATCGCGCGCGAATCACAAGCAGCGAGCGTAACGTGAACTTCCCAGCGATAAAAAGGACAGTTGTCCATATTTTCGTTGTTCTATTTGTTGCGAGCTCTGTGCACGCCGATCAAGCGATCCAATCGGTGCAGCAAACCTTGAAAGACCAAGGGTTTTACTATGGGAATGTCAGTGGCGAGAAAAGTGCCGAGACTACTGCCGCGATTCGGCGTTACCAAATTCGTAACGGGTTGAAAGTGACTGGCGACATTAACCCAGAGACACTGCGCTCACTCAACATGACCTCGAGTTCGGTCTCGTCGGCCCAACCGACTGGAAAATCTGCTGCGACTCAATTTGCCAAGGTTCTTCCGGATAATAGCTCGCGGCTCGGGCAGCATTCGCCGCCGCCCCCGTCAAACCAACCAGATCGCCAGCTCGAGATGAACCCGAATTTCAACGGCGGCAGTTTTAGCTCGGCACAGCGTCGTATCAGCACACGTGCCGCTGTCGCGGAAGGGCAGCGTCAACTGATCGCTTACGGATATTATCGCGGCCGTATTGATGGTAGGTATGGACGGCGGACAGCGGTTGCCATGAGCGCGTTCCAAACGGCGTCGGGACTTCCGTCGACCGGCCGTCTCGACACGAGCACCCTCGACTTGCTGGGACTGTCCAGTGAAAATTTCGCGTCTCTTGGATCAGCACCTCGCGCATATGAAACCTGGGTACCCATCACGAAGTTCAAGCACGGCAAATGGAAAGTGAAATGGAAGAAACTTCACCGTAAAGATGGCGATGAGTATGGTCTGGAGGATCGAGAGCGAGATCGCGGTGATTGGTCGCGTGGTGAGGACCACGACGACTAAGCATGTTTAACAGTTCCCCAGCCTATAAGTCCTGCGACGATTACTGCTTGTCGTAAACAGCGACGTTCTTGAACTTTTTACCTTTCGGAGTGGTTCCATTCAAGGTGACGGTGCGGCTTCTGCCATCGGCTGAGACGACAATCTGACCTGTGACCGTAACTTTGCCATTTCTCTTGTTGGTGGTCCTAAGTGTCCGATCATTGACTTTCGTGTAGGAGCGAGCGTCTGAGTTCGGGTCGCCAGTAACGGGATAATCTTTCCCGTCGAACTTCCCTGACCACTCTGTGTGCGACGGCTTACCATTCGCATCGATGCCATCTGCCTTGATTTTCACTTGCCCCAACATACTCGAGTAAACTACCTGCGTGTTTTTCAAAGTGCCGGGTGTGATCTTCGATTTCGACTCGTTAAGCTTCCAAGTGCCCACCTGCGGATCGGCGGCGAGGCCCACTGCAGCTCCCAAAAAGCAAAACGCCAGAGTTAATCCAATTGTCTTTGTCTTCATGCGCGCCATCGAGACAGGATTTCGATGGACGGTCAATATCTTTCCAAGCTACCGCAACTGCTGAAATCCGAAAGTCAGCGGCAGGTGGTCAGGCATCTAGCGATTGTGCTTTGGCAGTAGGTAGTGAGTAACAGTCCATTCAGCGATACTGATTCCTGCGTGCAAGCCATCTTCGCTTGCCGATCGAAAGTGAATGCCCCCGTATATCCTGCTGACTGCTGCCTCCTCGGCTGCGTCGAGGCACGTTGGAAAGCTGCGGTACACGCCTGGGAGAAAATCTGAGCCGGTTGTGAAGGGCAAATCTTCCGTCCCATAAAACAGTGGAAGGACGGTCGCAGCCGCGGCGCTGAATGTACTGTGGCCGGAAACGTAATCTGGGAAGGGCGGTGTCACGATGAATGACATCCAGTTCAGCTCTGGTTCGGCGAAGGCAATCGCGGTCACTGGCCGCCAGAAGTCGAATGTGTACTTTGCATCCCAAGCGCAAATGGCAGCGTCGGCCATGGCGATATTCAACAATGCAAACAGCCTTGCATTTTCTTCCAGCGTATTGCCTTGTGCGTCGGCGATAATCTGCGCAATGCTGTTCCAATGGCCGGGAGGCGTCTCGGTGCCTGCGCCATCGGCCCAGAACAAGGCGATCTCGGTTTGATCTTCTGTGCGAGTGGAGCCGACAGCCGCGCCGAGTTCCTTAACCTCGTTGTAATCCGCCGCGTACTGCTGGCTATCTAAAGGAGGTGGGCCCGGAGGACGGAACTGTGAGCTGTTCCTCATTCCAAACGGCACAACGAATCCCCATTGCGGCAGCAAATAGGGAAGTAAGGCTGGTGGAGTCGGTATCCACACCCCGGGGCCACTGCCACTGGGTGGCGGGACTACAGCATTGGAACCATCATTGGCGCGTGCGAACAGTATCACGGTGGCGACAAATTCTCCCCAAACGATGCCAGCACGCTTGCGCGGTCCGTCGGGAATTCCAGCAAGAATCGCCGCATTAAGCGCATCGAAGCTGGCTGCATTCGCCGGAAACAAATGGACGAGTGCATTGTGCGCGGCGGCACTCGCCGCGGCCGGACGCGACGCAGTGGCCGGGGCTACGCTTGGCACCAGATAACGTTCATGGGTCCGCGAAATGCCGTTAACTGCGTCATAGATTGACGCGTGAAGAATAGCCAGAGCGCGCGAGGCGATCGGGGGCGAGGTGTTGCCCGCACGAATCGCATCGAGCGCGGCGTTGTTCCAGTCGGTCACGACATCTGCATTCGCCGGAATACAGATGCTGGACGCAAGACCTATTGTGCCGATATAAGCGATGAACAGTCTGCCCCTAAAAAAAGTATTCACTGGTGCGCTCCTTTGAGAATGAGCGCCCCGGTTCTACGCTTTAGGAGGATTTCGTGTCAAGACTTATTCCCGCGCCAGCATTTCCAGGCAAGAAGACGCCAGTCACAGCATCGGCAATGATTTCCTGGATTTGGGCGGTGGAAATTCCTGATCGAGATCGGCGAGATCCTCCCCGGTTAGTTTGATCTCGATTGATCGCGCGTTGTCACCGACATGCTTTTCGTTGCTTGCTTTGGGAATAGCAATGACTCGCGGTTGGCGCAGCACCCACGCGAGCGCGATTTGGGAAGGGGTCGCGTCATGGCGCTTCGCGATCTTTTTGAGCGTCGCGTTTTCGAGCAATCCGCGCCCGTGACCAACCGGAGAGTAGGCCATTATTGGAATCTCATGCTTCTGGCTCCATTGCAGAAGACCGGATTCAATCTCCCGGTCTTCCAGATTGTAGAGAACCTGATTAGCGGAACATGCGAAACCGTTCTCGATGTCCAACAGCTCCTTCATATCATCGACATCAAAATTCGAGACACCCCAGCGTTTGATCTTTCCAGCAGCCCTGAGTTTCTCGAATGCCTCGACTGCCTCGACGAGCCGCGTGCTTCTTTCTCGCCAATGCAAAAGGTAAAGGTCGATCGCGTCTATTCGGAGACGTTTGAGACTGCGCTCACATGCTTTTGGCAATTCTGTGCGTGACGCGTTATGCGGATACACTTTGGAGACAACAAACACGCGATCGCGCTGATTCTCGATTGCATCCGCTACGACCTCTTCCGCACCGCCTTCGCCATACATCTCGGCGGTATCGATCAATGTCATGCCCAACTCGATTCCGAGCCGCAATGCGGCGATCTCATCCTCGTGCGTTCGTGTATTCTCGCCCATGCGCCAGGTACCCTGACCCAGTACTGGAACGCGCTCGCCATCGGGAAGCGTGACGGTTCTGATTTTCATGTCCATGCTCGCGTTCGTAATCATAATCGATTTGGTTAATGAATTCGGCGGTCACACGGCCGCTACAGATCTTGCCTTTTCGAGAGAGGAGAACGATTGGAGACTCATGGCGAAGAAAATGCGCGCGGTGCAGATTCCAAAGGCAAAGGGACCGTTGGAAGTGGTGGAGCGGGAGATTCCGGAACCCAAATCAGGTTGGGTCCGGGTGAAAGTTGAAGCGTGTGGCGTTTGTCACAGTGACTCGTTAGTCAAAGATGGACTCTGGCCCGGGATCCAATATCCGAGAATTCCCGGCCATGAGGTGATCGGCGTGATTGATGCTGTCGGGCCCGACGTTCCGGATTGGAAATCGGGGCAGCGGGCGGGCGTTGGATGGCACGCTTCGCATTGCGGACATTGCGATCCGTGTCGGCGCGGCGATTTCTTTGCCTGCCAGGTGGAATTGCTCACGACCGGAATCTCGTTCGATGGCGGTTATGCCGAATACATGGTCGCACCGGCGAAAGCGCTCGCGTCTGTGCCGGACGATTTGAACTCAGTTGAGGGCGCGCCATTGATGTGCGCGGGAATCACAACGTTCAACGCATTGCGTAACAGCGGCGCGCGACCCGGTGATCTTGTCGGCGTGCTTGGGATCGGCGGACTTGGTCATCTCGGTGTTCAATTCGCGGCCAAGATGGGATTTAATACGGTGGCGATCGCGCGCGGAAAGGACAAGGAGCCGTTGGCGAAAAAGCTCGGTGCGCGGCATTACATCGACAGTCAATCGTCGGATCCGGCGGCGGAACTGAGCAAGTTAGGTGGCGCCAAAGTTGTCATCGCGACGGTGACCAACGGCGACGCAATGGCGTCGGTGTTGGGCGGACTTGGACCTAACGGAACGCTCATCGTGATCGGCGCGGCCGGCCCACTCTCCGTGGATCCGATTCTGCTGATCACCGGACAGCGTGCGGTGAAAGGCTGGTACTCGGGGACCTCAATCGATTCACAGGATACGCTCAAATTCAGCGCGTTAAATGGTGTGCAATCGATGAACGAAGTTTTTTCGCTCGATCGAGCAGCGGAGGCCTATGACCGGATGATGAGCGGCAAAGCGCGATTTCGTGTCGTGCTGCAAATCGGCGCGAAAGCTGAGAACTGAAAACCGGCTCTGTAAACCAGAGGGCAAACATGCCTCGCGTGGTGCGTGTTTACACAAGCGTCTGAAAAATCAGGAAGCTGACGACGATAGTTTGGACGAGAAAGAAGATCGCGTAGAACTCATGATAGCGCTCGTTTCGTGTGATCGCAGCAGTCGTTAGGCCGGCGAAGTAAAGGGCGTTGCTGATAAAATATTGCGGCCCTAGTGCAAGGAAGTGCGAGACGCCTTTGAGCAGCGAGTCAGCAATATCGACCGGTGTAAATAGAGCGAACAGAATAAAGAAGGCGCGATGATTCGCGTAGTAGTGCGTCTTGTAATCAACAGCAGCATCGACATCGCCTTCCCTTGGAAAGAGCAGGAGCGACGCCAGATATAAGAGTGTCGGCGAGATCAGTACAAAGATGAACAGCAAGAATCTCCATGGTTCCTGATTGCGCCATCGGTAGAAAATCCACCATGCGATCACCAGATAGAGGAAGAGATTAATGATCCAGACGGCATGGACCCAGTAAATCCGTCGATGGGAGCGAGCTTGCAGCATTTCACCCACGCCGCCCAGCACACGTGTCATGCCCAGAGCGAGGATGATTGAGATAAGAACGGAAAGATATTCAAATGCGGCCATCGGCTAGAAATGTTATCTCGCCGCAAAAGCACATTGCGAGAGACTTTTCTTTCCCCGCTCTCACCGGACATTGCTGCCTTAGTGCGGCGGCGCGGGAGCAGCAGTTTTGCTTTTGATCAGATGGTCGACAGAAAATTTTCCAGGGCCGATCAAAGGCAGGGCAACAAAGACGATCAGATAAAGCGCTGCTCGCAGCCAGTCCTCGTCCAGGCGAACACTGGTGTAGAGTGCTCCGGCCATCCCAAGCGCGGCGCTAGCGGCCAGTATTCTGGTTAAAAAACCACACCCGATCAGAAAAGCGCCAATTGATTCGTTAAATGTGATTCACAAGGCGAGCACCACCGGGATTGGAAAACCCATTCTTGCGATTAACGGCGCCAATCCAATGGCTGATAAAGATTTCCCGGCGTGAAAAGCTGTCCAATACCAGCCGATCTTTTGCACGCCGAAAGTCGCTGCGAGCAAGAATCCTGCTCCGCGCAAGATCAAAAATCCGAGATCTCGACTCGGGAAACGCTGACATTTTCGATTCTCCTTCGTTAGCGAGTTACGACATGACAAGAAACTGAAATTCTACTGCTTCGGGGTCGGCTAGAAAATCCAGAACTTGGGGAACCGGTCGGCCAATAGTTTGTCGATTCCGAAGGTGCGACCGGCGTCGCTCAAGAAAATGATGAGCGCGAGAAGGATATCGGATTGATCGATACCAGGGCCCCACGGGACCGCTCCTTTCGCGCACATATAATTAAGAAGCAAGAACAGCGCGAGGGCGGTGGCCAAACGGGTGGTGAGGCCGATTACGAGCGCGATCCCAATGTAGATTTCGCCGATCACCACCAGCTTGGCAAAAGTCGCGGCGTGCGGGACAACCGCTGAGTTAAGCAAACCTTGGTACCAGGAATAACCATTTTTCAGCGCGAATTTGAGAAAACCGGCGGCTTCGTTCGGCTGGGCATTGCCGTGATCGCTGAAGAAGAAACTGATTCCGAGATAGACGCGCGCCAAAACGCCAGTGTATTTCGAAGCTTTCACCTGCGTTGTCGTTTCGTGTGCCGAAAATGGCGACGATATTGCCCAGGTGCAATTTTCAATGTGCGCTGAAAGACATTGCGCATCGAATTCACATTCCCGAAACCGCACTCGCTTGCGATCGACTCCATACTGTTTTGACTTTCTTCCAGCCGGCGACGAGCGGTTTCGACGCGAAGACGCTCGACGAACTTCGCGGGCGTGGTTTTCAATTCCTTGGTGAAGACGCGCGCGAAGTTTCGGGGACTCATCGCTACCCGTTGCGCCAGCACCGGCACAGTCAGCGGTTTGTTTAAGTTATCGAGCACCCATGCCTCGAGTTCGCGTAAGGGTTTTCGGTCGGTCAGTTGCAATGATAAGGCGGCGCTGAATTGCGATTGGCCGCCTGGCCGGCGCAAATAGAGCACCAGATTGCGCGCGACCTGTAACGCCAGTCGCGAGCCGTGGTCTTCTTCCACCAGCGCAAGAGCCAGGTCCATCCCGGCCGTAACACCCGCCGACGTATAGACATTTTTGTCGCGGACAAATATCGGGTCAGGATCGACACGTGCGCGCGGCGCGCGCCTGATCAAAACCTCGCACCAGTTCCAATGCGTCGTGGCGCGTCGACCGTCAAGCAAACCGGCTCGCGCCAGCAACATGGCGCCGGTGCAGACGGAGCCGATTCGCCGAATTCGTCTGGCAATAGTTTTCAACGAGCGGATCACTTCCGTACCTACTTGATCATTCTCAATCGCGGTCCCACCGGCTACGAGCAGTGTGTCGATGTTTCCGCGTAGCTCGCGAAAAGTTTTGTGTGCGGTGATTCGCAAACCACAATTCGCGACAAGAGAGCGGTGAGGGGATGTAGTCACGACTTCAACTGAATAGATTGGTGGTGCGCCCGGATTTTGCCTGACGAAAATTTCCGACGCCCGAGCAAAGACTTGCAGCGGTCCAACCAAGTCGAGGATCTCAGTGCCGGGCGCAGCCACGAAAACCACTCGGCGCGTTGCGCGAGACGGACTTTGATTCATCGATTCATCACCTTAATTGTATCTCGCGTCCTCCCAGTCGCTCGACCGCTACCTCGCGGCTTTGCCGGCCATGTCGCAGCTGCCCCGCTGCTCCATTCTCTCCTCGATCGAGGAGGAGAGGGGAAAGTTCGCTTCGGACCGCATGATATCCCGTCTCCACTTGCCACTCACTCGTCACAAGCCTTTCCTGTCGGTGTTCACAAATTTATCCGGTGCGGCGTCGAATGTTTTCTTGTCAGCATCTGAACAAAAATAGTAGGTCGCGCCTTTAAAAACGGACTTTGGACCGTTGGCAGGATCGACATCCATTCCGCATACTACGCAGAGTGGGTGTTCAGCTGTGGAAACCGGCGTCGCGGAGTAAGCCTGATTCGAATCAGGATTCATCCAGCCGAGCCCCTGATATTCCATGTTATAAGCTGTCTTCTGCGCGATCTCGCGGCCGAAGTAGCGCTCGACCACTCGGAGCGCCAGATCGATGCCTGAGGAAAGTCCGCCCGCGGTGGCAAGGTTTCCCTCTTCGACGAACCTCGCTCCGCGCTTGAGGTGGATTTCCGGAAACTCATTGGCGAAAGAAACAAACGCGCCGTGAAATGTGGTCGCGGCTTTGCCCGACAAAAGACCGGTCTTTGCCAGCACAAATGCGCCAGTGCAAACCGACATGGTCACGTCGGTAGACTTTGTGGACTTACGAATCCATTCCAGTGTTGCCTCACTTGGCTGACTCTGGGCCGGGATAACGATCACCTTCGGAGCTGGAGCATTTTCAAATGTGTACTCGGGGACAATTTTCATCCCGCCGCTCGTATGGATGGGCGAAGTCGATTCGGACACCGTATAAAGACGGAAAGGATGATCCGTCCTTCCGGGAACCATCACATCTTGAAAAACTTCCCAAGGCCCGGTGAAATCGATCATTACCGCGCCTTCCGAAATGAGAAAAGCCACAGGTATGCTGCCCTGGGCTGGCGGCTTGAGCGGGTTTATTTTGACCGCAGCATGATTGCCTTCGGACGTGCTCGGGGCTTTAGCTAGATTTGAACCCGAAAGTTGACCCAGAACCACAAGCGTAATTGCAGCCAGCAAGCCGAGTTCCGCTGTTGGATTTAGTAATCTTCGATTCGTGATGTTTGTTCGTGCATTCATGACACTCAAATTCTTCGCTCAAAGAGCTGGCAGCAATGACATTTATCATCATATTTCTGCCACCTGGCAATCCGGTCGCAACGGCGCGGAAGCGATTCCTAATAATGAATGACTAACGGTAGATCGGGACGTAGATCTTTCGTCTGACTTTTCTGCCCGCCGTCGAATGTGATTTCGACGGCCCATTCATTTCCCTCACTCGACTGTAAAATCCTGGCCTTTTCCAAATACGCGAACGCAGGCACGGGCTGATATCCTTTTGGCCTAACTAATCGAATCTCGGTGATTCGTTGGACTCCGATTCCATGCTGCACCGCTCCGACCTTGGGATCGTTCTTGTCGGTCTTTCCCTTTTCTTTCACCGCGAGGACATCGGGCTCGATGAAGAACGACGGGCTCTTTGTGTCGTCCCGCGCTGTTAAGATTTCAATAGCTGTTCCCTTCGGCATCCAATCCGGCGCGATGGTCCAAGTGGCAAACGGCAATGGCGTCGCGGTTCCCATCCGATGAAGTCCGATGCCGATCGGGCACCAGCCACTCGTCCGCCAGTTCATTCTATTCTTGAACTTTTCGACGCCGCGCTCAGCGCCGGGCGCAACCGAAACCGTTGGGTCCGGCCACATCAGCTCGATGTAAGAATTCTGAAACTCAGCCGTGATTGACGCTGTTCCTTGTCCGTCGTGACGATTCACATCAGGCGAAATCTTCAACCCCGTTTTTTCCAACGCTGCTCGTTCCGGGGCATCGCGTGTCACCACAATCCAAACATGATCGAACTCCAATTCCGCCGGTGACGCTGAAGGTGACGTTGTCGCGCTTTGTTCCACCGCCATCGCAGTCACACACCCGAAGCAGATCAGTGCGCCGAGAACTTGCGTCTCGTTCATTATTAAGCATGGCATCGATGTCCCCTGCCGCAACACGTGTCGTTTTACAAATGAATGCCTGCAATCGCTCTCTCATGCCGTACGCATAAGTCTTTCCGCACAGAAATGTTTGATGTTTGCTTTGCGATGTTTGATGTAAGCATGCGGCCATGAAATCGCAGTACGATGTGGTAATCCTCGGCGCAGGACACAATGGTCTTGTGGCGGCGAGCTATCTTGGGCGCGCAGGCCTGAGTGTTCTGCTTCTGGAAAAAAACAATTACATCGGCGGCGCCGCGACTTCGCAGAAAGTGTTTCCAGATTACGACGCGCACCTATCGCGGTATTCCTATCTTGTCAGTTTGCTACCCGAGAAAATCATTCGGGACCTCGGATTGAAACTTGAATTGCGCCGACGGGCGACGGCGTCGTTTACCCCTTATCTCAACCACGGGCAACACGATGGTTTGCTCCTAAGCAACGTGGACGAGGAAGTCGGTCGCCAGTCGATGTTCGAACTGACCGGGAGCGACACGGAATTCACGCAGATGAAAGAGTTTTACAATCTCTCGCGCGTTTTTGCTGAAAAGGTTTGGGACGCGATGCTGGAACCATTGATCGCGAGAGAGGAGTTTCGACGGCGCTTCAATGCCGATGATGTTTCTCGCGAAGCCTGGCGTAGCCTGGTGGAGGAACCGCTCGGGACTGCAATCGAACGGTACTTAAAAAACGATCTGGTCCGTGGTCTTGTTTTCACCGATGCAAAAATCGGTGTCCTGACACATCCACGCGATCCGTCGCTCCTGCAGAATCGTTGTTTCATTTATCATCTTATCGGTAACAAAACAGGCGAATGGAAGGTGCCGGTCGGCGGCATGGGTGCGGTAGTACGCGAACTGGAGCAAGCGGCGCGGAACGCTGGCGCGGAAATATTCACAAACATCGACCTTCGCGCGCTCGGCCTGGCCGGGGAACAGCGAACAGTTGATTTTTACAAGGATGGAGAACAACAAACCGTCGAAGCGCGATATCTCCTGGTAAATTTTGGTCGCAACGTGTTGGCAAAGTATATCGGTCAGTTGTACCAGCCGGATGCCACGGACGAAGGCTCCGTGTTTAAGATCAACATGCTCCTGCAACGGTTGCCGAAATTGAAGGCGACGAGATATAAATCGGATCAGGCTTGGTGCGGGACGTTTCACAGCGACGAAAGCTACGAGCAAATGAATGTCAGCTACGATCAGGCATGTAGCGGGCGGCTGCCGAACAAAGCACCATGCGAAGTTTATTGCCACACATTGACCGACGACAGCATTCTTGCGCCCGAGCTGCGAGAGAAAGGTTTCCATACGATGACGTTGTTCGGACTGGATGCGCCATGGAACTTGTTTGTGCGCGATAACAGGACCATGCGAAAGCATGCCGAGAAAAGATTCATCGAGAGCGTCAATCAGTGGTTGGACGAGCCGCTGGAGGATTGCCTGGCCGTGGCGCGTGATGGCAGCCTCTGTATCGAGAGCAAAAGTCCGGTCGATATCGAGGACGCGTTGGGGATGTTTCAGGGTAACATTTTTCAAAGCGCCCCGTCCTGGCCGTTTGCGGAACGAAAAGAACAAGTCGGCAAGTGGGGAGTGGAGACCGAATACGAGAACGTGTTTTTTTGCGGATCGAGTGCACTGCGTGGCGGGGCAGTCAGCGGGATTCCCGGGCATAATGCCGCGATGAAAGTTCTTCAACAGGTCAGACAGAGTTAATAGTTGAGAGTTGAGGGACGGTAGAGAAAAACATCGAACGCCTAACATCCAATGTCGAAGTCAGAAAGTAATCCGTCTGATGTAGCGTCGCTCGATGCGATTATCGCGGCTGCTTATGATTCGATTTCGGGACCGGCTGGCCAGAAACGCGATTGGGATCGCGAACGGTCGTTGTATTATCCAGGTGCGCGTCTAATTCCGACTGCCAAGGCAGGAGCGAATGACGGTCTGGCACCGCAAATCCTGGACGTAGAAGGTTTCATCGCACGCGTGGAACCGTATTTTGCCGAGCACGGATTTTTCGAAAAAGAAATTGCGCGTCGCACCGAACAATTCGGACACATCGCTCACGTCTGGAGCACGTATGAATCGCGTCACAGCGAAGACGATCCGGAACCGTTCATGCGCGGAATCAATAGCATACAGCTGTTTTACGACGGCAATCGCTGGTGGATCGTAAATATCTATTGGCAACAGGAGAGCGTAGAGGATCCAATTCCCGAAAAGTATTTGTGACGAGGCCGAGACGGAGCCGAAAGCACACCGTCTCCGCTGCGCTCCCGGATGGTGCGCCAGCTTTCAGGGCAAGGTTAACGTCCATTCGGCCGGTAGAGTCGGGCCGAAGGCGGAGCCTACAGACACATTGTTATGCAGAAACAAAATCAGTGTTTGATGGGTGCTTATATTAAAAAGAATGTAATCAGGATACCCCTCTCCACTGTAATCGGCAGCACCCTTCAATTGATAGAAGGTGACCCCAACCGAAGGACCATACACGGCACCTACGCGTGTCCGTCCCGACATGTACCAGATCGCAGTCTGACCGGTGTTTGTATTGAAAAGAAGGTAGTCAGTACGCCCGTTTAGATTAAAATCCGCCGTTCCCACGATTTTCCAAAGGAATGGCAGAGTTGGCCCAAACCCGGCGCTCACGAGAACGTTGTTATTCAGATACCAGATCGCTGTTTGACGGGTACTTGAATTGTAAAGGACATAGTCCGGTTTACCGTCGCCGTTGAAGTCCCCGACTGCCACCAATGCCCAGCCGGCCGGCACGGTTGGACCGTACGCGCCACTAATGAAAACATTGTTGTTGAGATACCAGATCGCTGTTTGACGGGTGCTATTATTGAAAAGGGCGTAATCAGGATGCCCATCTCCGTTAAAGTCCGCTGCATCAATTAGCCTCCAGCCAAAGGGTGGCAGAGTCGGAGCTAAAGCGCCGCTCAGGAAAATAATGCTATCTAAATACCAAATACCGGTTGCGGGGCCGCGGTTGAGGACGAAGTCAGGATGGCCATCCAAATTGAAATCATAGCGTTGGGTTACGTCCGGGAGTTGTCCGCCAACTCCATCGGTCGGTTCATTCGATTGTGCACTTTGTGCAAAGCAAGCAAGCAAAAACCCGGTGAGAGTTAGTGCAATTGATTTTCTAAACGGAATTAATGGAGTGATGATTCTTTCTTTCATTTCGCTGAAGTGGGCTGTTTCTTACGTTTTTGTGCAAACGAGACTTTCGTTCACGGGTTAACCCCGGCGGAAAGCACGTCAGGTGGAGGTGGTGGAGGACAAACCTACTTAACGCGAGTGTGATTCTGCCTATCGCCGTCCGACGATGTCAAGGCTATTAGTCAGACCGTTGCCTAGTATTGGCGCTCTTGCTATTATCTTGCACTTTTCGCCAATTCCAGTTCGGGACACGGCGTCAGCTTTCCATCAGTGCACCGTTCCTACCGATATCTGCCAAACGCGCGAACCTCTTTCGCGAACCCGTCGAGAGCTACAGCTACACTTGCAGGTTCGGCCGCATAGCGCAGCGCGATGTAGATATCCGAAATTTGACGAATGCGCTCCGATTGGTCAGGCAACAACAGCGCGGCGCGTCTTGAGAAATCTGAGGGCCCTTCCCAGGGGTCGCGCCGCGCACCCAGGCGGGCGGCCTTTCGACAAAAGCGTTCATAGGACGTCTTCACCCGGTCCGCGCGTGAGCGCGTCCGCAGTTGCATCCAGCCGAAATAGGTTACGAGCAGTGCGATTGCGACAATCAGGATTTCGATAATGAGGACGAACGTTCCGCGGTTCGCGAGGCCCATTGAGTCCAGTAACACTTCTTGTACATCTGCATCGAAGGCCAACACCCGAGTGTCCCACTCGTAACTGAGTGTCTCCAAGGCGAGGCGAGCGTTGGTGAATAATCGGGACCGGGCTAACTGCGTGAGGAACCCGCTTCGGCGAGCTTCCATTTGCCCTGAAGCGATGCCTCTTTCTAAAAACGAATGTAGATCGAGGCTTGCTCGCCCAGGTGCGACTGCGGTGGTTGGATCCACTCGTGTCCATCCGCTGTCTGGAAGCCAGACTTCGCACCACGCATGCGTGTCTGCTTGTCTTACGAGGAAGAAATGGCCCAGATCGTTGTACTCACCGCCTAGATACCCGACGACTACCCGCGCAGGGACTCCTGCCAGGCGCATTAAGGTAGCGAAACTGGCGGCGTAATGTTCGCAAAAGCCAACCCGTCGATGAAAGAGAAATTGTTCCAGATCGTTCTTTCTGTACTCGCCTGGCGTCAACGAATAGCGGAAGCCCGTCCGGAAAAACTGGAGCGCGCTAT
Organism: Verrucomicrobiota bacterium; assembly: GCA_003219415.1. Classification (GTDB taxonomy): domain Bacteria; phylum Verrucomicrobiota; class Verrucomicrobiia; order Chthoniobacterales; family UBA10450; genus Udaeobacter. The sequence continues at coordinate 5,824 of QHOS01000055.1, read as the reverse complement.
TCACTATGGCGCGCGGATTGGAGTTCTGCGTCGTCCAGGATTGTGCCAGCTCGCGCACAGCCGGACTAATCGATGGCGGAAGCTCGAGTGCTTCCCGCCGTTCGCCAGGCGTCAATTCTTTTCGAGCGGGACCGAGAGACGAAACGACTTCATATCGCCGCGCCTTTCGAATTGTCTGAATGCTCCAGAGGTAATCGCCACGCGCAAGGATCGCACCGGGTGGGATTTCAGAGGGCCGATCGAGCGCAAACATCCAGCGTGCGCCATGCGGGGCGAGCGTAATCCGCTGGCGAATTGTATTGTTGCTGGATGATTGACCGCGGGAAGAGATTGATACCGGCACGTACGGGGCGCGCCATTCCAGGCCATCGCAATTCCACATGACTGCGCCACGCCAATACAGCGAACCAGGTGGCGTCACGGTACTTCCGGGAAACTCTGCGCGAAAGGCAATTTCCGAAGAATTCGCAAGCGCTGCGATGCTGCCGGGGGAGAGTCGATCGGAGAATCCGGGGTTTGCCAAACGGTTGGCGCGAAAATCAACGCGTAAGCCAGTGTTGATTCGCGGAAACAAAACGAACAAGAGGACAACGAGCGGTGCCGCTTGAACGAGAATTTTGCCTGTCGTTCCCAACGGGGGCCAGAACGCGCCGGGTGACGATCCGCGATAAAACTGGATCAACGCCACGAGCAGCAACGCGAACGCGGTCAGCAGAGAAAGCGCAATCACGAAGTCCTGGGAAAGAAAAAAGCCGCAAAGACAGAGCACCCATCCCATGAGCACCATCACTTGAAACTCGCGCGCCGTGTGTGCTTCCAAAACCTTAAGCGAGACGAGCACAACAAGGAGCGATATACCCGGCTCAACGCCCTTCAGGGATCCATAACTGGCGAAGATGGCGAAGAGCCCCATCGCCGCCAGTATCAACTTCAGCGTTGCAAAGCGGAGCCGGTAGCCTCTTGGCTCCATCCAGAATTTCATTGCGAGCGCGAGCAGAAAAACATACGGCACCCACCTCACGAGAGAACCAAACATGGGAGGCAGTGTGAAGAGCAATGCAGCCGCCAGCCAAAGCAGCGGTCGCCGTGGAATACTCCTATCTCTCATACTCCCACTCTTACTCATGCTCGTGCTCATGCTCGTCTGACCGAGCTAAGGATAGGGTCCGTGTGCGGCGTCTCTACCTGGAACAGACTCAGCGTCCGCAAGCACTCGTGAAAGTGCGGTTGCCCGATAGCCGGGGGAATTTCGTTGCCTGGAAGACGGAGACCATAAGGACGTCGGGCACGTTCTGCTTCGATGATCCAAAGCGTTAACTGCGACAGTTTTTCTTCCACCTCGACCAAGCGGAGAGCGAAAAAATCAAAATACAGGACGCCTTCCGCCTCAGCCGCGAATTGTTTTGTCATCAGCGGCTGTCCGCGGGCGACGGCTCTCCAATCGATATGACGCTGGGATTCGCCGTGAACGTACTCGCGTAGTCCCGCGAAATCATCGCCTTCACCAGGCTCCGTCAGCGGATTTCCCTCGCGCCGGTGCATGAAGCTTGATGGAAGCCGCACATCCCCCTCCGGCTTGGGATAGACAATGTAGGTTCGAGAAGATGCAAATTTCTTTAAAAAGCGAATGAAGCCGAGCGGGTAAGCACTCGTTAGGCACAATGTTCCTACGTTATGTTCGCCACGCTGCCGCGCAGGAAACCGCAACGTTACTCGGGCTGCCTTACGGGCTGGAATGTAGTCGATGCGTGGATGCTCTCCGTCCGAGCCTGGCAAGGCTACCTCAATTCCATGGCGGGTTGCACGGGAGTCGTTCATGACCTCAAGCGGCAGAGAGACCTCCTGGCCAACAAACGTGGGCTGCGCGGATTCGAGTGTTACCGTTACCCCTGCGAGATTGATCAGAGTATGCGGAATCGAAACTAGAAATACCGCCGTTAAGGCGAAAAGGAGCAGATAAACGGCCGTGTTATTTTGACTCGACGCCGCATACCACATTGCGCCCAGCACAAACAGCAGCCCAGCAAAGCCCGCAGTTGGATAGATTAGCGGAAGCTTTCTTGCTTTCACGGGACCGGCACACTATGAAGCAAATTATCAGCAAGCGTGCGCCCGCTTTGGCCGGGTTGTTCGATATCGTGTCCCAACCGATGCGCCATGACTGCGATTCCCACAGCTTGAATGTCTTCGGGAAGAACCATGCCGCGTCCGTGCATCAACGCCCATGCCTGGGACGCGTGCATCAGCGCCAGGCCCGCCCGCGGTGACAACCCGGTAATGTGACGTTGCCGCGAGGCATCAAGCAAATCCTGCAGGTAATCGAGCAGAGCAGGGGACGCGTGCACCTTTCGCACATTGTCTTGAATTTCGATCAATGTTCGCGGGTTCATAACCGGCTTTAACTCCTTGAGCATGTCGCGGCGATCCATGCCCAGAAGCATGGCGCGTTCGCTGGCGCGGTCAGGCACGCCGAGCTCGATCCGCATTAGGAACCGATCGAGTTGAGATTCAGGTAACGGGAAAGTACCGACTGCATGTTGCGGATTCTGTGTCGCGATCACAAAGAATGGCTCGGGCAGCTCGTAAGTCACGCCGTCGATGGAGATGCGATGTTCTTCCATTGCTTCCAACAGCGCACTCTGCGTTTTGGCGGTCGCGCGATTGACCTCGTCGATCAGCACCATCTGCGCGAAAAGCGGACCGCGATGGAACACAAAGCGTTGTTCGCCACGATCGAAGATGGAATTGCCAAGAATATCGGCGGGCAGCAGATCACTGGTAAATTGGATGCGCTGAAATGCGAGAGCGAGCGAGCGCGCCAATGCCTGCGCGAGCGTTGTCTTGCCGACGCCCGGGATGTCTTCGATTAAAAGATGGCCACGCGCGAGCAAAGAGGCGACGGCGAGTTTTACCGCCTGATTCTTGCCCACGATAACTTCACAAATCTGCTTCGTGAAGGCGTCAACAGGGTCGGTCACCCTGAAATCATCTGCGGGAATGCTATCCTTCGCAAATGATTCGAAGTGGCGCCCTACCGGGAATCAGATTGGGCTGGAGCAGGGGAGGGGTGCGCGTCGCGATAACACTTTGTGACAAGACCGAGCACGAAGGCTGCGAGAACAAACACGACGACTCGTGTTTCGGTCGAAGTGAGGCGGAACCTCTGCCTCGCTTGATCCAGTTTGAAGCGCCACCGTTTCGCACCCACTAATGAACACGAATAGACACGAATCCCGTCAATGACCAAATCCTAGTGACCCGCCATTGCGCGAAGCTATTCCGAAAGTCTTCGCGAGCAGGCAGCGCGGCAGGCGAGTGTTAATACGTTGTAACTTTTTAACTCTTTAACCTTTTGACTGCTCTCGTCATTTCCCAAGTGGCGTCGAGACATCGGTACCGGGCGGCGGCGTGAATTCGAACATTGACGCAGGGACCGGCAACGTCGGAGTTGATCCTCACTTCGAGCTGTCGATGATCTGCTGCGCGTTCTTGATCGCGGACTCGTCCGGCGCTTTGTCTTTCTTCAGGATATCGATCGTCTTTTGCGCCGAGGCGGTGGCTTCTTTCTTGTTGCCAAGCTTCGCCTGAATCTGCGCCTTCTTGTAGTGCATGAAGTAGGCGTCTGGGTTCTTCTCCAGCGCCTGGTCGATCCACTTTGCCGCCTGGTTCATGTCCTTGTTGTTGTCGTAGTAAAAGGCCGCGGCCTGATAGGCGGTGCGCGGGTCGAGCGGAGTCGTTGCGCTAGCGGCTGCATCGAGTTGCTTGCTTACCTGCTCGACATCGTCCGTGGTCAACTTCACCGACACGCGCGTTTTATCCCAAAGGAAATTAAGCGTTGCGGAAGCGCCTTTCACATCAGCTAGCGCGATGGTGAACGTCTCGATTGTGAGCGGAATGGGTTCCGGCTTCGCCGTGAGACGCACGGCATCGTTCTCCTGCTTATAATCGGCCGTGCTCTGCACCTTCGCGTCCTTCGAAACGATGATGGTCCACTCGTTCGCTGTCGGAATCGTGAAGAGAGCGTACTCACCGGCCGGGATCTCCTTGCCGCCGAGCGTTACCGCGTCGCTAAACTTAATTTTGGTGACCGCGTTGGCGCCCGTGCGCCAGAGCTTCCCGTAAGGCACCAGGCCGCCGAAGATCTCGCGGTCGTTCTTGTTCGGGCGCGAATAATCCACCTCGACATCGGTCAAACCGACACGCTGTTTTACCACCGAGTGCTGGCTGGCTGCGGGGAACTCTATTTTTTTCTCCTCCGCTGCCCGCAGGCTGCCGGGCAGTAGCGGTCCCGCGAAGAAGGGAAGTGCGAACAAAGCGGAAAGGAGAAGCGAAGAAAGACGTGAGGATTGGATCATAATGTGCGGGATATTTTAAGATGAGATGATTTAAGCGAAGAAGATATCGCGGGACGGCAGGAGTCAAATCGGTTTGCCTGGCAGAAGTGAGGCGGAATCCTTGCCTCGCTTGATCAAAGAGTGATGAGTTCACTGTTTGTGGGATCACTGGGCGAAACACGGCTTGCCACTGTGCGGCGTTTTAACCCATTATTTCCCTCTATGGGAGCAAGAATTAGATTGCAGAATGCCACCTTAATTCTCGTTAGGCCTTATGAATGTGTCTTCGATATTTTGAGGTACGCCAGCAACGATGATCATTGCCAAAATGAGATTCAAATTGCCCATGCGCGTCCGCGCGAGCTTACTGGTCGGTGTTGCTCTCCTGATCGCAGCGTGCTCGCGGCCTGGTTCCACGGCCGGCTCGTCGGCGCTCAAGCCAATCGACCCGGCTGCGTTGAAGACCATGGTGGACAGGACCGCCAAGGAACTCCTGATCCCCGGCGCCGTGATTCTCTTGCGAACACCCCAAGGCGAGTTCACGGTCACCTACGGCACAACATTACTAGGCGCTACAACCCCACCCAGCGCCGACACTCACTTCCGGATCGCCTCGAATACCAAGACGATGACGGCCGCGGTAATCGTGCTGCTCGCCCAGGAAGGCAAGCTCAGTCTCGACGATCCAGTCTCGAAGTATGTCCCGGGCGTGCCCGACGGCGACAAGATCACCATCACTGAACTGCTGAACATGCGCAGCGGCCTTTACACTTACGACGACGACCCTGAGTTCTCGGCGGTTCTCGAGCGTGACCCGACCAAGGTTTGGTCGCCAGCGGAAGTGCTGGCCATCGCCTTCAAGCACCAGCCCTACTTCCCGTCCGGTACGGACTTTCACTACTCCAACACGAACTACGCGCTACTCGGCCTCATTGCGGAAAAGATCGACGGGAAGCCACTGGCCAGTTGTTTCCAGGACCGTTTGTTCGGACCGCTCGGCCTGAAGGACACCTTGCTCCCGGCCAGTACCTCGAACACGCTCCCCGATCCCTACTCGCACGGCTACTTGTACGGCGGCTGCTCCTTCCGTAACCTGACGGACAAGCCGTACCCGCCCGAACTCCAAGCCGCGGTCAGAGCCGGAACCCTCAAGCCCGACGACTGCACAGCCCAGAACCCTTCCTACGCCACGGCGGCCGGGGGCGTCATCTCGACCGCCAACAATCTCGCCACCTGGATCCAGGCACTGGTGGGTGGCAAAGTGCTCAACGCCGACTATCAGCGCCGGTGGCTCGATAGCGTGCAGCCCGAGGTGGCGAGCAAGCCCGAGGGCCAAAAGTACGGCTACGGCATCAGCCAATTTAGCTGGGGACCGAACACGATTTATTTTCACGGCGGCGAGATGCCCGGCTTCAACTCAAAAATCAGCTACGACCCAACCAACCAGCTGACGCTCATCATCTGGACCAATCTTACTGTATCACTCGACG
>QHOS01000054.1 GCA_003219415.1 Verrucomicrobiota bacterium | reverse complement strand
AGAAATTGATGCCGACTCGCCGGCTGGCAAAGCTGGTCTGCGTGAGGGAGACGTGATCCAGGAAGTAAATAAGCAGCCTGTCAAAAACGCAAAGGATCTCGTCGCCATCAGTCAGAAATTGAAGCCTAACGAAAAAATTCTGCTGCGCGTCTACAGCCAGGGCCGCAGCGGTTACGTTGCGCTGGAACCGAAATAGTCTCTCGCTGTAGTGTCCGCTGTCCTCAGCGGATTTCCCAATTCCGCCGCAGAGCTGTTATGCGCTGAGGACAGCGCACTCTACAGCATCGGGGAGCACGACTGCCATGCGGTGTAGTCCCTCAAATATCCAAAAGCACCTTCGCCTTCCAACCATCTTCGTGTTTCTGGACAGAGAACCCATGAAGCGTGACCGCCTTCACATCAGCCCGCTGCTGATGACGTGTGTCGTCCAATTGTTCGCCGGCGAGAGTCGCTTTCAAAACAAATTGATCGGCTTTCTGGTCGATTTGCATCTTGTTGGCTCGCAATAAAAGGCGCCTGGCGTCTTTGAAATAGATAAGCTCCTGTAGAAAATCGAAGAGCAACATTTCAAGGTTATCGTTCGAAAGCTCAATTTGCCGTGTTTCACGCGACTCGATTGCGTCGAGATTATCTATCATCACGTTCATCGTCGCGTCTGCCGAAGCCGTGAACAATTCCGGAAGATCGCGTCCCGTTGCTTCAAACGCGATATCGGCCGTGCCGATTTCCTCGAGATAGTGGTAGGGCATGAGCTGAATGACGAATGGAAACGTGAACGGCGATCGGTGAACAGTGAACCGAACTTTTTGCTGGAGCCACCGATCACTGATCACGGTTCACTGATCATCTTCTCCTTATTAGCGGTGCACTTCTCGAGCGTATGAAGAATCGCCGATTTTTCTCGAGCGATCCCTTTCCCGATGAAGACCAGTTCGGTGCGATGCGTCTCGAATGGTTCCAACTCCCAGCGGCCGGCCACGAAATTGAAAAGCTGCACGCTATCGAGAAAGCGGACGAAACCTTTCGCCCGAAGCACGCTCTTGGGTAGAGCCTCTGCGAAACCTTCGAAGCAATCGCGCGAGAAAGTCTTGTCCGAGCTGAATGTGAACGATTCGAACTCTGGCTGATGTTCATGCCGGGGCGGTGCGACTTTTTTCTCGCGCCCGATGCCAAACAAAAGTTCGGGATCGATCTGGCAGCGCTCGGTACGAATAATCGCCGTGCTTGGATTGATTTCACGCAATTTTCTTTCGAGCGGTTCGATTTGCTTCGCGTCGACAAGATCGATTTTGTTCAAAAGCAAAATATCCGCGCCTTCGATCTGCAAGCGGGTGGTGTGACCCAGTTCGGGGAAGCGAACCAGCATGTCCGCGTCGATTACTGAAACCACGCCGTCCAGACGGCATTCAGGCAGCGCTTCCTGAATGTTAAACACGAGCGCCTCGGGTTCGGCGAGGCCGGTGGTCTCGACAACGATAATTTCAGGCGCAATTTTCTTGATAATCTCGGTAACTGCTGCCTCGAATTCGCCGAGTAATGAACAGCAAACGCAGCCGCCGCCGAGCTCCGCTATCCGCACGTTCTTGCCTTCGATCACTTTGGTATCGATCGCGATCTCTCCGAATTCATTCATCACGATGGCGATCTTCGCCGGGCGCGTGGCCAGGATGTGACGGAGCAACGTCGTTTTACCGCTGCCGAGTGGGCCGGTCACTAATGTAATTGGAGTGCGTAGAGTCATAGGCGAAAGGTGATCCGTGATCAGTGAACTGGGCGAAAACGGATCACTGTTCACTATTGATTCTCATCCTTTCACATTCCCAATGGGCGTGAATCGCGCGACCGGTTTGCTGATTCCCGCGAGTTCGGTCGCGGCGATTACTTCATCAATGTTCTTGTATGCGGCCCCTGCTTCCTCGGCGAGGCCGGCCCACGACGTGCTGCGGACGTAAATTCCGCGCGCTTCCAAATCACGCTGGAGTTGTTTGCCGTGCCATTGCTTGCGCGCCTTGGTGCGGCTCATGGTGCGACCGCTTCCGTGCGCAGTGCTAAAAAATGTTTCTCCGCCCGATGCTGTGCCCACGAGCAGATAAGACCCAGTCTCCATCGAGCCGCCAATGATCACCGGCTGGCCGATGTCGCGGTAACGCGCAGCCACTTCGTCGTGGCCAGGGCCGAACGCGCGTGTCGCGCCTTTGCGATGAACAAGGAGCGTCTTTTCTTTTCCATCGACAGTATGCTTCTCCAGCTTCGCGGTGTTGTGCGAGACGTCGTAGATCATCTGCATCCCGAGGTCTTCGGCGCTGCGGCCGAATATTTCGGAAAAAACTTCGCGAATCCGATGGAGAATAACCTGGCGATTTGCGAATGACATATTCAACCCGCATTTCATCGCGGCGAAATAATCGCGGCCTTCCGGCGATTCGAATGGCGCGCATGCCAGTTCGCGATCAAAAATTTTGATTCCGTATTTCGATTCCATCACTTTGAGAAACGTCTGGAGATAATCGGTGGCAACCTGATGGCCGAACCCGCGGCTGCCGCAGTGAAACATCACTACGACCTGGTTCGGGATCGTGATTCCGAATTTTTCCGCGAGCTGCTTATCGCGCACGTCCTCTGGCCGCGCGACTTGAACTTCCAGGTAATGATTACCGCTGCCCAGGGTACCGACCTGGTTGTAACCGCGATCGATTGCGCGTTCGCTAATCTTCGAAGCGTCGGCGTCCGAGATGCAACCGTTCTCCTCAGTAACTTCAAGATCGTCCTCCCAGCCGTAATCGTGTTCGATGCACCAGCGCGCCCCTTGTTCGACCAGATTTCGAAAGTCCTGACGCGATAATTTCAAGAACCCGTGACTTCCAACTCCTGCAGGAACGCGCTCATAGAGCCGGTCAACAATCTGATGCAGATGCGGCTGTACATCGTCAAGCGTGAGATTGGTGATGACGAGGCGCATGCCGCAGTTAATGTCGAACCCGATGCCGCCCGGTGAAATGACGCCGCCTTCGTGCACGTCCATCGCCGCAACACCGCCGATGGGAAATCCGTAACCGCTGTGGCCATCGGGCATGCAGAGCGCGTAACGTGCAATCCCGGGCAACGTCGCGACATTGCTGATCTGCTCGTAAACCGCCTCGTCCATTTCGCGAACTAGTTTTTCCGTCGCGATGATCCGTGCCGGCACACGCATGCCTTGCTTGTAGCTCGCAGGCAACTCCCAGACGCTATCCGAGATTTTTTTAAGCTGCTCACTAACCGCCATACGACATACCGTTTACCAAAAGATCGTCTCTGAGTGCGAAGGAAGGCTTGCCGAAAACGGCTTTCAACATCCGACGCTGAACGTCCAACGGCGAACGTCCAATTCAAATTCGACAATTTCCGCCGTTTCGATTAAAAACGCTGACTCCCAAGGCTCACACTCGTGCGATTCATGAACAGACGCCGTCGCCGTGCTTTACTCGCTATGCTTCTTTGCGCAGGCGCTGGGTCTTCGATAGTAAACGGACCTTGACTTTGCAAGGCGGGGTATTACAAAGGCCGCCGACTCAAAACGAAAATGAAAAATACGTTCTGTTTTCCAAGACAACTCATTCTTTGCCTCATCTGTTGGCTGAATACTTTAATCGTCGCGGATAACGCCCACGCCGCCTTTGGGGATATAGTTGCGCAATATACCTTTCCGGCCTCGTCATTCACCATGAGCCCCACGCAGCCTCTTATGTATGCAACAATTCCTTCCCAGAATTCCGTCGCGATCATTAACACCAATACTCTGGTTGTTGAGGACACGGTCTTTGTTGGATCGGGTCCGACAAACCTCGCCTTGTCGCCGGACGGATCGAAGGCTTATATCGCGAACAGCACATCAAACTTTGTGGCGGTTTTTGATACGCAGAGTCGAACGGTCATAGATTCGTTTCTTCTTCCTGAGCAGCCGCAGGACGTCGTCTTTGGCAGCTTGAACCGGCTATGGGTTCTTGGGGGGACTCAGATATTTCAAATCGATGCGACAACCGGTGCTTCGACCGGACCTAGTATCAGCAACCCCCCTTACATTTATAGTGGTTCTTTAGAAATCACCCCGGACCGAAACACCCTCTACTACGCCGACTACGGGCTTTGTGGAGCGACCATGTATAAGATGGACGTCTCGGGCACTAATCCTGTTGTGGTGTTGCAGACGCCGTTCGGGGGAGCGGGGTGCAACGGCGAGGATCTAAGTCTGAGTCATAATGGCAACTTCATTTGTTTTGCAACCGGTGCAGGGCAGACTCTCTACGACATCGCAAAATTCAGAACTTCCGACTTCGCCTCTATGGGTTCTTTCAACACTGGGCCTTACCCCCAAGCGGTGGTCTTCAGCCCAGACGACTTGGTGGCGTATGCTTCCGTTCATACTCTCCCTGGGATAATAGCCTTCGACGCAAACACATTTCTCTCGCTGGGAACCATTTCTGGCCCGGATGTGGCAAGTAAATTAGCTGCGGATTCCACGGGCAGATATCTTTTTGCTGGATACTATGTTTATTACAGCGAGTTCATGGGAACGATTGTCTTTGACACTGGTCGAACCGCACCTACTCCCACGCCAACGCCCACTCCGACTGCAACAGCAACGCCCACGACCACCCCGACGCCCACGGCCACGCCTAGGGTAACACCAAGACCACGTCCAACTCCGCGGCCGCGTCCAACTCCTGCATGAGCCGATGGTGACCAGCCTGTCGTTTCTTGGAGACGGTTCGAGTTAACACGCAACGCTGACGTGCCGTAAACGGGCCGCTCGTTCGGATCGAGCAGTGAGTTTCGCTCCGACTTTCAAAAACGAATCGACCCACCGAAAAACGTCCTCGTCGCGGACCACTCGTCTCATGCGCTTCATGCGCGCATTGCGCTCGGCATTGGTCATGCGGAATGCTTTCAACACTGTGTCGGCAACTTCCTCGACATCGTAAGGATTAACCAGCAGTGCTCCGGTTTTGAGCTGCTCCGCCGCGCCAGCGAATTGACTGAGAATAAGCGCGCCGTCTTCGTTGATGCGGCAGGCACAATATTCTTTGGCCACCAGATTCATTCCGTCCTTTAGCGGGGTGACAAACGCTATGTCGCACCCGCGGTAGTGCGCGAGAAGATCTTCCCGATCGAGACCGCGAAAATGATATTGCACCGGCAACCAATTGCTGGTCGAGAACCGGCCGTTGATGTCGCCGACGAGGCGATCGATACGTTGCTTGAACTCGTGATACCTGGGAATCTCCACCCGACTCGGCACGACAACCTGAATGAGCACCACGCGTCCGCGCAGTTCCGGATGGCGTTCCAAGGCGTCGCGGTACGCGCGCAGTCGTTCCGGAATTCCTTTGCTGTAATCGAGCCGGTCCACGCCCAGGATCAACTGGCAATCACGAAACCCGGCGCGCAACTCCTGAGATCTGCGCGTAACCGCGTCGGACGTTGCACCCCTTTCAAACGAGTCGAAGTCGATCCCAATCGGGAAATGTCCGAGGCGAATCTGGCGCTTTTCGAAACGAACTAATTGCAGGTCGCGACGAGGAACGACCCGGGCATCCGACATCACGCGCCGCACGCATCCGAGAAAGTTGCGAACGTCGCGCCGCGTCTGGAAGCCGAGCAGATCGAATTGTAGCAGGGCCCGCAGCAGCCGCTGCTGTTGCGGAAGCTTTGAAAAGATGTCATACGGCGGGAACGGGATATGGAGGAAAAACGTCAATCCGGAAAGTTTTTGAGATACACCGCGCTCGCGCAATGCCTGGGCGACGTACATCAGGTGATAGTCGTGTACCCAAATGAAGTCGTTAGGTTGCGCACAGCGAGCGATGGTATCGGCGAAACGATCGTTGACCGCCTTGTAGGTTTGCCAGTATCCCGGCTCGAAATTGCAAAAGTTTTGCAGATCGTGAAACAGCGGCCAGATCACCTCGTTGGAATAGCCGTAATAAAATTCGTCGCGCTCGGTTTCGCTAAGGGCAACCGGCACCACTTTGTAACCTGCGCCGCGTGTCGCTTCGGCAAGCGGACCTTTTGGGATTTTGCCCGCAATTCCCGGCCAGCCGATCCACGTGCCACCGCGTTCGCGCAGCACCGGCTCCACAGCTGAAACCAGTCCTCCGGCAGCCGGCGTCACCGTCCAAAGCTCTTCGCCAGTCGAATCCAGCGCGAACGGCAATCGATTGGAAACGACGATCAGGCGATTCATTTTAACAACGGGGTTAAAAAGTTAGAAAAGTTAGATTGTTACAAGTGAGTCCGTCTGGAATTCTTTTTAACCTTGTCACGTTGTAACGCTTTTAGCTCTTTTTGTTAAATCCAATATGCTTCCTTCTGCACTGGGGCACGTTCCAGAGATAGTTGGCGGCGGCGATGAGCTCGCCGTTTTCCTCGATTATGACGGCACGCTTACGCCGATCATCAGTCAGCCCGACCAAGCGGTGCTTATGGACTCTACTCGAGCAATTCTGCGCACTCTCGCGGCGAAAATGCCTGTCGCAATCCTTAGCGGCCGAGAGCTCAAAGACGTTCGCAAGCGTGTTGATATCGATCGAATCGTTTACGCTGGCAGCCACGGATTTGATATCGCCGGCCCCCGCGGACTGCGGAAAGAAATGGCCACGGAATTTCTGCCCAGGCTCGACATGATAGAAAAGGAGCTTGGCAATCAACTTGCTGGAATCGCCGGCGCGCGCATGGAGCGAAAACGTTTCTCCATCGCCGCGCATTATCGGAACGTGAATGAAAGCGACGTTCCCGAAGTAGAGCGAGCTGTCAGCGAAGTGGCCGCCCAACACCGCGAGCTGCGCAAAATGGACGGCAAAAAAGTTTACGAACTGTTGCCTGATATCGATTGGGACAAAGGCAAGGCCGTGCTCTGGTTATTGGAAGCCCTGGGCTTGGAGGGCGCGAAGATCCGCCCGATTTACATCGGCGATGATCGCACCGACGAAGATGCCTTTCGCGCGCTTGAGAAGTCCGGCATAGGCATTCTCGTAAGCGAGCAACCGCGTCCCACTGCGGCGAGTTATTCGCTCAAGGATTCGACCGAAGTGGAGCGCTTCCTGCGCGAGCTCATTGCAGCACTAAGATGACGGCCATTCGAGCCTTAGGCTGTTGTCTTTCTCCAACCTTGCGCCGGTGCTGAATTGCGCGCCGAGCTTGTTCAGCAGCTTACAAAGCCATTCGGCGTCGGCGGCTGATGAGCGCTCCAATCTAAACTGCCGCATTCGCATCGGGACCAAACGCGCCGTGATCAATTCGCCATTGTGCGAATCAATTTCGATCAAATACATCAACGCCAAATCGCCGCGGAACATTTCGTAACCGCTGATTCCTTCGTAATCCGTCAGGAAATCTCCGCAGCCGTAGAGAATGAGCCGGCCCTTGAAAACCTCAATTGCTTTCACGTGATGCGAGGAGTGTCCGTGCACGATTGCAATGCCTTCTTCGATCAAGCGATGAGCAAACGCTATTTGGTCACGTGGAATTTCGTAACCCCAATTGCTGCCCCAGTGAATGGAGGCGATAATCAAATCGCCCGGTTGCTGATATGCGCGCATTTGATCGGCTGCTCGCGCTGCGGTCGTTTCTGAAAAGCCATCGAGCAAATTTACTCCCGGGGAAATGCTGGTGGCCTTCCAATCTTCCGGGATACCGCTGGTTCTTGATCCAAATGAGAATAACAGTAGGCGGCCATTGCCGGCCGTGTCCAAGGCCGCGGGCTGCATCGCGTCTTCGGCATCGTTGCCTGCGCCCGCGTGAGCGATGCCTGCCGCATCCAAGGTTTTCAACGTTTCCGATAATCCGTCGTATCCCCAGTCCAACACATGATTGTTCGCCAAAGCGCCTGCGCTGATTTTTGCAGACGCGAGGCAGCCGATGTTCCGCGGGTGCATACGATAATGAATTCCTTTTTCAGGCCATGGCGTTTCAGCCGAGGTAATCGCGGTCTCAAGGTTTGCGATTCGCAAATCGACCTCGGCGCGGTCCAGTTCGCACAGCGCATCGCCCCAGATGTAATCGACGCTCAGTGGGCGCGGTATCGGTCCGCTGGCTTCCTCAGCAAGAGCGATATACTCGCGCGCATCGCGCACATGCGGCTCGTACAGGATTGGATTTGCCGAATGCGACAGCGCCTGATCAATGCCGCGTCCAGTCATCACGTCGCCACAGAGAAAAAGGCGCATAAACCAGCGTAAGCTCCGAATGCCCGGCTCCAAAAAGGCAATGTGTTGTCATCCCGAGGCTGGCGGAGTGCGCCGAGGGACCTCTCCCACACGGAGTCGATTACACAAACGATCAGAGCAATCCATCATCCTGTGAGAGGTCCCTCGCCGTCTTCGCAGGCTCGGGTTGACTGATCGGACGCTAGCGGGCTCGGTCTTCAGATTGCCGCGGAGAAATGCGCTTGTCTCACAGCTTCAGCTTCATTCCATCGTAGGCAATGCGCATGTCGACGCCACGCTCGGAGGCCATAACCCGCAGTTTCGCAGAGAGCTTGTCCTCGTCGCCGGTGACAATCTCCGAGCCGCAATGCGTGACGATGGCTTGCGGTACGCCTTCTTTTTCGCACCACGTCAACTGGGTGCGAACCGGCGAATGGCCAATGAGCGCTTTGTCGCGTCTTCGGATGAACGAACGCATTACAGTAGCGCCATCGCCAATGTAAATTTGCACATTTTTTAAGGCCGCAGCGCGGTCATGGATAAACACAAGGTCAGGAACGTAAAAGACAGACGCACGACCGGCGCTCACGCGATATCCCACAGCCGGAGCAAGAATAGAATGTTCAACGGAGAACGCCTCAAATGTGATGCCGCAAATCTTCGTGGGTGTACGCTCCTTAATCAGATGCCTATCTTCAATGCGACACCTCGTTAACGACTGCCAGGTTTTCTGCGGAGCATGCACCGGGCAAGGCGCACCATTTCTCAAGCCCCACGCATGATCAGGATGCGCGTGCGTGAGCACGATCGCCTTCGGATGCAGCCGCTCAAATTTTCCCAGCCAATCAAGGCCGCAATCGATCATCACATCGGTGCCGCGATACGAGACCATCAGCGAGGTATGCATGCGATGCCTTCGCGTGCGCTTCTCGATCTCACCGCGCGTGCCAAGGAACGTCAGTTTCATTGTGGAATAGGGCCGGCATCACTGATGCTGGCTGCCAAACACTACCCCAATGGAACGCCTATGTTCTCTGCGCGGCCCGCTTGATTTCATCGAGCGATGCCGGATTTTCCAAGGCAGATGTGTCGCCGAGTTTTTCGCCCAAATACGCAGCGCGCACAATGCGGCGCATCACTTTCGCGTTCCGCGTTTTTGGTATGTCAGCCACAAAAACCACGTTGCGCGGAGCGAGCGCCTTACCGAGATCGCGTGCCACATTCTCTTTCAATTCGGTCGCAAGAGTGACATTGCCGTCCGCTCCCCTCTTCAAAACGCAAAAACAAATCAGCGCTTCGCCTTTGATGGAATCGGGGACGCCCACCGCAGCGGCTTCATTGACTTGCGGATGCGCAACCAAGATTGACTCGACTTCAGCCGGCCCGACCCGTTTGCCAGCAATTTTGATCGTGTCGTCGGAGCGCCCCAATATGTACCACAGTCCGTCGTCATCGATCGCCGCCCAGTCGCCGTGTACCCAAACATCCGGAAAACGCGACCAGTACGTCTCGATGTAGCGCTCGCGGTCTTTCCAAAAGCCGCGCGTCATCCCGATCCAAGGTTCGCGAATTACCAGTTCGCCTACTTGTCCGCGCACGGATCTTCCATGTTCATCGACAACATCTGCGGCCATTCCCGGGAGCGGCCCGGAGAATGCGCACGGCTTCATCGGTGTGAGGACATTACCCATTACGATTCCACCGGAAATTTCAGTGCCACCGGAGTAGTTAATTATCGGCAGCTTTCCGCGTCCCACACTTTGGAAGAGCCACATCCACGGGTCGGGATTCCACGGTTCGCCGGTGGAAGCAAATTTGCGCAGCGACGAAAGATCATGTCGATGCACAATCTCATCGCCGTGACGCCGCAACGCGCGAATCAGCGTTGGCGAAACGCCCAGGGCAGTCACTTGATGCCGATCCACCAGTGACCAGACGCGATCTGGTTCCGGAAAATCGGGTGCGCCATCGTAAAGCATCATCGTCGCGCCGAGCAGTAACGTTCCGAAAACTTCCCATGGCCCCATCATCCAGCCCATATCGGTCATCCAGAAAAGGGTTTCGTCCCGGTGCAGATCAAGCCCATGCCACATGTCCTGTGCGGATTTGATCGGGAACCCGCAATGCGTGTGCACTGCGCCCTTCGGGCGGCCGGTCGTTCCCGAGGTGTAAATGATCATCATCGGATCTTCCGCTGATGTGCGTTCCGTTGGTTGTTGAGAGCTGAGACTTGAGAGACTCGTCACCTCGCGCCACGAATGTGCTTCGTAATGCGGGCGCGCCGCTTTAGAACTCGACGGCTTTAAGCCGTCGAGTTTCAGCGCGGGAGTTTCTGACGGCAAAACAATCAGGTGTCTAAGGCTGGGGACTTGCGACGCTGCTTCATACGCGATCGATTTCATCGCACAAAATTTTCCGCGCCGATGAGTTCCATCCGCCGTGAAAAGCGCCTTTGCCTCGGCGTCATTGAGCCGGGAAATAATCGCCGCGGCGCCGAACCCGGAGAAGAGCGGGAGAAAAATTCCTCCGATTTTAATGATGGCGAGCATTGCAACCACGATCTCAGGAACCATTGGCATGAACACGCCGATGGCGTCGCCTTTTCCGAGACCGAGGCCGCGTAACACGGCGGCGATCTCGTTGGTTTGCACGCGCAACGTTTTGTAGGTGAGGGTTTGGGTAGCGCCGTCTTCGGTCTCGGACCTGATGGCAACGCGATTGTCGATCTCAGTGCCGGCGTACTTGTCGAGCATGTTGTGGACGATGTTCATTTCGCTTCCGACGCACCAGTGCGCCCAGGGTTTGCCTTCGCTTAGGTCGACCACGCGCGAGTACGGTTTGTGAAACTGGATATCGAGATCGCTCAGCACCGCGTCCCAGAACCACTCAATGTCGGTTGTCGATCGTTGCATCAGCTCGTCGTACGAACCGAGCTCATGTTTCTGGATAAAGCGCTGAAGATTGGATTGTGCGACGAGCTCCGGCGCCGGATGCCAGACAAAATCGCCCCCAAATTGAAATTCGCTCACTGCATGAGTTTGCTTGTTTTCCATTGTAGGGCAACCGCATCGGTTGCCAGATTGGCAGGCGGAGCGCCTGCCCTACAACATCGCATGTTGCCCCTTACGAATTCGTCGGCAGATTGAAATTGCAACTTTTCCATGAAGACGACACTTGCTCATCAACTCGCCAGTTATGCCTCCTCGTTCCGATTTGAAGATCTTTCCAAAGAAGTCGTACACGAAGTAAAACGACGCGTCATTGACTCGCTGGGTTGCGCACTTGGTGCGTGGAACGAAGAGCCGTGCATCATTGCGCGAAACGTCGCTTCCGATTTCTCGGCGAAACACGGATCGACAATCATCGGCACGAATCACAAGGCGCCGCCGGACTGGGCCGCATTCGCGAACGGCTGTTGTATTCGCTATTTCGATTACAACGATACTTATCTTTCGAAAGAGCCGGCCCATCCGAGCGATAATATTTCCGCAGCGCTGTCTGTGGCGGAAAGCGTGGGCGCAAGCGGCCGCGAATTGATTGCCGCGATCGCGCTTGCGTACGAAGTGCAATGCAGACTTTGCGATGCCGCGAGTATTCGCGCGCGCGGCTGGGACCATGTGACGTACGGCGCGTTCTCCACAGCGCTTGCGTGCGCGCGCTTAATGAAACTTGATCCGCAAAAGACGCGACACGCGGTGAATATTGCTGGAGTCGCGTGCGCGGCGATGCGTCAGTCCCGTGCAGGCGAACTCTCGCATTGGAAAGGGGTTGCATTCGCTGACGCAGCACGGCGCGGCGTTTATTCGGCGTTGCTTGCCCGATCGGGAATGACCGGGCCTGCCCCCATTTTCGAGGGACAAATGGCGTTCGAGAAACAACTCGGGGTTTCGCTCGGGAACGTCGGAGAAAAATTCAAGGGCGCGCCGGAAATGATTTTGAATACGAGCATCAAGTTTTGGCCGGCCGAATATCACAGCCAGAGCGCAATTGAGGCGGCGCTCTCATTGCGAAAGGAAATTGGCGATCCTGCAAAGGTAAAATCAATGACGATCGAAAGCCATGACGCCTCGGTGGACATCATCGGCAGCGAGCCAGAGAAATGGAAACCGGCAACACGCGAAACGGCAGACCACAGCTTGCCTTACATTACGGCGATCGCGCTGATCGACGGCGAAGTAACCGACAAACAATTCGACCGCGAGCGCTTTAGTCATCCAAACGTGTGGAAATTTTTGGAGAACGTGAAGGTGGAACGCAATTCGGAGTTGAGCTCGATGTATCCCGGCGCGGTCGCGAACATCGTACATGTAGATCTTGCGGATGGCCGGCGATTGACCAGGAGAGTCGATTATCCGCTCGGGCACGCGAAAAACCGCCTCAAAGATTCGGAGGTGGACGAGAAGTTTAGAGTCTTGGTTGAACCGATGCTTGGCAATGATCGCGCAGGAAAGATTATCGATGTTGCGTGGAAGTTGGACGAAGCGGCAAATGTTGATGAGCTGATGAAGGCCCTGGTGATGCCGGAGAAGTAAACAAGCGATATCTCGACCATTCGACTCCATTCAGGGCAAGACTTTCGCTCGACATGACAAAGAAAGGGAAAGCTGCACGATTACGCGCGTTAATCGCGGAAGATTGCGTGCTGCTGCCCGGTGTACCCAACGCTGCGATAGCGCGGTTGGTGGAACGCGCGGGGTTTGACGCCGTGTACATCAGCGGTGCGGGAATGGCGAACTCAACTGCTGGCGTGCCGGACATTGGATTGCTGTCGATGACGGAGGTCGTGAGGCTTGCCGGGTATATTGCGAATTCGGTAGCAATTCCGGCAATTGTCGATGCAGACACCGGTTTCGGCGGCGCGGAGAACGTCGCACGCACCATCTGTGAATTGGAGAAGGCAGGCTTGGCCGGATGTCACATCGAAGACCAGGAATTTCCCAAACGCTGTGGACATCTCGCAGGGAAATCAGTGGTCGATGTTGATGAGATGGTTGGAAGAATCAAAGCGGCGGTTCGTGCGCGCCGTGACGAAGACTTCATGATCATCGCCCGCACAGATGCTCGTGCGGTTGAAGATTTCGATCGTGCCGTGGAACGCTCCCGTCATTATCTCAAGGCGGGCGCGGATGCGATTTTCCCTGAAGCGTTGCAAAGCGCGGATGAATTCAAGGCGTTCGTCCGCGAGGTGAAAGCGCCGCTTCTCGCGAACATGACAGAGTTTGGCAAAAGTCCGCTGCTCAGTTTCGAAGAGCTTGCTGGTTTTGGATACAAAATGGTGATTTTCCCACAGAGCGCGTTTCGGGTATCAATGAAAGCGAGCGAGGAATTTCTGCGCGATCTGAAAAGGCAAGGGACGCAATCGGGTTGGATAAAGAAAATGCAAACGCGAGACCAGCTTTACAAGTTGCTCGGTTACGATCCGGCAGCGAAAAGTTGGAAGAGTGGATGTTGAATCTCAACTGGTTAAGTCCGATGAGTTGAACGATTGCGATTCGCAAGTAAAGAGAAACCAATGCCTACTGAAAAGAAACCAGAATACAGCCCGGGATTAGCGGGCGTGATCGCAGGCGAGACGGCCATTTGCTGGGTCGATCCCAATGCGGGGCTGATGTACCGCGGCTATGACATTCATGAAATGGCGCAGAAGGCGAGTTTTGAAGAAGTCGCTTACCTCCTGCTGAATGGCGAGTTGCCCAATGGGAAACAATTGGTGGAGTTTACACAACAAATCGCCGCGGAGCGCTCGCTGCCGGCTCCGGTGATCGAAATGCTCCGGCTTCTCCCCAACAAGACGCACCCGATGGACATGTTGCGCACCGGCGTCTCGATGCTGAGCGCCTTTGATAAGGACCTAAGCGACAACTCACACGACGCTAACATCCGCAAGTCCATCCGCCTGATCGCGCGCATTTCCACCTTAATTACCGACGGCTGGCGCATTTCCCATGGAGAACAACCGTTGCCGGAGAGGCCTGATCTCACTCAAGCCGGCAATTTCTTTTATAAGTTAGAGGGCAAAGTTCCGCAGGATTGGCAAATCCGAATGCTGGACACGATTTTCAATCTTTACGCCGATCACGAGTTTAACGCGTCCACTTTTGCCGCGCGCGTGACCGCTTCAACACTCGCGGGAATGTACGCGGCAGTGACCTCGGCAGTCGCGACCCTCAAAGGTCCGCTGCACGGTGGCGCGAATGAGGAATCGATGAAGATGCTTGAGGAAATCGGGACTCCGGATCGTGCGGAAAGCTGGCTGATGAAAAAGCTGGGGACGAAAGAGAAGATCATGGGATTCGGCCATCGCGTTTACAAAGAGGGCGACTCACGTGTGCCGGTGATGCGAGAGATCGCGCGGGACTTGGGCAAGCGTACAGGAAAAGAAAACTGGGTTCCAATTTGCGAGAAACTCGAAGAAGTCATGGATCGCGAAAAACATCTTTGCGCCAATGTGGATCTTTATGCGGCTCCGGTGTTTTGGATGCTAGGGTTCCCACCGGAGTTAAACACGCCTCTGTTCGCCGCGTCGCGGGTGGCCGGCTGGTGCGCGCATGTGACCGAGCAACACGATCATAATCGTCTGATCAGGCCGCGCTCACTCTACGTTGGGCATGAATTGCGTCCCTATCCAGACTCGTCTGCACGCGGGGGATAAACCGACAGATTGAGTCGCAAAGCGGAAAAATACTGCGCCTTCGGCGATTGGGCTTGGCATCGTCCTCGGAGACGCCGATCCACCTTTGCGAATTCGCAGGTGGAACGCGTTGGCAGAAAAACCGCGGCTGTGCCGCCTGACTAATTTCCACGATGAATGACAAGTCGCTCCAGGAAAAGTACGCACCGAACAATGCATGCTGGGGCTGTGGCCCTGCGAATCCGGACGGACTACATATCCGGAGCTTCCCAAAAAATGGCGAAGTTGTCGCGGAATGGAAACCGGAGAAAAAATATGAAGCTTTTGAGGGAGTACTGAATGGTGGCGTCATCGGCACGTTGCTCGATTGCCATTGCAATTGGACGGCCGCCTATCATCTGATGAAGCATGCAAAAGAGGATCACCCGCCGTGCACTGTCACGGCGGAGTATGCAATCAAATTGCTCCGGCCAACGCCGACGAATGATTCGGTGTTTCTTTCCGCTAAAGTTGTCGATCTGACTGACGACCGCGCGACCATTGAAGGAACACTCACCGCGGGTGGAAAAGTTTGCGCAACCTGTCGGGGAGTTTTTGTTGCAGTGAAAGAAGGCCATCCTGCTTATCATCGATGGTAAGAAGTTTTCTCTTGTTAACCTTCCTTGCGGCAAGCGCAGTAGCCGGGGAAAATGACGCGGCAACCCGGATTGCGGCGGTAGAGGCGCGAATCGGCGGCAGAATCGGTGTGGCCGCGCTGGACACCGGCAACACCAAACATGTTGAACATCGCGCGGACGAGCGATTCCCGATGTGCAGCACGTTCAAATTTCTCGCGGCTGCGGCCGTAATGAAGCGCGTCGATGAGAAAAAGGAGAAACTGGAGCGGTTCGTGCCTTATGGCGCAAAGGAGATCCTGGAATATGCGCCGGTGACAAAAGAACATCTCAAAGATGGCGGTATGACCTTGGGCGCGCTGTGCGCGGCCGCGATCGAACAGAGCGACAATACGGCCGGCAATCTCCTCTTGGATGCCATTGGCGGGCCTAGCGGCCTGACGAATTTCGTACGCAGCCTCGGCGATCGAGTGACGCGCCTCGATCGGATTGAGCCGGAATTGAACAGCGCCATTCCTGGCGACGAACGCGATACAACAACGCCTGCGGCGATTTGTTCGGACATCCAAAGGCTGTTGCTCGGCGACGCTTTATCAGAAGCATCGCGCCGCCAGCTCGAGGACTGGTTACAGCGCAATGAAACCGGAGGGCCAATGATTCGTGCCGGCGTTCCGAAAAACTGGATTCTTGGCGACAAGACCGGGCGCGGGTCAAACGGAGCGACGAATGATATTGCCATCATGCGTCCGCCTGATCGCGCGCCGATTCTGCTGGCCATTTACTCTGTAGGATCCACAGCGACGCCGACCGATCGGGCGGCAGCCGTCGCCGAGGTGGCGAAAATTGTGGCGGAATCATTTGTGTCTGCTGCCCAGAACATTGCCACGGCCACATCCGACTACCAGACCACATTCCACCCTTTCGACTATGACGCGAAAGCGCCGCTCGATATACATGACAAGATCATCGAAGAATTCGACGGAGGCAGTCTTCACGACATGACTTACATCAGTCCGAAAGGTGGACCGGTCGCGGCGTATTTGGTTGTTCCGAAGGGCAAAGGACCGTTCGCAGCTGTTCTTTTCGGTCATTGGGGGAATGGCACACGCACAGAATTTATTCCTGAAGCCAAGCTCTACGCGAGAGCGGGCGCGGTATCACTCCTCCCCGATTATCCATGGGATCGCCCGCAACCGTGGCATAAAACCCCTAATCATTACGATAAACCGGAACTGGACCGTGAGATCGAAATTCAGGCAGTTCTAGAGCTTCGTCGCGGGATCGATTTGCTGCTTGCTCGCCCTGACGTCGATCCTAAGCGGCTAGCCTACGTCGGGCACAGTTACGGGGCGCAATGGGGCTCAATTTTATCTGCCGTAGATAAGCGCATGAAAACGTCAGTGCTCATGGCGGGTGTCGCAGAGATTGGTGACATCTTTCTGCGAGGTAACGATCCCGGTATAATCGAACTCAGAAAGAGCCGGCCTCCCGGTCAGTTTGAGCGATATGCACAGATCGCCGGCGAGATCGATGCCCTTCATTTCGTTGGTCACGCGGCGCCCATTCCTCTTCTGTTTCAATTCGCCAACTTCGAACAGCTTTTCGATAAGACTTCCATGGAGCACTACGCTGCGACTGCAACTGATCCCAAAAAGGTGCTGTACTACGACGCAGGGCACGATCTGAATGATCCCCAGGCACTGCAAGACCGCTACGATTGGCTCGCGAAATATATCGATCTGCGCCGACTGCCGATTGTTTCCAGTTCGGCGCCGCAAGTGCAGGCGCCCTGAGAATTCGACGCCTGAATTTCGTCGATGCGCAATTTGCAGGGGCGCGCTCAGTTTGCGTTATGAAAACATCAACCTTTCGGATTGTTCCGCTTCCCACCGAAGTCGCGGAGGAGGCTCGGCACGTAGCAGAGTCTGGCGCCGCGGACCACGCTCTGATCAAAGTGGATTCTTCGACTGGTTATCCATGCCGGCACTGTCTGCGCTGGGCACAACCTGGCGAGCGTGTGATTCTATTTCCCTACACTTCGATTCCCGCAGGTCATCCGTATTCTGAGATCGGTCCGATCTTCGTTCATGCTGAGCCGTGCAAACGGTACAGCGCCACTTGCGAATATCCGGCAGATTTTCGCAATGGCCGCGTGCTCCGCGCTTATGACGCAAATTACAATATGATCGATGCCGAGGTTGTGAACGGACGCGAACCGGAAGAAGTAATTGAGAAGTTGTTCCAAATTTCGAAGACAGCCTTCGTGGATGCGCGCAGCGTGAGTCGAGGCTGTTTCACTTTTCGCATTCAGCGCGGTTGAGGATTAGTGCAAATTCGCTGCTCGAATTTCGTCGATGCGTCAATGCACACGAGCCCTTAATTTGTTAACATGAAAACAATGGAACTTCTTCCTCCGACCGAAACGATGTATCGCGCATTGGTGAATCGCGATTCGAGTTTTGAAGGCATATTTTTTGTCGGAGTGCGCACCACGGGAATTTTCTGCCGTCCGACCTGCTCGGCGAAAAAGCCGGCGCGTGAGAATGTCGATTTCTTCGCGAGATCGAGTGAAGCACTGGAAAGCGGTTATCGTCCCTGCTTGCGCTGCCATCCAATGGATCCGAATCAACGTGCGCCCAAATTGATCGAACGCCTCCGAATCGAAGTCGAACGCGCCCCGGGCGGACGCCTCACTGACAAGGAATTGACGGGGTTGGCGATCGATCCCTCGACCGCGCGACGTCAATTCAAACGCCACTACGGGATGACGTTTCAAGCTTATCATCGCGCGCGCCGGATGGGTCTCGCCTTGAGCCAGGTGCGGCAGGGCGGCCGCGTAGATGAGGCACGCAATGGCAGCGGTTTTGAATCTGAGAGCGGTTTCCGGGAAGCGTTTACGAAAATTTTTGGCGATCCTCCGACGAATGCGAAGGCGAGCGCGCCTGTTTTTGCGGAGCGAATTGATACGCCGCTCGGAGCGATGATCGCCGTCGCTGATGACGAAGGTTTGCGAATGCTCGAGTTTTTCGATCGCCGCGCGACCGAACGTGAGTTGTCGGTGTTGCGAAAACGACTACGGACAAATGTAGTGCCGGGAAAACATCGGCATCTGGAAGCAGTCCGTTCGCAATTGGCCGATTACTTCTCCGGCAAAAGCCTCAAGTTCAATATTCCACTGGCGCCGGTTGGTTCGCAGTTTCAAATGCGGGCTTGGAAAATTTTGCAGTCGATTCCCGTAGGCGAAACACGCTCGTATTCCTGGATGGCGAAACGCCTTGGAGATGAAAACGCGCGCAGAGCTGTAGGCCGTGCGAACGGCACAAATATGATCTGCATTATCATTCCGTGTCACCGCGTGATTCGCGCTGACGGCACGCTCTGCGGATACGGCGGCGGGTTGTGGCGCAAGAAATGGTTGCTAGACCACGAGCGTCGCTACGCGGCGAAGTGATCAGTGATCGGTTAATACTGGTGTTAGCCGCCCTATTCTGAGTACCGATCACTGATCTTCCTAAACACGCGATGTCGATTTCCAAAGTAATTGCTGGTGTTGTCTTCAACGTCGCGTTTTACGCTCTGCTGCTCTTTGTGCCGGCCGGCACGTTGCGCTGGTGCCGCGCATGGGTGTTTCTCGCCGTTACCGTCGCCGTGATGGCTGCGGCCATCTACAGCATGTTGCCCGATAACGCCGGTTTATTCTCCGAGCGTGCCATAGGAGTCATTCAAAAAGGACAGCCGCTTTGGGACAGGATTCTCGTAACCTTGCTCGTCGTTTCATTCGTTGGGCAGATCGTTTTTATTCCGTTAGATGTGTTCCGGTTCCACCTTGCACCAAAACCCAGCGGGCTCGTTTCATGTCTCGGCCTTGCACTTTACGTCGCGGGCTGGTGGATCATGACACTTGCAATGAAAGTCAACCACTTTGCCGTGCCAGTCGTTAGGTTGCAGGAAGAAAGACACCAGCGAGTTATCGACACCGGTGTCTATGCCGTGGTGCGGCATCCGATGTATGCCGGGTTTGCACCGATGGCCGTCGGCCCCGCGCTGTGGCTGGGATCATATGTTGCGGCTTTGCTGGCAATCGTTCCCATCGCGGTGCTGGCTGTGCGCAGCGTATTAGAGGAACGATTTTTGAAGCGGGAACTGAAAGGCTACCACGCCTACAGGGAAAAAGTCCGTTACCGGTTGATCCCTTTTGTCTGGTAACCGCTCTTCCGAACCCTCCTCCGGTTACGGGAGTGCGGAGCGACTTAGCCAGTTATTCGGCGCCCGGGAGCGGTCGACGTGGTGATGGCAATTCGTTAGTGCGGCAACTAGTATTTTCCAACCGCGATCAACGAATCGGAGCATCCCGCTTTGTACGCAATCGCCTTTAAGGTCCTTCCGAACACGAGAGGGCCGGGGACGGACCCGCTCTGCGCTGCTATTGGCGTGCCGTGACCTGACGTTCCGCCAGTCGGTGTAGAACCGTTGAGCGTGTAGCGCAAAGAAGCCCCCATTGTTGCCGTCTTTATTATGACAATAGCCGCCGGACCGCTCGCGGGAGTCAGCGTCGGCTTCTCGCACACGCACTGCGTGCCTGCCGTGTTTGCGCAAGCTTGTAGAATCGTCACTGCAATGATCGCGGCTATTACGTCGAGCGAAAGAGTGATTTTCTTCATAACGCCGCCCAGAGTGGTATTTTTAGGCCTTTTTCGTCAAGCTTGCTGTTCCGCCGATTATTATTTCGCTGCGCCCGATGCGAGCACGTGGAAACGCGGATCGTTCCGCAACAGATCGAACATCGGATCGAGCCGGCGCAGCGCCGGAGTAAGCGGCACGTTTTGAGCTAGTGCGCCATCGTACGGTATCGCGAGTAGCTTCTGTAAAGCAGCGATGCCACGGTCTGGCTCCCCCATCTGCGCCGCCACTCGGGCAAGGATCTCAATCGGAATGGGACCAGCCACCGCGTCTTTCTCGATCGGGATCGCGGCCATGGCCTGCTCGATGAATTTGAACGCGGCGGCTTTGTCACCAAGACCCATGCTGACCAGCGCGAGATCTCCAATCAGGCTAAAATTCTCGGGCTGTTCTTTGAGGAAAGGCTCCAGTTCGCTGCGCGCCTGACTCCAACTTGCTTGGGCAGCGGCATGATCGCCGGCGACTTCCTGCGCCCATCCTAAATAAAAGCGCAGTTCGCCAGTGATATAACCCAACGCTGGATCAGGCTTCGCCAATGTTTCCTTTAGCCGAGGGATGATTTGTCCAGGACGGCGCTCCAGGATCGCTTGGTAAACTTGTGTTTCCAGCGCTTGGGGGTCATCGGCCGGCGGGTGGATCGACGCGAGGAGCGCGGACGCCCGTGGCAGATCGCCCTCAGCTTGTGCAATAGCTGCCTTTGCCGCGAGCGTATCGACGTCGCCCGGCATGATGTCGAGAACCTGGTCAAACTTTCGCAGCGCTTCGGGGAAACGACGGAGCTCGATGCAGCATTGTGCATACTGTCCGAGCAGATTAACGTTGCGGGGGTCGAGCCGCTCGGCTTCCTGAAAATACGCCATGCTTTGGTCCCAGTGGCCTCGCCTCCGCGC
>QHOS01000213.1 GCA_003219415.1 Verrucomicrobiota bacterium | reverse complement strand
TTCATAGTATTGACAGGGCGTTCTCTCGGACTGCCAATAGGTAGACATCTAACGTTAACCTGGAGGAAACACCGTGCGCCCGACAACTCTGATTCGACTATTTACGGCTTGCTTAATGGTGCTGGGGGCCTTGTTTATTTTTCGAGGCTTTTTGGCACAGAGTCAAACAACACAGACTCAAACACCACAAGCTACACCCGCGCCGATCTACAACCCGTACCCGCCTGGGATTCTCCCGGACGATTTGAATGCAGAGATAGCCAGGGTCCTGCAGGAAATAGCTGTCATCGAAGGGAGAGCGATTCAACGGTGGCACAACTTACCGCCCCCGACTCTGACAGGTCAGCCGCCAATACTTAAGGACACGGGAACTGAGGCAGTAGAAACGCTCGGCGAGCTTATGCAGTACGACAAGAACATCTCACCGCTCCGAAATATAGCGTGCGCGTCTTGCCACATGCCGTACGTCGCCTTTAGCGGACCGATCCCGTCGGTTAATCTGACGATGATCGCGTATCCCGGAACGGTTCACTTTCGGGCCGGCAAGCGGCAAGCGCAAAGATACACGTATTCACCCTTCTTCCCTGTACTCCAGTACAACGAGGAACAGGGTCTTTTCTTTGGTGGAAACTTCTGGGATTCGCGCGCGACCGGATATCTGTTAAGAAATCCGGACGCCCACCAGTCACAGGGTCCTCCCGTCGATACTCAAGAAATGGGCTTCCCTGATACTGCTTGCATCACATTCCGGCTTTCGCATTCTGTGTACCGGCCTCTCTTTCAGTTGGTATGGGGCCAGGGCTCGTTCGATATCAACTTTCCAGCCGACACTGAGCAGATCTGCGCAACGCCTGGAGGGGCTGCGGTGTTCCACGGGGACACCACACCGGTTCATCTGAGTCCGGTCGACCGCACCCGGTCAAACGACGTTTATGACCGCTGGGCGCAGTCCCTTGACGCATATGAACAATCGGTGCAGGTCAGCGCTTTCTCGTCGAAATTCGACGCCTTCCTAGCGGGCAATTACACGATGACTGGACCCGAGAGGGCGGGTTACAACCTGTTCCGCGGCAAAGCTAACTGCAATTCATGTCACCTGGATGGAAGAGGAACCGCTCTGACCCCAGGGCAGAGCGACAACAGCAAGGCCGCCCAGGTAAACCCTCTGTTCACCTGCTTCGGCTCGGCCAATGAGGGCCTCCCCCTGAATCCCAGGAACGCATTCTATTATCAGACTACGCCGGATCCCTACGGGTTCACCCCCAATCCTCTGGGCTTCGGCTACAGAGATTTGGGACTTGGGACTTTCCTGAGAAGCGGTTTTGGTACCTGGGCCAGCCCGAACATAACTTGGAGACAATTTGCACCACTTAACGACGGCATGATGCAGGTGTCTTCGGCGCGCAATGTGGCTATGACACCGCCGCGGTGTCCCACCACCGAGGCGCCTGGGCCTTACTTCCAGAAGCAGTTCTTTCACAACGGCTACATTAAAAGCCTGAAGCAACTCGTCCACTTCTACAACACGCGCGACAAACAGGGGTTTGCGTACAACGTTACTTCCGGACACTGCCCGGATGGAACGATCGAAAAAGTAAACTGCTGGCCCAGGCCCGAGGTGCCGAACAATATCGATATGACCACCGGTGATCTCGGCTTGACCGATCAAGAAGAAAACCAGATTGTCGCGTTCCTGCAAACCCTTACCGATGGTTTCACGAGACCTTACCCCAATCGCGCTACCTTTATGGGTACTTGCATGTCCGGTGGTTCGGCTTCGACCCAAGGTAATGAGTTTCTTATCCCTACTCCGCCGCTGCCGCCCTGCGCACCGGAGGTGTGCGACCTTCCGCCTAGACCGAGTCCGAGCCCTATTCCGTAGTGCAAAACAGATGCGAGGAACGTGTGCGCACGAAATATGGACGCACGACGGGCCGCCCGGGGCGTCCGATGCCCTTTCGTCGTCTTGCCAAGGGAATATGAATTTGAGTGTGATTCGGCTGGAGGTTTGCCCATGAATAGCCTGCCTCTGAAGCTGGCGATGAGTATGGTGGGGGCCAGCCTATCCTACTCCACGCCAGCAGCCGCGCAGGTGGCCCCTACTACTGAAAAAGCTGCGAGCGTCAAGATCACCCAAGGGCCAGAAATTGAACGGGCTGACCCCTATTTGACAATTGTCAGGTGGACAACCAACAACCCTGGGGGATCGCCCGAGCATTACGGAGTGGTGCATTACGGTACGAATCCCAAGGATCTTAGCCAGACAGCGAAATCTCCAATCAGGCTGAACCCCAGCCATCCCGATACGGTTTTCCGCGTGCGTATACAAGGCCTCCAGCCTGGGACAACCTACTATTATAAGGTCGACTCGATGGAAGCCAGCGGCAAGGGCGACGGGGTGACCAGCGAGGTAAAAACGTTCAAGACAAAGTAGCGGAGCACTTTCGCTCTTAACTCAATTCGACCGGGATAAATGCTTCAATTGTTTCTCTCTCTAATTGGGTTGGAGCACATCCGCGCATTTCGATCCATGGCCACGAACGTTACCGACATTCAGCGCGTGTTCGCCAAAGGTGTGACGGAGCAAATTCCGTCATTGACTCCGAAAGCTTTCGCAGGTTGAAGAACGGCCTCACCTCGCGGAAGGTGTACTCTTCGCATGGCGAACTCGAATTCATCCGAGCATCCCGCTTGGCAGCGAAATCCGCTCTTCGAATTTTTTGCATCGCTTAAGCTCGCCGTTGTCTTGCTGGCGGTGCTGATCATTGCCGCAATCGCGGGGACGCTCTATGAGTCGAGTTTCGACGCGAAAGTGGCGCGCGCTTATATTTACGGCGCTCCGTGGTTCAACATCTGGCTTGTCTTGCTCGGGGCAAACCTTACTTGCTCTGCGCTCTCTCGTTGGCCCTGGCGCAAACATCACCTCGCGTTTCTCATCACGCATCTCGGCATCATCACACTGCTGATCGGATCGCTTATTGGGAGAATTTGGGGAATCGAAGGAACCATGACGCTCTTCAAAGGCGAACCGCCAGCTAATCGGCTGCTGGTCGATCAACGCCAGCTTCGCGTGCACGACGTGGATGGAATTGTGAAAGGATTCGCCGCCGAATTTTTGCATCATGCGCCGACGCCACAGCATCCGCGCAATCTTGGCCAGCTCGCGTCTGGGGCGCGCTTGCAAATCGTCGATTACGCACCGGCGATTGAAGCGAAACTAAATCCGAGGCCACTAAGCGACGGCGGCGAATCTGCGCTCCATTTCACCATTGCCACTGCCATGATGAACCAGCATCTGGAGAGCTGGCTGCTCGCTGATCATCCGCAGCACGGAAAATTCTCGATGGGTCTCGCCAACATCGAACTCAAACGCGGCACCGCTCCAGACTCAGGTACGGGCGAGTCATCGAATCGCCCCGCATCGACCGCGAAGGATCAAGCGGTTGATCTTGAGGAATCGATTTTCGCTTTTAGCAAGGCGCCGGACGAACAAATCAGTCGTGTTCGCAAAGGGGGCAGCATCGGCGCGAAGGTTCGCTTGCTCGCCCCCAAGGACGGGAACAAAGGGCAAGTCGTAATTTCCGCAAGCGATAAAGAAGCCAGTTTCGATGTCGCAGAAAATCTCGGGCGTGACGTCGCAATCGCCGGAACGCCGTTCACGCTAAAGATTGACAACTACTGGCCCGATTTTCGGATCGAGAATGGAAAACCGAATTCGCTCAGCGATCAGCCAAATAATCCCGTAGTGCTTGTTACGATACATGGCAAAGGTATTCCGGTTGCCGCTGCCGAAACAAATCCGCACGGAGATGGTAAAGAACGCAATGCAACTGGCGGTCCGCCAGCAATGCCCGCACCCGGTGAAGAAACACCGAACCGTCTAACGTTGTTTATTGCCGACGATGGCGCGATCACCTATGAGCTCGTTTCGCGCAAGAACGGCAAATCTTTGGGCAAGATCGATTTCAACCAACCGCTCGCCACCGGTTGGGCCGACTGGCAGCTCGTCGTTGACAGGACAATGCCGCACGCGCAGCAATGGACGGATTTCACTCCCGTGAAATCCGAAGAAAGATCGGCATCTTCCGCCGCGGCCGATTTGCCCGATGCCGTGCGCGTTCGAATTCAGCAAAATGGCGAAACGCTGGAGCAATGGGTTCCGGGTGGCTGGCAAATAGCAATTCCCACTGCGCCTAACAAAACCATGATTGCTTATGGCTGGGAAGTGATTGGATTACCGATAGGCCTTCAACTGCTCGACTTTGAAGTAAAACGCAATGAAGGCACCGACAGCCCTGCGGGATTCAAGAGCACTCTGCAAATCGCAACGGCAGACGGCGAAACCGCCACCGGCTCGTGCTGGATGAACAATCCGTTTAGTTATCCCGGCACTTGGTGGCACACTTGGACGGGACTCACTTACAAGGTTTCTCAGGCGTCCTGGAACCCGGAAAACCTCGGACAAAGCACCGTGCAGATTTTGCGAGATCCCGGTTGGCTATTGAAATGGATCGGTTCGCTGCTCGTGGTGATCGGCGTGTTCATGATGTTTTATCTTCAGCCGTACAGAAAACAAACCGAGGGCGAACCGATCACGCCTTCAGCTCCAAATCAAGAAGATGAAGTTGTCAGAGCCGAAGCCGTTGCGGAAATCACCCCGTAAATTCCGCGGTAACGGTTGCATTGTCATTCCGAGCGTAGCGAGGAACCTCACGATCGAAGTGGGGACCACACAGAATAACATGTGTGAGGCCACGAGCTGTGTGAGTTCCTTCGCTTCGCTCAGGATGACCCGCGCGGCGATAGTTCAGCATTGAAAATTGAAGCAAAACGTTGAACGTTTCGTTCTCACATGGAAAACAGAAAAATCATTCAATCGTTCGTGTTTTTCGGATTCGTTGCGGCCTTCGCCGCATTCGGGGCGGACAAAGAGCAGCAGGACCAAGTTTCCCAAGCTGAGCAATCCGACTCCGCCGGTTCTAAATGGGGCTCTTACGATGGCGAGCCAGTGACCAAGTGGAATCCAGACGGGCGAACAATGACGCTGCTAACTGAATTGCGTTATACAGATCCGAATGGCAACACATGGATCGCTCCGATCGGATCGATTGTCGATGGCGCATCCATTCCGCGTTACCTCTGGTCGGTCATGGGCGGGCCGTTCGAAGGAAGATACCGGAATGCCTCTGTGTTGCACGATGTCGCGTACGGCGACAAGAAGCGCCCCTGGCAGGATTGCGACCGCATGTTCTACTTCGCCATGCGGTGCAGCGGGGTGAGCGCTGTTGAAGCTAAGACCATGTTTTACGCGCTCTACAAATTCGGGCATCACTGGAGGTTTCCAATCAAACGCGCGAAACCGGTCAAGTTTGAAGGGCAATTGGTGGCACGCGCAGAGCCGATTCCGCGAGCAATTCCAGTGAATCCGGCTGAGATCAACGAAGCGCGTGATTGGATTCAGAATGCCGATCCCAGTCTTGAGCAGATTGAGCAACGGGCTGGCACGGAAGCGTGGTAATGCGACGCGTGTTTACGATGGGTCATCCCGAGTCGCATAGACGACGAGGGACCTCACAGATGCACACGCCATCACGCGAAATCACAAAACGCAACGCGAAGATCAATGTGTCTCTGCGAGTTCCCTCGCTCCGCTCGTGATGACACGCGCTGGGAATGCTTTGGGGATCAAAAAGAGCAACGGGCGCCTCAGAGAAGCTCCGTCCCGAGGCGCCCGGCTCTGGGTTTATCTGTGGCGCAACCTAACCCATCGGTAGCAAATTCTCTTGTCCCGCGGCTGCGAGTTTCACTGCGTAAAGGCGTCAACCAGATCGTTCACGGCAGGATCGGCATCGCGCGCTGCAAGTGGCGCGAGATGAAACCGGAATTCGAGCAACTTCAGAATAGAAACGGTTTCGTATTCTCTGTGATCGATATAACCGTCGCGTGCCAGTGGCGAGATGATAATAGCCGGGACCCGAACATCTGTCCCCCAACCGTCGTCTCGCACAGGCGGCGTAACGTGGTCCCAGCGGCCGCCATTCTCATCGTACGTGACGATATTCGCGCACGTGTT
>QHOS01000212.1 GCA_003219415.1 Verrucomicrobiota bacterium | reverse complement strand
GGTCACGATTCCGAAATGGCCATTTCCACCGCCACGCGAGCTCCAGAGCAAATCCGATTCCTCATTTGAGTCACGGATTGTCCCGGTGCCATCCACCATTTTGACCCTGCGCAAATGGTCGCAGGTCAAACCCCATTTTCTGGCAAACATCCCATAGCCGCCGCCAAGTGTAAGACCTGCCAGACCGACTGTTCCGCACGAGCCAGCTGGCAAGTAACGGCCTCTCGCCAGAAGGAACCGGTTCACTTCTTCCAATCGACAACCTGCGCCTGCGGTCAAAATGCCGGACTTCGCATCAAGCTGCATCTGGCGCATCGGAGAAACATTCACGACCAGTCCATCGTCGTTCAGACAGAATCCCTCAAAGGAATGCCCGCCTGCTTTTACTGCGACCGGCCAATTCTCTGCTTTTGCTCGTTCGAGGGCATGTTGAACGCCAGTCTCAGATGTGCAACAAGCGATGAGTTTTGGCTGGGTTAGGATCCCAGCGTTGTAAACCTTCCGGGCAGTCGCGTAATCAGGCGCATCCGATGTAAGAAACTTGACGCCATCGATGAATGGGTCCGACGGCGATCTGGATATTGCCGGTCTCTCGTTCGCGACAATGCTCGAGACATCGGCAAGAATCGCGGTCGTGGCCCCAAGAGATGTGCGGAGAAAGGATCGGCGCGTCTGCATGAGTCGCTCCGGACTCCATCCTGTACAGATAACCGGGCGATTGAAACACAAATGGAGAGCAGTCGCCGCGTGAGGCGATCAATGCAGCAGTCCATTGAAATTCGCTCGTTGCCAACACTCGCTCACTGCTTCCCTCGCAGCTTTACCTTGATCACTCGCACTGCCCCGTGCTTGCGCCAGCTACCCTAGCTGCGTTGCCGTCTACCCGCGCGATTGAAACTCGTTTGCTTCCCAGCTTTGACTCATGTGCTCCCGCCCACTTCGACCTCTCGGTTTTGCCCATCTATGTCGCTCGCGCCCCCGCGGCT
Organism: Verrucomicrobiota bacterium; assembly: GCA_003219415.1. GTDB lineage: Bacteria > Verrucomicrobiota > Verrucomicrobiia > Chthoniobacterales > UBA10450 > Udaeobacter. The sequence continues at coordinate 5,452 of QHOS01000212.1, read as the reverse complement.
CCATTCTCGCCGCTACCCACCGCGGCTTTGCCTTGATCACTCGCACTGCCTCGTGCTTGCGCCAGCTCCCCTAGCTGCGTTGCCGTCTACCCGCGCGATTCCCAATCGCGACGTGTTCTATGTCGCTTTCCCCAAACGCTCCATTCCCTCACTCGCGACGTGTTCTATGTCGCTGATCCCATCAGCTCCATTCAAGGCCGATCTCGCGCCTGATGACAAACGCTTCATCGCGCATTGTAAGTGGTTGCTGTCGCAGAACTGCGGGCTTCGACCCACATTACCACGGCGGCGGCCCATAAAGGTAGAACGCGACAATGCGGGCGGTGTCGTAGAGCGTGTGCGCAATGATAGGGACCCACAGATTGCGACCGGTGGCGAGAAAGACGAGCCCCATGGTGAGGCCGATCGATCCGGTGAGCAACATGCCGAGCGGGTTTTGGTAGGCGTGCGCCAATCCGAACAGTGCCGCCTGAATCACACACGCGATGCCCCATCCCAGTTTGCTCCCGCCGAGAAGCAGGGCCAGCCGCTGAAATAGAAAGCCTCGGAACAGGTATTCTTCGCCAAATCCCGCTCCGATGATCACGCTGCCGAGCTGATAAAGTGTCAGCTCGAGGTTACCCTTGAATGGCGCGAACGCGCTCAGGTCACGGCGAAATCCGCCGCGTTCCAGCAGATACACAGCCATGAAAACCATGGCCGAGACCGTCACGCCGACGAGAATCGAGCGTAGCCAATTGCGGGGATTCTTCAATCCGATGGCCGCAACGCTGTCGCCGCGCAATCGCAACCAGAACCCGATGAACACGAACAAAACGCACTTCACGAGTGTTGAAACGATGATGTCGACCCGGAAGTCCCTCGAAAACGTGATCGCATTCGTCGCAGCGTCCAGCGCGAAGTAAACCAGACCGATGACGGCGATATCGATGAGGTAAAGAAGCCGGCGCATGAGGGTTCTTATTCTGGAGTTATAATGGGAGAAACTAGTGCCTCGAAGAGCGGTTGCTCGTGGAGGTTATCTTGCAGCGCGATTAACGGTTTCGATGACTTCTTCAGATTTTGTCCGGCATCGGTCTTGCTTGACGACAATTATCGCAGCCTTCGGCAAACCGCATCAACCTTCGCGAGAACATCCCGCGAAAACCGCTGCGACGGAACCAAACAGAATTTTGTCGCCATCCTTTAGCTCAACCTCGGTAACGGGGAGGCCATTGACCCGTGTCCCGTTTGTCGAATGCAAATCTTGCAGCCGATAGGAGTCGGCTGATCTCGCGATGATTGCGTGCTGCGCTGATACCGCCGGATCGTCAATAACTATGTGGTTTAATGAAGCGCGGCCAATCGTGGTAACGTTGCGTAACTTGTGAGCGACGAGATCATCTTCGTCGCGAATCAGAACCAGCCGAGCCATTCTTTCCTCCAATTTCACCGAAAGCCTGCCTTGTTATCGCTTCTCAATAGCTTCCCAGTCCTTGCGCTAAACCTGAAAGCGGCCGCGGCGCCCCCGTTGTCTGCACCGGGTGGGCGGCGAACCAGGGGGGCATTAAGTCGCCCGTCAGCGCGTTTCGGTAACTGGTGCCGGAGACTGACTTTCAGACGGCGAGGGCGTCGTCGTTAGGTTCTTTTTGATCAGGTACCAGAGCATTGTCGCGAGCAAGAGCGAGATCAGCTTCGCGCGCCAGTTTTCCAGAGTCAGTCTCGTGCGTAGAATGGAAATCAACTTCGTGCGCCAGTTTTTCATGTCAGTCTCTTCATAATTGCTGTGCAGCAAAATTTCCGCGCTGGATTGAGAAACGTCTCCGCAATGAATGGCGCTCAACTCGTCGCCGATGGCAAATGGAATGCGGCGCGTCCCATCGCTCGCTCGTCTCACCATGCGACCAATGCAGTGTATGGGGCAACGTCACTGCACGGCGTATTCATTTCGTTCACTCGATCGCTAGAAAGGTAATCCCTTCTTTGCGATCAGTTCCATTTCATTGCAGAAGCGATCGAGCTCACTAAGCGTAGTGTAAACGTTGGGCGTGATACGAATGCCCTGGAATTCTTCGTGCACGATGGGCACGGTGAAGATGTGGTGTTTGTCGAACAAATATTTCGTCACAGCGTTCGGATCGGTGCCTTCGACGTGAACATTGCCTATTGCGCACGATTGGTTGGGATCGAACGAAGTGTTGAACCGAATTTTGGGCACGTCTTTGAGCCGGTTCATCCAGTAACGGGACAGGTAACGTAGCCGCGCTTCCTTGCGTTTGCCGCCGATGCCGTTGTGAAAAAGGAGCGCCTCGCCGATGGCGAGCTTCGGCGCGGCTGAGTGGGTGCCGATCTCTTCAAATTTGCGAATGTCCCATACCTGCTTGGATTCCGCAGCCATGAGCGGCCAGAGTTTTTCGATCTTATCGCGCCTTACGTAGAGCATGCCGGTGCCTTTCGGCGCGTAGAGCCATTTGTGCAGACTGGTGCCGAAGTAATCGCAACCGATGTCGCCTTGCTTAAAATAGAACTGGGCAAATGAATGGGCGCCGTCGACGATGGTCTCAATGCCGCGGGCGCGCGCCAGGTCGCAGATTGCCTTAACGGGAGTGATCTGCCCGGTGATGTTGATCATGTGTGAGATCAGGATGATGCGAGTACGGTCGGTGATTCCTTTTTCAAACGCGGCGGTGATCTCGTTGAGGTTCTTCGGCGGAATCGGAATCTGAATGAGCTTGAGCTTGAGGTTTTCGCGTTTTTCCCGCTGACGCAATGTGGTGAGCATGCGCGGGTAGTCCTGAGTGGTGGTGAGAATTTCGTCGCCAGGTTTGAGGTCCATACCCATGAGCAGAATCTCGAGCGATTCCGAAGCATTGCGCGTGATCGCGATTTCTTCGCGATCGCAGCCGAACAGCTCGGCCAGGCCGGTGCGAATGGTTTCCGATTGCGGTTCGAGGATTTGCCACATCGTGTAAGCGGTGGCGTCTTCCTGCTCCCAGATGTAACGGACGAGCGCCTCGGTCACGATCCGCGGGCTGGGCGAAACGCCGCCGTTGTTCAGGTTGATGATGCCGCGTGTAACGCTGAACGAGTTTTGGATGGTGGCCCAGTAGTCTTCGTCCATGGCCGCTTCTTCCGGCGTGAGATGCGCGACGTTCTTCGACGCTGCCTCAACATTTCTCAATAACGACGCGACCGCTGCCGAAGAAAGCGCGGCGAGACCAAGGCTTTTGCCGGCGATGGAAATGAAGTCCCGACGGGTGTGCTTGCGAATGACAGAATTCGGGCTCGTCATGAGATGGGCAGCATTAAGAAAAGAATGGAGCTGACGGGATCAGCGACACAGAAGGTAAAGTGACGAGGGTAGGAGCGAGTGAGCCGGGAGGAGAGTGAGTTTCAATGAAGCGAGTGGGATGAGCGACATGGACGGCAAAGTCGCGAGGGTAGCGGAGACCGAGGCGGGGGCCGAGGGAATCAAAATCGCGTCGCGTGCGCAGCTGCACGTCGCTAATTAGAGCGATCCCGCAGACCGCATGCAATCATTGTCTTCGCTGCGGCGGGTGGCGAATGGAACTGAGGAATCGGCGACAAAGAACACGTCGCGAGTGAGGGAATGGAGCGTTTGGGGAAAGCGACATAGAAGGCAAAGCCGCGGTGGGTAGCGGTGAGAATGGAGCCGCGGGGGCGCGAGCGACATAGATGGGCAAACCGAGAGGTCGAATGGAGCTTTTGGGAAAAGCGACATAGAAGGCAAAGTCGCGAGGGTAGCGGCGAGGAAGCGGGGACGCGACCGAGTTTCAAATGGGCGGGAGCGCATGAGTCAGTGGGGGCAACGAGCAAGTTTCAATTCGCTACGACGTGAAAAGCCCGCGTGACCTGCCTTCATCAGCCGCCTTTGCAAAAGCTACGGCGAGCCACGGATTACGGCATGGCAAGCAAGACGGTGTGACAGGGGAAGAAAAGTTGAGAGTTGAGAGTTGATTGTTGATGGACGGCCAGGGAGAAAGAGATCAGAGGTTCGGTTCCACTCGAGCTGAATGCCAGAAATCCATCACTTCAATCAGACGGTTTTCGCGGCGTACGCGATAGTAGATGGAATAAGGATCGTACCGCACGCGTCGGACATTCTTGCGTTTACGATAGGGCGTTCCTAATTCTGGGAATTCCGAAAGCAAGTCGGCGCGTTCGAGCAGACGCATTGCAAAAATCTTGGCAGCCTCAGGGTCGTCGGCTGCGATGTACCGAACGATGTCTTCGAGTCGCGCAATTGCAGTAGGCGCGAAGATTATTTTGTAAGCCATCGCCCCAGCATCTCGCGAACTCGCTCGACGGGGACGCCGCGGCCGGCATCAAGCTCGGTAGCTGCTTTATCAAGTGAAGCGAGTAAAGCCGCTTCTTCTCTTTCAGACATCCGGGGTTGATCTTGCGATCGGAGCCACGCGGCAAGCGCAGATCGTTCCTTAGCGGGCAATTTGTCGATCGCCTCTTGAATCTCGCTAATCGTGCTCACCCTAAGATTATTGCAGGATTCTTCGGCCAAGGCAATCAGCCGTGTTGCGGAATTGGTTTTCTGGGCGATAGTCGGAGGTCAAGAAGTACTAAGGAGGAAAGTCAGCCTCCGGTGCGCGCCAAAGTCGGTGCGCACGTTGGTGCCTGGTAGAAAGTCAGAATCAATTATTATGAAAGCCGATCTCATTGCAGCCGCCTCCGAAGTAATCACTAATCAGCAAATCCTGGTGAACATGGTCTCACGCCGCGTGCGACAGCTTTCGCTGGGTCATCGTCCCCTTGTGGAATACGCTCCGGGGCTGCGTGAAGCCGATATCGCGTTAACCGAGATCGCTGCCGGAAAACTGACGTTCGAATCGACCTTCGGTCAGAATGGAACCGCCGAGGCTCCTGCCCGGGTCGTACTGTTTCCCGGTGTCACGGCCAGCAAAAAAGTTAAAAAAGCTGCCTGAAGAAGCGCTGAAGGCGCTGGTGATTCGTGATCCGCCTACGCCGACCAGCGTTCGTGTATAGCTACGGCGCGACAAGTCAGTGATTGGTGATCGGAGGAACCGAAGAAGAGTTGTTAGTTGAGTGTTGATGGTTGAGAGACGGGAGGGAACTCAGGGGAAGTGATCGGTGATTCGTGATCAGTGATCAGCTCCTAGAGGCAGAGGACAGACGCCAGAGATCAGTTTTGCGCGTAATCCGCCGGTGCAGTAGTATCGATTCGTGACACTGAAGGTGCTCATTCGTAAAGCGGAAGAAGGTGGATACTGGGCGGAAGTGCCAGCACTGCCGGGATGCGTCTCCCAAGGCGAAACAGTAGACGATGTCCGCGCGAATGTTCATGAAGCGATCGAAGGTTGGCTGCTGGCTGAAGAAGGCACAACCCAGCCAGGCGCGGCTGATCGAGTGCTCGAAGTGACTGTGTGAAGCAGGTCTCCGGGCGCGAGCTTGCCCAAGCTATTCAACGCCGTGGTTGGAC
>QHOS01000211.1 GCA_003219415.1 Verrucomicrobiota bacterium | reverse complement strand
CGATCGCTTTCACGGCCGGATTTCACTTTGGTTATATTGAACAAGGTGGCACGAGCCTTTACGCGACGCTGGCTCAGAAAGTAACCAGTCTCGAAGTTCTACGAATCCTCCTTAGTATCGGCGGATCCGAGATCATGCACTTTCAGACCTGGCAGGACAAGGCGGGCAATGCGACTCCGTTGACCGACGTCGACCCAATCAACAATTCAACGGTGACATTTATCGACCTGACCACCGGGCAACCGGAAACGTTGCAAGCCAACCTGATCATGCCCGAGCCGTGCGAATTCATCAGTCGAAACCTCCCTCCCTGTGCCATCATTCGCCCGAGCGGTCCAGGGCAGTTAGACGCGCGGGGCGCTATCAATAGCTTCATTGCTGACGGTCTCTTCAGAGGACAACCGCCTCAGTTCTTCCAGTTACTAAATTCTCTGGCGAGCGCTGCGGACGCGGCCGAGAGAGAAGTCGGTGATTGAACCGTACTTCGCGAATTCAGACGCCGCGCTTTGGGTCGAGGCCTAAGCGCGGCGTTTTTGCAACTATTGCGAGTTCCGCACCTAACCCTTCAAGATTTTTGGGAATAAACGCGAACCAGATCGGTAAGGACAGATGTAAAACCAAATACCAATCAGTTAACCAAAAACAATATTATGTCCGATTACATTTCTCACGACCACGAACATGACGGCATTGATCGCCGCGGCTTTCTCCATTGCATGGCATGGGCCGGTACCGGCCTACTTTGGACGATCAGCGGCGGTGTACTCGCGTCGAAAACTTTGGCACAAATTGCAAAGGCCAGCGAGCCGCTGCCAGCTACCGACCTTAGCTTTCTGCAAATCAGCGACAGCCATATCGGCTTTAACAAGGACGCGAACAAGGACGTTACCCAGACGTTTAAAATTGCCCTGGATCGCATCAACGCGATGCCTACTCCGCCGTCCTTCCTTATCCACACGGGAGATATCACGCAATTGTCAAAGCTGGAGGAGTTCGACACCTTCGACGAACTGCTTAAGAGCTGCCGAACCAAGGACGTATTTTACGTGCCGGGCGAGCACGATGTGCTCAACGAATCTCGGAACGAGCACACCGATTGTAGTCTTCGCGCATATCCCTCTCTGGGCGGTTTATCCCCAATGGGGCTGGGGAACAAGCGACAGCGAACGCGCTCTAGGATATCTGAAACGCTTCGGTTCGGTGACGGTGCTAAACGGTCACATCCATCAGGTGCTCCAGAAAGTCGAAGGCAACGTGACTTTCCATACCGCGATGTCTACTGCCTTCCCTCAGCCTGCTCCTGGAACCGCGGCGTCGCCTGGCCCAATGAAAGTACCAGCCGAAAAGCTGCGCAGCATGCTCGGCCTAACGAGCGTCCAATATAAGCAAGGCAAAACTACCCTCGCTGTCGTCGATTCCAACCTCGGCTAACCTAACCAAACCTAACTATGACTACAGCAACTCGAAGAAATAAGAAAATTGCAATAGTGTGTGCAGTCAGTTTTCTCAATCTATCTGTCTTCGCTCTCGGTGGAGAGATGAAGGACGTCGATGGCGCAACTGGCAAGCAAAACAGAATAGAGATCAAAGACTTCGCCTTCAATCCCAAGACCATTACCGTAAAGGCCGGAGAGAAGATAACCTGGATCAACCGGGACGAAGAACCGCATACCGTCGTAAGTGTCGAGAAGCAGTTTAAAAAATCGACCGCGCTCGACACCGACCAGGAATTTACGATCACGGCAGGCACTCCCGGCACCTATACCTACTATTGCTCGGTTCACCCGAAAATGACGGGGACCATCGTAGTCGAAAAGTAGTTATGACCGAGTGCCAACCGACTTGCTAATTTCTGAGCAGTTATGAATCCTTTCTTTGCGGCATCACCAAATCCCTTCGATCTGAAGGCCGCACTCCTCGCGGGACACGCGCAGCATCCGGTCATTATTCATTTTCCGATCGCGCTCTTTATAGCGAGCGCCGTCTTCGAGGTAATGGCGGTCTGGCGCAAGAAATCGGTTTTTGCAACGGTCGCCTATTACAATCTCCTCGGCGCCGCGCTGACCGTCCCATTGGCGATCGCCACTGGCTTGGGAGCGTGGCAATGGCAACTGGAAGGCGCAACCCTCAAGGGCAACTTACTGCTGCATATGATGTGCGCGCTAACTTCGGCGTCCCTAATCTTCCTTCTTTGCTGGATGCGCTCGCGGCTCCGGGCGAAGAATGTCTCGCCAGGTGTCGCTTATGTCGCAGTGACATTGTTCGCTCTGATGGCGATTACGCTTACCGGTCATCTCGGTGGAATCCTCAGCGGAGTTGAAACGCCGTGAGTGTCCAGCAACGGAGAGGAGGCTCCAACGAGCCAAATCCCAAACCTAACACACAGAATTCAGAAGAGTGGAGGCCGTTACTTCAAATATTTGTCGAACCAGCCGATCGTCTGATCCAGTCGATCGGCCTGGTGCTCAGGTTTGACGAAGAGGTGGCCTTCGCCGGAATAAACGATAAGTTGCGTCGGGACGTCTAGTGTCTTCAACGCGTGCCAGAATTCGTAGGACTGCGACGCGGGGCATTCCGCGTCGCGCTCACCTACAACGACCAGGGTGGGTGTCTTTACGTTCTTAATAAAACGAATCGGAGAACTCTTCTCGTAAACGGCAGGATCATCGTAAACTGATGCGCCAAAGAACGGGATCATCCATTGGCCTATCAGGTTCTGGCCATAGTAACTTTGCCAGTTGGCAATGCCGGCGCCGGCCACAGCAGCGTGGAAACGGTTGGTTTGCGTGACAGTCCACATGGTCATGTAGCCGCCGTAACTCCATCCAGTGACGCCGAGACGCGCAGGATCGATTGGGTATTTCTTTATTGCTGCATCAACTCCGGCGAGAATGTCGCGCAGATCGCCTGCGCCAAAATCTTTTACATTGGCTCGAGTGAACTCTTCTCCCTGACCGTAACTGCCACGAGGGTTCGGCATCAGTACGTAGTAACCTCGTGCGGACAGAGCAGCGATGATGGCTCGCGACATTCCAAAGCCCGCGGGCCAATCCGGCGTCACTGCGCTTGAAGGGCCGCCATGGATGAGAACGACCATGGGATGTTTTTTGCCGGGCTCTCGACTGCCGGACGGTGTTAAAAGCCAGCCCTGGATGTTAAAGCCTTCGTTAGTCCACTCAATGTTCTCAGCTTTGCCCCACGTTGCTGATAGTGCGGAGTTGCTATTTGTTAGCTGACGCCATTCACCGATCGGTCCGACCCAGATCTCGGGAGGAGTTTCAAACGTGCTGCGTTCCGCGACTGCGAATTTGCCATCCTTGGAAATGGCAAAATCAGGGAAATTCCCGAAGGCGTGAAGGGCCTCTGCGCCTTTCCAAATTGTGCGTACCGAATTGTTGTCGATGTTCAATTCAGAGATCGCGCCGCCACCACCAACTATCTCGGTGAAAAGGATGCGATCCGGCATTAGCCAAAAGAGCGAACTGACCGAGCTCTTACGACCGTTAGTGCGGTTCTGCACATCGGCGCCGCTTGCCGAGATAGTGAAAAGGTCCCCGCCATGAAAGCCTTCGTCGCTCATCAAGCCTTCGATGAATGCGATCGACTTGCCATCGGGCGACCAGCGTGGAACCGCGACTTGAAGAGAAGGTTTGTGGATGGATGTGGCGTTACCGTTTGTGACGTTGATCGTGTAAATCTGAGCGATCCACCAATTGTTGTCGCCAGGTCCCGGTGCCGCCGTTGTGACGAACGTCTTGTCGTCGGGGGACCAATCGTAATCGTAGATGTGAAGGTTTTCCGGAGAAACTTGGCGCAACTGCCCATTGGCGACATCGAGAACTGCAATCCGTTGGTTATGAATTGCGGTGTCGATCACGCCGGTCGTCATCGGCGCGGCCGTGAGTGGGCCGCCGCCACTCGCGCCTTGGATATAGAGAAAGGCAATCTGCTTCCCATCATGCGACCAACGCGGTCGCGCAGCGTATCCGTTGAGGTTCGTAAGCCTTTTGGTATCGGACCCGTCAGCCTTCACACTCCAGAGTTGGCGCTGCGCTCCCTCCCCGGCGCCGGAAAAAACCGCGAGCGTTTTGGAATCGGGGGCCCAGGCGGGATCGAAATCGGTCCTTTCGCCGCTGATCGGAATTTTGATTAATATCGCTGGCACGTTTCCTGATGTTTCGCGGACGAAGGTTTGCTTTGGTGTTGATGCGGCGGTGGACTGCACCCACGCGACCTGTTTGCCATCGGAAGAGAGCGCAATGTCACCGTACAGAACAGTCTTACCCAGCTGTTCAGTCAGTTGCTGCATGGTCTGAGCCGTTAACGTCATCGGAAGAAGGCAAGCCAGAAGAAGATGCTTCATGTTGTGATCCTGACAAAGGCCGAGGTTAGCCACAAACACGAATTCGTAGCGGGTGGATTGTAATCGCGTGTTTGAATGCCTCGGTTCAAACTTGAAGGCATGAGCCAAGATCCTTTACCGCCACCGCCGAAAGTGCGCACTGGTCAAACGCTAACGAAGCTAACGAAGGAAGAATATTTGAAACGTTGGCGCCAGCGATTCTATGATCCCGCCTTTTTGTCAAAGAACGCTGATCTGGATGCAATCGCAGAGATCGCATGGGACGCCTACGCGGACGAGCGCAAATCGCCTCGCACCCGCAAAGCCGGACCCGGTTTCGTGGACCCGGAATATGAACTGTCGGTCGAATGGCTGGAAGCGCGGCAGGCAATCGTCGATGCCCAGAAGTGTCAAGAATCGTCCGATTCTGCCTCGCGTGTGTTGTTAATCTGCGCGTCGCCCCGCACGGACCAAACATGTCCAAGTGAGATGTCGAAGACATTTCGTTTGGCGAAGACCGCGTGTGAGGTCATCGATGGTGTTCCGCGATTCGAAGTGGACTTTCTGGACCTCAGTGTAATGGCGGCTGAATACGGACGCGTGATTTACCCGTGCAAAGCATGCGTCTCCACGGCGATGCCGCTCTGTCATTGGCCGTGCAGTTGTTATCCGAACCATTACCTTGGTCAGTCGCAGGATTGGATGAATGAGATCTATCCACGATGGGTGGCGGCACACGGCATTATGATCGTTACGCCGGTGCATTGGTATCAGGTCCCTAGCACGCTCAAACTAATGATGGATCGTTTGGTTTGTGCCGACGGCGGAAATCCGGATCCAACGTCTACCCATGGCAAGAATCCGGAGGAAGCAAAGGCCTTGGAGCTCAAGGGTTGGAATTATCCGCGTCATTTAGGTGGACGAACGTTCGCGGTCGTTGCGCATGGCGATGCCGAAGGCGCGGGCTCCGTCCGCCGTGCACTGCATGATTGGCTGGCCGACATGAATTTGTTTCCCGCTGGCGAAGCTGCAGTGTTCGATCGCTACATTGGCTATTACAAAACTTATGCTGTCAGTCATGACGAGCTTGATCGCGACGACGCCATCTTCGAAGAAACGCGCAACGCTGCGCGGACCCTCGTGCAGGCGGTGACGAATTTGCGCGCTGGAGTCTGTCCACCTGATCAAGACCTGGCCGATCCACGTCCGAAGTGAGTGGCGTGGCGCAAGCGACGTGTTTACGAATAGCGACAGGCATTCAATCACGTATCCTCAACCAATGGCTCGGGTCCGGATCCGCTTGGCAAAATCAAGCGATTCCCATGCCCTGGCCGAGCTTCGATATCGATTCCGTACCGAAACCGAACGTGCTGCGGAAACCAAACCGCGGTTTCTGCGCCGATGCGCATCGTGGATGAAGAAGCGTTTTCGCTCCGGCGCTTATCCGTGGCGCTGTTGGGTCCTCGATGATGGCAAACAATTGCTCGGCCATGTTTGCGTGCAGTTGTTTGAGAAAATCCCCAATCCGGTTAATGACGAACCGGAGCTTCATGCTTACATAACGAACTTTTATGTCGTCCCGGAAATGCGGAGTCAGGGACTCGGCAAAAGTTTGTTGAACAAAGTTCTATCATGGTGTCGCGCACGGGGGACCGACGCGGTCATTCTCTGGGCAACTCCTGGAAGCAAATCGCTCTATCGTCGGTGCGGTCTTGTTGAGCCAACAGATATTTTTGAGCTGCGATACTGAGCGAAAAAATCTAACTGCGAAGCGCCTTGGTGAAGCGAACCAGCTCGTCGGCGACTTGTTTAATTCGCTCGTCGATTTTTTTGTCGCTGATGTGTTCCCCATTGAAAGCACCGGACGTGGCAAAGGCGAACCGCGGAATAATGACGCAACGAAAATCGAGCATGAGGCTATTGGCATAGGCCATGACCGACATGTAGCTGGCGTGACCTCCGGCTGCGCACAGAAAGCCGACGATCTTGTCTTCCCATGCGCTTCCGGTGAGCTCGATCATGTTCTTGGTTGCCGCGGCGACATCGTAATTATAAACCGGCGCGGCGATGAGGATGCCGTCGGCGCTTTCAATGGCCGCGCTCAATTTTTTTGAACCGGGCACCCCATAACATTTATCTGCGTCACAGAGCGGCAGGTCCATTTCACGGATATCGACCCAATCGCAATCGAGTTTCTTTTTTTGCAAATGCGCGAACGCGGCGCGCCCCATTCGACGGCTGTTGCTATCAGGATTACCGCTCGTGCTGATGACAAGATGCTTCGGCATAAGGCAATCGTAGAAGCAAACGCCGAACGCTCAACTTCGAACGTCCAACTGGAATTCGGAGAATCATGGTCCCTGTTGTTCCGGCAGCGGCTTGCTAGGGGCGCGTCATGCGCCGCTCCGCTGTTGATCACGATCGCGGTCCGTCGTTCCAGATATCGACGGCGCAACGCCACTGTCCATCGGGTTCGCGGCGCCAGATCGTGATGGCGCGGCCTTTCGTCGTGATCGGCGTGCCATTGGGTCCATTCATGGAAACGGTGTTTTCGCCAAACATGTAGGCAAGGTTCAGGTCCGGTGAAAAACGCACCTCGCTTGATTTCCAGCTGATCTTAAAACCGGGAATTCGAAAGCTGTTCTCCACGTAACCGCGCAACGCTGCCTTTCCGATAACTGGCGCGAAGGCAGGCGCCAAAACGACCGCATCGTCAGTCCAGTAGGAAAGAATCCGGTCGATGTCCCGTCCTGCGGAAGCCAGTGCCGCCCATTCGGCGTCGCGTTTTAGCAAACGCTCCGCTTCTGCCGATGGATCGCCCGCTGCATTCATTGCGGATCCGCCTGATTGCGATCGTAAGGAATAATTTTGTCCCATTCGTCGGCAGACGAACGCGCGACAAAGGCGACCACGGGTTCGGTCTTGCTCATATTGAAGACTTCGTGAGGCACGCCGGGCTTAATGTAAATGAAATCACCGGCTCCATTTTCAACGACTTGCTTGAGGCCGGCTCCGAATTCGTGGCGCACTTTTCCTTGGATGATGTAAAGGATCACTTCGAAATCGACATGAATATGCGCGTACGCGACGCCGCCCGGAGGAATGGTAGCAATATTCGCGGATAGATTCTTCGTGCCGACATTCTTCGCGGACATGCCTTGTTTGTAGTGAATGCCATTCCAATTCCTTTGGGCGCCGCCGCCACGAATGGTCAGGAGCCCACCATGATCTTCCACGGCGCTCAGTTCGATGTTGTCTTTGGTATTCGCCATTTAGTTTTACGAAAGAAATCGTCGAGCGCTCGATTGTAAACCATCCAACCTCTTGGCGTGGG
>QHOS01000253.1 GCA_003219415.1 Verrucomicrobiota bacterium | reverse complement strand
ATGGTCAATCCGAGATCGCGCTGTCCAGCCTTATAAACCAGATCACCGCGCTCCACGAGGCGTCGTTCGCCCAATGGCTCAAGCAGAGAAAGCTGGTGATCGTTCAGTTTCGGAAAGGCGACACCTTCCGTATCGCGATAGAACTGTTCGTCCTGTTGTTCGTCAGTCATTTCACAGAGTTTACGCCGCGTGGCCGACAATCAAACCGGAACGAGGCGCCCGGTCGAGGGATTCGTGCCCCTCCCTTAAGAGTGTAGTGGCGGCTGCCTTACCCGCAGAAATGACCTTGCCGCCGGCCGTTTTAGAGTCGGTACCGGAATTTTTTTTGAATTTTTTGAAATGTCCGGCCAAAAAATCTTTAGAAAAGAAGAACCCAATCGAGTCAACCAACCGAAACTCCACATGAAGCGCGGACACTTTGCTGTTGCTCCGGCCCAACCGCAGGGACCCACGCCTGAGAAAGATCTGGCGCTTGGCGTGCTGAAACAGGCTGCTCGCGATTTGCGCCGGTTCCATTCGGCGACCAAGGGTGTCAAACAGGAGCTCTATCTCGATGCCTATAGTTGGGTCACTGCAAACGATTTTTTGTGGCCGTACTCATTTGTGAACGTTTGTAAGTTGCTGAACGTCTGCCCGGAAGGTGTTCGCGCTGAAATCTTCGCGGATGCCTCGTTGAGCTGGCTCGAGTACTGGACAAAGCGGGCCGGCAACGTTTCCCGGAGAGTGCGGGCCTCTTTCGCCCGCGCCTTCGCAGGCCGTAACCACCCGCAAGCCACCGAGGTCAAACCAGTTGGCTTCATGTATTTGAACGAATATGAAAAAACAGTGCATCCGATTTGCTGAATGGCTGCGCGACACATGGCGGTCGCTCGGCAGGACCGGTGGCCGCAATCACGATCCGTTGCTCGTAAATAGCTTGGCTTCGTTTAATTTCGATGGCGGTTGGAGAGAACTCCTTCTCAAAATCTCTCCAAAACACATGGCCGCGGAATCAACCATCGCTCTCATCGACGATCCGTTCGGCGTATGAAATTATCCATCGAAGCGAAAGTGGCAGCGGCTGTGGCAATAGCCTTTGCAGCATTGAGCATAGGCGCGATCGCAAAAGAGCAGAGCGAACACGGAACCGCCGGGCTGAGCCAGACGAGCCTCCAAGCATCTGACAGTTACGTGTCCGCACACGCCGGTACGGGCGAGAGCCAACTGATCGCCCAATACTGACTGCGCCGCCGATCGCGGAATCTGTTCAGCGCCAAAGGCGCTGTCTCATTCTAGCCTGGGGCGTCGCCCTAGGAATCCTAAGCAGATGCCACCACGAGCATGCTCGACTGAATTAGTCCCCTCGATTTAATTTCTCGGCAGTTCGCGTGATTTTGTTCTCGCCAAATCATTTTGCTTCGGCGACGCTTCGCGAACGAAAGCGATTCCGGGAACACTGCAGGAGGGAGGTGCTTCGTTTCAAACGACGCATTGGACCGTGGTGTTGCGTGCGATCGACGAGGAATCAGCAGACTCGGCTCAGCAGGCGCTCTCCGGATTTTGCGAAGCCTATTGGCCGCCGCTCTACAGTTTTCTCCGGCACCGCGGTTTTTCGTCCGCTGATGCACAGGATCTGGTCCAAGGCTTTTTTGCTCATCTGCTCGAGCAAAACACCCTGAATCACGCTGACCAGCAAAAGGGCAGGCTTCGCACCTTCCTATTAGGATCGCTCCAGAATTTTTTATACAATGAATATGACCGCGCCCGAGCGCTTAAGAGGGGTGGCGGTCGTCAGGTCGTTTCGATCGAAGAACACCTCCCGGAGGCCGAGGCAGCAATGTTGGCCACCGCTCATCTGAGCGACGCCGGTTGCTACGATCTTGTCTGGGCGTCGACTATCGTTTCGCGGGCCTGGCAAAGTCTGCAAAATGACTTCGTTGCAGAAGGTAAGGCTGAGTGGCTTGAAGAACTAAGACCGTTTGTCGCGGGCGGAAGCGTTGTGCCGCTGAATCAGGAGCAAGCCGCAGCTAGACTCGGCGTGCCCATCGCCACTTTGCGCACCTGGCTCTCGCGTCTCCGTCAGCGTTATCGCGAATCGTTAAGAACGGAAGTGGCTAATACCGTCTCGGATCCGGCAGATGTCGATCAGGAGCTACATCACCTCTATCAAATACTGATGGCGTGAGTTGACTTTACGCATGGACGACAAAGGCATTGGTCTCGGAACTGCGGACGCTCATCCTCAAGCTGCGCAG
>QHOS01000210.1 GCA_003219415.1 Verrucomicrobiota bacterium | reverse complement strand
ATACAAATTGCTCGAGCACAAGCAGCCGTACCTCAGTTTTATCGGCCGAATCGCTCCGCTTAAAGGCACCCATATCGCCATTGATGTGGCCCAGCGTACAGGAATCCCCCTCAAGATCGCTGGCGATGTTCAGCCCATGTACCACGAGTATTTCGAGAGAAAGGTCAAGCCACAGATCGACGGAAATCTCGTGGATTACATGGACCTGGCCGATCTTCAGGCGAAGAATGAACTGCTCGGCAACTCGATGGCCATGCTGTTCCCGATCCAATGGAACGAACCCTTTGGGCTGGTCATGCTAGAAGCCATGGCTTGTGGTACACCTGTGCTCGCGATGCCCGGCGGATCGGTACCAGAGGTGGTCCGCGAAGGGATCTCCGGTCACATTTGCCGCTCGGTCATGCAAATGGCCAAGCGCGCTCAAGGTCTGAACTTCAACCCACTAGTTATTCGCCAGTATGTGGAAGACAATTTTTCAATCGAACGAATGGCCAAAGAATACGCGAGAGTTTACGAAGACATATTACAGGGGATCGATGCCCGGAGAATCGCGTAAACGTCCGAATAGTTCAAGCTGGCGTCGCCCCGCCGAGTTAGGACTTATCGTGGACCATCCAAAAGTGATTCTCATTGAGCAATGGCCTGCTCTGC
Organism: Verrucomicrobiota bacterium; assembly: GCA_003219415.1. Lineage (GTDB taxonomy): Bacteria > Verrucomicrobiota > Verrucomicrobiia > Chthoniobacterales > UBA10450 > Udaeobacter. The sequence goes on along the minus strand of QHOS01000210.1, from coordinate 5,461 downwards.
CGCTCCCATGCAAGTCAGCAGCTTGTCAGGATTCATTTCGAGCATCGCAGTCTCGTATAGTTTTTGCCAATTCGTATCGAGCATGGCAGCCCTCCCACCTCAGGAATACACGGAATATTAGCTTTGCTCTCATGGAGTAGCTGTCTTCGTGTAAAAGACAAACGGCCTTCCGGAGCGGCGCGGGGTTGTCGGCCATATGCAGTCTCGCTCGGAATGCCATCGAATCATTTGGAAGAGGGCCGTCTGCTGGAGCGAGCAATTCGGCTGATTATCCGAATTCGCGAAAGTTTTCATCAAAGCTGTCCTATCGCCGAATCTCGATTTCGTTGACAACCTGCTTGACATTGGGTACCTCCGCTGCCACTTTTTGCGCTTCTTGCCGTTGCCTGGCAGTTTTGACTGTCCCCTTGACTGTGAGCACGCCATTTTTAGCGCTGAACCTGATGTGCTGCTTGTCCAAGGCGGTAGAAATCAATGCTGCCTTGTAGTTTTTCTCAATGCCCGCATCCAGATCGGACGCAATGTCCTTGGCTTCCGACGCAGCATCGACCGGCTGTACACTGATTTCGTTGGCAATGATCCGGCTCGGCGCGGCGGACTTGGCGACATCACCAGCTTTTGCTCTGGCGTCGCCAGAATGAACTTTTCCGCCAAGTGTAATTGTATTCTTACCGCGATCTTCAGTAACGGTTACATCTCTCAAGTCTGCTTGTTCTAGCGCTTTGCTCACAGCATCCTTATAAGAAGTCTCGTTGCTGCGAGGGTTTGTGCATCCCAAGCCCATCAGTAAGGCACCCGCCAAGATGCAAATCCCAATGATTTTTTTCATTTCATGCTCCTCGTACAGAAGATTTTTGCCATCAACAGAGCTGTAGAAAGTGAGGCAATCAATCACGACAATTGCCCCAGCCCCTTTTGGGTGGGTATCCCGGTATTCCGCTATTCCCATGCTGGTGATTTAGAAGAAAATGACTACAGGACAGTTGCAGTCCGGATTGTCCAGTCTACCTGTATCAGCGGCTTGGAATGACTCTAGGGGAAACACAGTACCCGGAAGGACGGCGACAACTTTGTGACAGCAGAACGGAATCGAGGTGCTTTCTCTTCGGCTCAGTTCGGCTCACCTTTTGCTGGAGGCGACTATGCTTTGGACAATTTTCGTGACGTTGTTGCTGGTTTTATGACCCCTCAATTCGTAAGTGCTCAGTAAATACGTGCGTGCCTGTCCGTATTTACTGAGCAATACACGTTGGGCGGTTTAATCCATATTCTCCTGGTCCTCGCAGTGGTACTCGTCACCAATCTTCTCGGCGGACGACGTAGATGGTTTAGCGACGCGGAAGACTGTCGCAAGTTGTCGGACCCGTTCAATCCTTAAGACACTAAGTAGTTTCTTCGTCGCAAGGGAGATGGGCCCCATAGACGCGGCGTTACAGCCCAACAACTCGAATGAAGGTTAGGAACTTTTTCGTTCACCCCCGTCGCAATCGCAACAGGTCGCGCCGCGACGCCGAAAGCGTCGGAAAGAAATAGGTGAAGAAATGAAACAGCTTGTCACTCGCAAAAAGCAAGGCAAGTAGTCGGCCACATCATGCTCGTTTTCGAACCAGCCAGAACAATACCGAAACGGCCAACCAAGCTATTGTGGCTCCCGTCAAAACTGGCAACGCCGAGTGACGAGGCACGAATTGCCAGACCAGTAGGGCAAATACGAACAGGCCCATGCTTCCCATTGCTGAGCCTGCGGCATCCACGCTGGCGGCCTCCCTTGCACGTTGTATTCCTTGTAATCCCTCTTTTTCTTTCTTTTGCTTCTCATGTTTCTCAATGAGAGTTGCACTCGCCGGGAATATCGCCGGAAACGCCAAGAACAGTCCGCCCAGACTGGGGCCGAATTGTTTCGCAATGACACCTGCGACCGCCGTGATCAATCCACCGAGAAGAAATCGAACAGCGTATTCGTGCCATTTCGTTTGCCTGAGAGCAGAGGGATCAAATCGGATTTGCATGATTACGTCAACCAGACGCGCCAGAGCCCAAGCGCCACACCGAGCCACATGGGAATTGCGCAAAGTGTGACTAAAAAAGCCTTTGTTTTGTAACGCATCATCGACCAGCTTACGAATGACGCATAAACAAAGAATGCGATTGCTCCCGCCATCATGGAGTGAGCTTCCGTAGCGGCATAAAACGGGCCCTCGCGTGCCACCGTCAGCCCCAAAGTGGCAAGAGCGACCGATGGCGCTGCGCCAAACAACCCAGCGAAACTCTTCGGCTTTAACAAATCCCCCACGACCGCGAAGACGGAAACTACCAGACCCCCAATTAGAAATCGGACGAGAAGTTCGGTCATCGCCTTCCTGATTTCACCAGCTTTCGTGCCTGATTCGGCCCTTTCAGACCCAGCACCCGATATTCCTTTCCCGTCAGCCTGTGGTAATTGACGAAAAATTCTTCCAGTTCCCGACAGAATTGCTTGCTCAAATCAGTAATGGTTTTTATGTCTTCCCAACTGTGTGCATCCTGTTCTACCGCAATGATTCGATCATTGCGTTCTTTGCCTTGCTTGTTGCCTTGCTCGCCTTCAATTACACCGATGGGGCGACATGACAGCACACATCCCGGAAACGCGGGCTCATCCATCAGCACCAACACGTCGATAGGGTCACCGTCGTCGGCTCGGGTTGAGGGAACAAATCCAAAGTCATAAGGAAATGTCATCCCGCTTGGCAAAACCTTCTTCAGTTCAAAGATGTGATCATCGGGGTCAAAGGCGAACTTGTTTCGGCTTCCCTTCGGGGTTTCGATAACGACGCGAAGCAATTGCTTGTCATCTGCATCGTAAGGCTTGAGCCGGGTCGGGTCTGCTAATCCGTTCTTCTTGCTCATTTGTTCTCCACGTAAACCTGAATGTCGATGCCCGAAACAGATTAAAGGTTTGTTGTTTGAAGCGAAGCCAGCGGGGTTTCTCCGTCCGCATATTCCGCAGAGTCCAGCGGAATCCCGTTAGCGGAGGGGGCAAGATAGCAATCCTCAAGGGCTAACGGCAGCATAGCGGGCGCGAGCATGCGTCAACAGAACAAACTATCGCAGTCATATTGGCAGCAACTGCTGACATCTCCAGTGAAAACCGTTGCATCCAAAATCCAAATCTCGTGGAGGCTAAAAGTGAAAGCCGTTCGCTATGAAGGTGTTCGCAAGATTTCAGTTTCCGATTACCCAAAACCAAAATTAGCTTCGCCGACCGATGCCATTCTCAAAGTGACAACGAGCGGCATTAGTGGCAGCGATCTGCACATGTATGACGGACGTACCGAGCTCAAGCAAGGTACCATCGTCGGGCATGAGATCCTGAGGGTCATTGAAGAAATAGGCCAGGCCGTGCGAAGCGTCAAGAAAAGGTGAAGGTCGTGCTACCGTTCAATATTGCCAGTGGTTACTGTTTCAACTGTCATCGCGGTTACACCAACGCATGCTTGACCATGAGACCATGAACCCGGACTCTCCCAGTGCCGCCTACGGATATGCGGGGATGGGCCCATACCAAGGCGGTCAGGCGGAGTTCGTGCTCGTTCCCTCTGCCGACTTCAATTATTTGAAGCTTGGCGTATGGCGCTCTTTTGAAGGGTGCTGCGGAAGTCTATGTGGTCGACAATGTAGCAGAACTGGCGCCATCCCTGTCGATTTCAGCCAGGGCGATCCAGTCGAGCGGATTTCGAAATTCGTCAAAAACATCATGGAATTCAGCAGAGCCGTCGTCCAGGCGAAGAAAAGCTGTGGGGTGCGGACTGTGCTATCGATGCAGTTGGACGATAAAAATCCCTCGCGAGAGAATCCCACGCAAGCATTGGAAAATGCCCTTCGCGTGGTGAATCACACCGGGAGTGTCGGCGTTATCGGTGTTTACATCGCTCAAGATTCTGGAGCAAAGGATGAGCAGCGAAAACAGGGGATCTTCTCGTTCCCTCTAGCTAACTTTTTCGAGAAGGGATTGACCATTGGTACCTGGGCAAGACCCGGTGAAGAAGTACAACGAGTATCTCCGCGACTTAGTCGAGAGCTCGTTTGCGACTGAGCTATGTCGGAAAATGCATAAAACTTGTCAATTGGAGGGAGTCATGAAACGGCGCACCTCATCAACCCGCAAGGTTCGCTACGCCGTGGTTGGATTGGGGCACATTGCCCAGGTTGCCGTCCTGCCCGCATTCAGGAACGCATCCAATTCTGAGCTTGTTGCCGTTGTCTCAGGCGAGTCAAAAAAGCGGGAAAAACTGGCTAAGAAATATCACCTCGAACACGTGTACTCGTACGACCAGTATGACCGCGCTCTTTCTCAGGTTGATGCCGTCTATCTCGCGCTGCCGAACCATCTGCATCGGGAGTACGCGGTTCGAGCTGCGCAGGCTCGTGCGCATGTGCTCTGTGAAAAGCCGATGGCGGTTACCGAGGACGACTGCCAGGCCATGATCGACGCCGCGAACGAAAATGGCGTTAAATTGATGATCGCCTACCGTCTCCATTTCGAAGCAGGAAACCTCGAAGCAATTCGGCTGGCGAAAAGCGGTAAACTCGGGGACGTGAGAATCTTCACTTCGGAATTCGCGCAGCAGGTGACTGAGGGCAATCTCCGCGTCAGCGAAACCATAGCACGCGGAGGCGGTCCTCTGTATGACATGGGAGTTTATTGCATTAACGCAGCCCGCTATCTGTTCCGCACTGAGCCGACCGCAGTGTTTGCTTTAACCGCAAATAATGGAGAAAAGAGATTCAGAAAAGTGGAAGAAATGACATCTGTGGTAATGCGCTTTCCCGAAGAGCGCATGGCTACTTTCATCTGCAGTTTCGGTGCTACCGACGTGAGCCGCTACACGCTGATTGGGAAGAAGGGGTTACTTGTGGTCGATCCGGCCTACGAATACGCCATGGGAATCAAGCATCAGCTGACGATTGGCGGAAGAACAAAGATAAGCAAGTTCCCCAAACGGGATCAGTTCGCCGCGGAACTGATCTATTTTTCCGACTGCATCGTTAAAAACAAAGAACCTGAGCCTTCGGGGCTCGAAGGTTTGGCGGATGTGCGCATCGTGCAAGCGATTTACGAATCCGCGCGAACGAGAAGGATCGTTGAATTACCGGAGCTGCCAGCCAAGAAGAGACCGACAACGCGCCAAGAAATTCAGCGGCCTTCCCACGAGAAACCGACGACGGTCCATGCGAAGTCACCTTCTGGGGAAGTGGCGTGATCTGAGTTCCTGCCGCCGGAAATTAGGTCATCGGAATCCGATCGGCAAGGAAGGACTTTAGCTGCAATGCTAACCGAAATCATAACTTTGCTGCGTAGAGCGCGAGGCGCGATTCGCAGTGAGGTTATTCCGCCCAAAGTTGTATTTTCCCGAATCGCGTCGACATCATCACGTAGAGCCAGACCGGCGTATGCACCAGCGAACCATTTTTCCGGAAA
>QHOS01000053.1 GCA_003219415.1 Verrucomicrobiota bacterium | reverse complement strand
AATGGCAGCTTCCAATTGATAGCGTCCCATGCGCTTGAAGGCGGCAGCCGAGTGCAGATGTGTCTCGGCTTCGTCAATCATCGATTGCGACCAAAGACCAGTGTCTTGCCGATCTAGCGGCACAAAATCGCCATCGCTCCCGTAACGTGCTTCACGTCGTGCTTCACAGTGTAACATCAGCGCAAGTAAACCGTGAGCTTCGGGTTCGCGCGGCATCAGCTGCGTTAACATTCGTCCTAACGCGATGGCCTCTGACGCGAGCGCGTGATGCGTGGAAGCTGTTTCCATCAGGCTTTCCCAACCCGTCGTGTAGGCGGCATAGATGGCATCGAGAACAAAAGAAACTCGTTCTTCCAGCTCTGGCGGCTCCGGCACACGAAAAGGAATCCCGGCGTCACGAATTTTATTTTTCGCGCGAACGAGCCGCTGGCTCATAGCTGCAGGCGAAACGAGAAACGCCGATGCAATTCGTGCGGCATCAACCCTAAGAACTGTTTGCAACATCAACGGTGTCTGAGCGGAGGGATCAATCGCCGGGTGCGCGCAGACGAAAAGAAGTTTCAGTCGTTCGTCGGGGAAATATTCTTGTGTTGCTGCGACGCTCGCTGCTTCCTCCGTGATTTGCTGTAGAAACGTCTCAGATTCTTGCCGCACTTGCTTTCGGCGAGCCGCGTCAATCATTCGATTACGCGCGACATGTAGCAGCCATGCTTCTGGTTTTTCCGGAACGCCTTCCGCTGGCCACCGCTTCAATGCCGCGATGAACGCGTCGCCGAGCGCGTCTTCCGCGCCGGCGACGTCGCCCGATCGTGCCGCGAGGTAGGCGATAAGTCGCCCATATGAATCTCGCGCAACGGTTTCAATTGCTGCATGGGTCGCTGATTCGCTCATGCTCCCTTCGCAGGCGCAACCATGAACCGATCGCCTAACAATGGACGCACCTCAATCGAGGCGAAACCGGCAGCAGGATGACGCGCAGCCCATTCCAACGCCGCATCCAGATCCGGCACGTCAATGATTCCGAAGCCGGCAAGAAACTCTTTCGTCTCAGCATAAGGACCGTCATGGACTTGGCGTTTTCCGTCGCGAATCGAAACAGTGGTCGCGTTTTTAGGCGAATCTAATCCGGCGCCGCCAATAAAAATGCCCGCTGCCTGCAGCGCCTCACCGTACGCTCTGCCAGCGGCCACGGCGGCCTTGTCATTGCGGCGATCGAAGTGTTCCAGTGATTGATGAACGAGTAATGCGTATTTCATAATGTTAGTTTCAGTTATTGTTTTTATTCGTTGTTCCTTAGCGGTCGCTCCACGACTGCTCGCCAGCCATCTGTTTGGTCGTGGCGTTGAGACGGTTGAAGAAGTTGGTCGTGGCGATACAGAGGATTAGGGCTGCGAGCGCCTTCTCGTCATAATACAGAATGGCTTCTTTCCATATTTCCTCCGGTACCGGATCGGATCGATCGCTAAGCCGCGTGACCGCTTCGGCAAGCGCCAGCGCGGCGCGCTCGGCCTCGGTAAAATAAGGCGCTTCCCGCCAGGCAGCTACAGCGAAGAGACGGTCGTCTGTCTCGCCGGCCTTCTTAAGCTCTCGGGAGCCCATATCCACACAGAGGCTACAGCCATTGATTTGGCTGGCGCGCAAGTGAACGAGATCGAGCGTGCGCTGGGGCACACCACTCTTTCTCACCGCCGCCACGACAGACATCAGAGGCTGCATCGCCTCAGGAATCAGCATCGCCGGGTTTTTCATTCGTGCTTGTATGGTTTTCATTTTTTGCTTTCTCTCCTCTTATTTCGTTTTTGTTATCGGGCCGGAATACTTCGCGGCCTCATAATGCTGACGTTTGGTGACTGCGCATTTCGACATTTTCCGAAAATTTTTCGCGGCAGTCTACGAGCGCCGCCTCTTACAAGGAACGGCGGCTTGGGCAGCCGCCGAACCAATTATGACGGCTGGGAAGCCGTCACTCCTTGAATCACACGGCGAGCCGTAATACCAGCGAAGCCACAGCAAGGAAGAGATACGTCGCAGGCCATGGAAGGTGTGAGTACCAGCGAGCACGTGTCACAACAACGATAGCTCCAAGAAAAAACAGAACCAGGCCAGTCGCAGCTGCAACGCCGACTAGAGGAACGCCGATGCCTATCATGAGTCCAGGCGCGCCCGCGGCCTTGAGGGCGCCAAGCGTGAACAGCCAGGACTGGGACCCTCCCCACCTCGTGATGTTGTCGACCACCCATTGGGGATGGCGGAAGTCGACGACAGCCGCAAAGACGTTAGCGGCAACCGTCACGATCGTGACAATGATATAAATGATAAACATAGAAATGCCTTTTGCCTCACTATGATGACGCCCGGCAGCGACGCATTTCGACATTCCGGCAAAATTTTCCGACTGAATGCCTCGCAACGGCGACAGGTCACCCCTCGGAGTGCGCGTGTTCCGATTTGCTAATCCCAACGGGATTCAATCATCCAGCCCAGCGTTGACGCGAAGCGGCTACGCTGGGTAGTCGGTTAGATGTATTAGCAACTCTGACGGAGTTGCATCAATCCCAAACATACCGTTCATCGAATTCAATTTGATATCTTCGGAGAAACTGCCGGAATTCGTCTTGAAATGAAACTTTTCGATGATGTTCCTGTTGCCCAGCGACATAGTTTCTCACTCCCTCGATCTGTGAAAATCCGATGGAAAAAATCCCATTGCCATTTTGCCATGCGAAGTCGCGCAGACCCGGGCCTTGCGTTTTCAGCCATAGGGACGACCCGCGTTTGACTTCCTTAACCATTTCCGCCACCCCGCAGGTGCGCGAGAGTGTCGAAAGAAGATGAACATGGTCTTCCACACCGCCGATGATGAATGGTTGGCAATCGTGATTTGCAGAATGCCGCCGAGATAACGATGCAATTCGGCGCGCAACGCTTCATCGCGGAGAAACTGGTGCCGATCTTTGGTTGAAAAGACGGTATGAACCAGAATTTTAGCGAGCGATTGAGGCATGATGCCATCCTGACTGCAATCCTCCCGTTGATTCAACTCTTTCAGAGTTGATGAATGGATAACCGATTACCCAGCGTAGCCCCGAAAGCGGGGCCACGCTGGGCTGGACGATTCAATCCCGATGGGATTTTTCCGAATTAACTACTTACACGCTTCACGCGGCCATTCGCGGGTTTCCTCCAACGACTCGCCGGTTTCCAAAAGGCTTTTGAGGCTCGCAAGAATGTGCGGCCATCCACTCGAGACTGCTTCGATAAATTTCGAACCTTCCTTCTCGATTTCGTGAATAACCGTGAGCTTGACCGATTTCCCTTCCGGTTCCAGTTGGTAAGTCAGACGCGAATAGCCTTCCGCTTTTAGTTCAGGTCTGAATTCATTACGCCATTTCAAAACGAGCCGCCGAGGCGGTTCGATTTCAAGAACTTCACCGCTATCGGTTAGCATTCCGTCGGGAGCCATAATCTTCCAGGACGAGCCTGGCTTCCATTCAGATTCCTGAGCTGTATTGCACCAGAACTTTCTCGTGAAGTCCGGTTCTGTGAGTGCCTTCCACAATTTCTCGGACGTCGTGCGAATGTACGTTACATAAACGAATTGGTCTTTTTTCATCATGCTACTTTTATTTGGTTTTGGTTTGTTCGAGACCTTTTTTCAGATCGCTCAACGCCCGAAGGCGATGGCGTTCGTACTTGCCAATCCAACGCTCGTAGATCTCATGCAACGGCATTGGATTGAGATAATGCAGCTTCTCGCGCCCGCGCCACACGACGGCGATGAGGTTTGCTTTCTCCAGCAACACCAAGTGTTTGGTCGTCGCCTGCCGCGTCATGTCGAGGTGTTCGCATAACTCGCTCAACGTCTGCCCATTCTCTTTGCGCAATTCATCGAGCAATTTTCTGCGACTCGCAGTAGCAAGCGCTTTAAAGACTGCATCCATCAGCGACATTATGCAACTAAATGGTTGCATGTCAAACGAAGCATTTCAGGTATCTTCCGTCATGAGCTTTCTGAATCTCGAGCAGCTGCCTTTCGTCGGAATGTCGTATGAATTCGCCGGCGAAAAGCAGGGCGCGCCATTCTCGGCCTACATCGTTACCGCGAAACCGGGGCAGGGTCCGCCATTGCACACGCATCCGTACGTCGAAGTCGCGTTCACGCTCGAAGGCTGCGCCACCATCACGGTTGGCGAGGAAACGCACGAAGTGAACGACGGCGGCATCGTCGTCATTCCCGCGAACACACCCCACCGATTCGTTAACACCGGCGACGCGACGCTGCGCCAAATCGGCATCCACGCCAGCCCGCGCTTTATTCAAACGAATCTCGCCTGAAGGTTTCGATTCATTTAGCAGAACCAATAAAATGATTCCGAAGCAGGCGGTGAGAGCGTTCGATGCCGCTACTTCACAAGCGCCGCACCAATACGGCGATTTATCCCCCGATTTCTTGCGAGCTTGTCTTCCTGCAGAACTAGAAACTTTTCGTTTCGCCAGGCTTCATAAACACCACGCGCGGATCTTTGCCGAAAACCTTACGCAGATCCTCTTCCGTCGATGACCCGGGCAACGCTCCGTAATGCATCGGGATCACCACCTCCGGCTTGAAATAACGCGACACCGCCAGCCAAGCCATCTGCGGCATCTGACCATCCGCTACCGCGCCGACCGGCATCAGGATGATGTTCGGATGATAAAACTCCTGGATCAGAGCCATGTCGCCGAAGATCCAGGTATCGCCCTCGTGGTAAACCGAGCGGCCATCCGCAAACTCAAGCACATAACCGACAGGCCTCCCGCTCGGCTCGCTGCTATGCATTGCCGGCACCACATGGATTTTCACGTCGCCCGCCTTTACGACGTCGCCCACATTCACTCCTTCAAACAATTCACGCGGCAACTCGCCCTTCTTGAAAGCCTCCAGCATGGCTACGCAAACCAGCTTCGCCTTACTCATTTTCGCCAGCTCGATCGCATCGCCGAGATGATCGCCATGGGAATGGGTGACGAGAACGTAGGCCGGATGATAGTGGGCAAGATCCTTGAGTTCCGTCGGCGTCGCGGGATTCTTGGTCAGGAACGGGTCGATTATAATATCGGTCCCGCTAGGTGAGACGATTTCGAAGGCCGAATGCCCTAGCCACGTAATCTTGATCTCCTTCTTCTTCCCCGGCTCCGGCGTCTGCGTCAGTCCGGTGGCCGCCAGGGCAACTATTAAAAGAGCGAAAGCAATCTTCTTCGCGTCCATTGACATCATCCAGCTTATCGGCGCGGCCAATTGTCACAACGCGGATGTTGGTTGCCTCCAAATCGGCTCGGCTATACCACCTTTACAGCCTCCAAACTTGAACAAAGTTCGCGAAATTCGGCAGAAGATCAGCAGCGGCATGAATCAGCATCAGCGCAAACAGATTTTTCGTCCGCGCCCACATCACTCCAAATAAAATCCCGCTGACCGAGAGCACTACGATCGAATAAGCGATCGCGTCGAGCGCAGACGGATTTGCGCCGAGACCTTCCACGCTGCCCGCCTGGCGAAAAATGAATCCCGGCGCATGCGCCAATCCAAAAACAAGCGACATCAGGACAACACCGCTCACCTCCGATTTGAACCACGCGGCGAGCCGCGATTGCACGAGCGCGCGAAAGAAAAATTCTTCGACCAATCCAACTTCAATCACCAGCCAAATGAAACAGAGCGGAAGACCAACCAACAGCTGATGCATGCTGAAGTTGCCATGCCGCACGGGCGCAGCCCCGCTACCTACGAAATACTGAAAAGCGACCAATGCGGAGCCGACAACCAGGACTACCGGCAAATGACTGCCAGCCAGAGCGCGTAAGCCTTGGAATTGAATCCCGAAATCGCGGAGTCGATAACTAAATGCAAAGCGAAAGACCGCAAATGGAATCGCGACAAACACAATCAATTTTTTTGCAAGCGTAACCAAGAGTTTGATCTTCGATGAATCGGTCCAAGCCTCTGGAAGATGATTGTCGATCCACTGCGGACCGCCGATGAGATAGATCGACAATCCGACGATAAAACCAGCGAGCACAAGCATCTCGCATCCGCTCGGACGAATTGAGATCGACAACGGAACGGCGGGGATGGTCGCCAGCCACGCGAGTGCTGGAAAGATCAGTCCAAACAGAAAGAGCACGATGAGCGCTCCGCCAGGCTCGAAGTTTTTGTTCTGCCAAAGGACTGCCAAACCGACTGCGTAAAGAGTTAACCCGACAACGACCGTAAGATTAAGACGTTCGAGTTTCATCATAGTGGTTGTCCATTTCGATGCAGTAGATGCCCCCGCCGGATTCAACGAACGGTGAGGTCGACACGTTTGTGGTGCGCGACCATAGACGAAGTCCACTCTCTGGGCTGCGATCGCGTACCAGTAGAATGTTTGACATGCTGGGTGAGATTCCAATTGACAGTCGTTGTTACGACATATATGGCTTTGCAATATATGGCATCGCCAGTTCCCGATCGCGAACTAAAAAAGGGCAGCGCCGAATTGATGATTTTAGCCCTCCTCGAAAGTCGGCCCAGGCACGGATATGAGATTGCGCAGCTAATCGAGCTGCGTTCACGCGGCGCGATCCGATTTAATGTCGCTTCCCTGTATCCTTTGCTTTATCGACTTGAGAAACGGAACTGGATTCGCGGTCGCTGGGTTGAAAAGGCCGGCCAACGTCGCCGCCGTTATTATCGTCTGACCAGCTCGGGTAAGAACGTGCTGTCGAAGCAACGCGCCGGCTGGCGTGAGTTCGTTGAAGCCATCAACCTGATCACAGGGATTCAACATGCCTGATTTCAAGATCGAGATCAGAGCGCGCCTGGCGGAACTTGGCTTATCTCCAGTGCGCGAGGCGGAAATCGTTGAAGAGCTTTCGCAGCATCTGGAAGAGGAATACGAGTGGGCGCTCAGCTGTGGTGCCTCGGAAGACGAAGCCCGCAAACAAGTCCTAGAGCAGCTCAGCGCGCCTGATTTGTTAGGCCGCGAGCTGAAACATGTGGAGCAGCGGGTATCGGCGGCCGGCGTGACATTGGGAACTGAAGAGAAAATCAACATGTTTGCCGACCTCTGGCAGGATTTGCGCTATGCGCTGCGCACGCTGGCGAAGAATCCGGCCTTCACGAGCATTGCTATTGTTGCGATCGCGCTCGGTATCGGCGCAAACACTGTAATCTTTAGCGCCGTGAATGCCGTGCTGTTGCGGCCGCTCCCCTTCAAAAACCCTGAACAACTGGTGATGGTGTGGGAAAATGCCACCCATCTTGGTTTTCCGAAAAATACTCCGTCGCCGCCTAACTTCATCGACTGGCAGAGACAGAACACCGTCTTCACTGGGATGGCAGCGATGTCCGAACGCAGCTTCAACCTGACCGGCGTCGGTGAACCGGAGCGCCTCGACGGTCGCCGCGTCTCGGCGAATCTCTTCGACTTGTTAGGTGTGCAGGCGCTGCTTGGGCGCACGTTCGTGCCGGAAGACGATCGGCCGGGCTCGCATGTCGTTCTCGTGAGCTACTCACTCTGGCAACGGCGGTTCGGTTCCGATCCCAGCATTATTGGCCGGGTAGTTACGTTGAATGGGGAAAGCTATACGGTTATTGGGGTGATGCCGCGCTCGGTGCACTTGCCCGCCTATGGCAACTGGAACGACAAGGTATGGGTGCCAATCGCGTTTACCAATGAGGAAACAACGGAGCGCGGTAATCATTTTCTCGACGTGATCGCGCGGATCAAGCCTGGCATCACTCTTAAGCAGGCTCAAGCTGAGATGGAGACGATTGCCGCCCGCCTTGCCAAGGAATATCCACGGTACAACACGCGCATCGGCGCGACCGTGACGCCACTACACGAGGAAGTGGTCGGCGATATTAAGCCCGCGCTGCTCATCCTGCTTGGAGCCGTCGGGTTTGTGCTTCTCATTGCATGCGCCAATGTTGCCAATCTGCTGTTGGCTCGCGCCGCGGTGCGCGAAAAGGAAATTGCATTGCGACTTGCGCTCGGCGCGAGCCGTTCCCGCCTGACGCGTCAGTTTCTAACCGAAAGCGTATTGTTGGCGTTGCTCGGCGGCGGTTTCGGCTTGCTCCTTGCGTTGGCAGGAATCCGCGTGCTGAAGACGTTCATTCCTGTAACCATTTCGCAGACACAGACGATCAGCATTGACGGAAAGGTGCTCGTGTTTACGGCGTTGCTCGCCTTGTTGACCGGAATTGTATTCGGACTCGCGCCAGCGATGCACGCGTCCCACTCCAATCTAAACGATTCGTTGAAAGAAGGCGGCCGTGATTCCGCCATCGGCAAAAAAGGAAATCGTCTTCGTGATTTGCTTGTCGTCGGCGAAATCGCAGTCTCCTTCATCCTTCTCATTGGCGCGGGATTGCTCATCAACAGTTTTCTGCACTTGCGAAATCTCGATCCCGGGTTTCGCGCCGATCATCTCCTGACTATGAAAGTAGACCTGTCGGAGCTGAGGTATCCGGACGGGGAACGGCGCTCAGTGTTTTTCGATGAGGTGTTGCGTCGCATCCGCGCCCTGCCCGGCGTTCAATCAGTAGCTGTCGCCGGCAACTTGCCGTTCACTTACAACGGGGATTCGATGAGTATTGCCGTCGAAGGCATTCCCGATCCGCCGCCGGGCCAGTGGCCCGATGTAATCTACCGCGCAATTGGGCCAGGCTACTTCAGCACAATGGGAATTCCAATGATTCGCGGCCGCGACTTCACCGATCAGGATAAGGCGGATTCCAAAAACGTGGTGGTGATTAGCGAGAAAACCGCTCAGCACTACTGGCCGGGAAAGGACCCCATTGGCAAACGTCTGAAGCCTGGTGCGACGACTTCGGGCGTACCCTGGCGAGAGGTGATTGGCGTTGTAAAAGATGTCCGGCAAAACGACTTCATTGCGCAGCCCAAGATGCAAATGTATTTCACTTATCGGCAGCTGAAGGACTTGGCAGCGAATGCACTGATTGTGCGCACAAGCGTTGAACCGATGAGCCTCGCCACCTCAACTCGCGATGCGATATGGGCCGTGGACAAGGATCAACCGGTCGCTAACGTCGACACGATGGACCATATCGTGTCAGAGGCGATCGCCAGGCAGCGGTTCAGCATGCTCTTGTTAGGTGTCTTTGCCGCTTTGGCATTGATTCTCGCGGCCGTGGGAATTTACGGGGTGATGAGTTACTCAGTCGCGCAACGCATTCACGAGATAGGCATTCGCATGGCGCTCGGTGCACGACGGACCGACGTATTGAAAATGATAGTCAACCAAGGACTCAAACTAGTGAGCATAGGTATGATGCTTGGGTTGGCGGCAGCATTTCTTCTGACGCGAGTACTACAAAGTTTGCTGTTCGGTATCAGTGCGACAGATCCAGTCACTTTTTTTGGCATCTCACTGGTGTTGCTCGCCGTCGCAATCCTCGCCAGCTACCTTCCGGCACTGCGCGCAACGAAGGTCGACCCCATTATCGCCCTACGCGCACAGTAAATGCCGGCACCGTACCGCCCGATCGGTTAGCGTCGAACGTGCCTGTGTCTAACTCCCAACTATCGACGCTCAACTTCCTTCAGAGTCCTCGCTTGTTGCTCCACGCTTCTTGCTCCTATAATAGATGGCTCGCATGCACTGGGTGGTATTTCTTCGTGCGGTGAACGTCGGTGGGGCGAATCGATGTCAACCGGCTGCCATCGCCAAGCAGCTGGCGAAGTTTGGTGTCGTGAATATCGGCGCGGTGGGCACGTTCGTGGTGCGCGAAGATGTGAGTGAATCGACTCTACGCGCTGCGTTCGCCCGAAAGTTGCCATTCAAATGCGAGATCATGATTTGTCCCGCACGCGACATCATTAGGCTCACATCAAAAAATCCATTCGCACGACAACCATCTGGTCCCAACATAACTCGGTTTGTGAATGTATTAGCGAAACGACTTCCTGCGCGGCCTGCGCTTCCTCTCAGCCTCCCCTCAGATGAGGACTGGCTGCTGAAAATAATTGCGGTCCAAGACAGATTCGTCCTGGGTCTCTATCGCCGACAGATGAAGGCGATCAGCTACCTCGGCAAGATCGAGAAACTTCTGGGTGTGCCCGCCACCACACGCAGCTGGAACACGATCGAAAAAGTCGCGAAAATTCTTCGCGACTGAGCATTTCAGTTTTTCGGCCTTTCAGCTTTTCCGCTGGTCCTCTTGCGTTTGGCACCCGTGTTCTGTTAAGATCTATCCAGATGCGTGTCTTTGCTTGAGATCAGCCCGTTGCCGACGCTCTCACCTTTGAAGCTTTTGAGCTGGCAATTTTCTGACCAGAACCGGTGACTTCCATACCGGAGTTCAGTCGCGCGGGTTGATTCGTTTCTTGATCACATTCGCTCATCGGTCTGCGCGTCTCATGACGCCGCCGTCTGTCGCGGCAGGTTCAACTCACTCAGGCAAAACTGAAAAAATTTTATCGTCATCAGCATAGTTTAGATGCGTCCGTTGCGGAGCAGCGGTGCCGAGCTGCAGAGCTGGCACGCGCCTGACACTCAGCCGAAACTATAAGGACAAATTGTTCCAGTTTCTGGGAACACCGCTTTAGTCGAGTGCTAATCGGGCCTTGATCCGGTGAGTTCGCGCCGTTTTCGCGACCACTCACGACATTTTTTTAGAAGGATCCTCCTTTAAATGCCGCGTTGATATAATCTGGGTGAGTCGTCATGGGCTACCTCAAAACAAACTGGCGCAGAGCGGCATTTGTTTTCGGCGGTTGTACGCTGGTGAGCGTTATCTTCGCGGCGGTTTCGTATGCGGCTGCGGTTGGTGAAAATAATAAAGAATTCGATTTCGTCTCTGCGCTCAGGCTGAATCTGGTCCAATTCTATCTTTGGGCGATCCTTTCCCCGCTCATTTTTCGTTTCAGCCGCCGCTTTCCAATCGAACTCCGTCCTCTCAATCTTCGTAACCTGTTTCTTCATTTCCCGGCGCTAGTTTCATTCGCCGGCATTCATCAAATTATTCACCTTGCCGTCCTTTGGTTCATCACTCCCCGCCTGAGGCGACAGTTCCCGGCACTCATCGACTGTTACCGCGCCTATTTCGGGTTCGGATTCTATATCGATTTGATTATCGCTTCGCTGATCGTAATCGCGGTCCATGCGCTGCTGTATTATCAAAACTTTCGGGCGAGCGAGTTGGCGCAATCATCTCTCAAAACCCAACTCGCCCAGGCGCAGCTCAGAGCCCTGAAAATGCAACTTCATCCGCATTTCCTTTTTAACACGCTGCACTCGATCTCATCACTCGTTTTGGAAGACCCATCAAAAGCAAACAGCATGATTGCGCGGCTCGGCGACTTCCTCCGACTAACTCTCGAGAATTCCGAACAGCAGTTGGTCACCCTTAAAGAAGAAATCGAATTCCTTCGCACTTATTTGGAAATAGAACAGGTGCGCTTTGGAGATCGACTGACCGTCGCGTTTGAAATCGAACCGACGACGCTCTCTGCGGCCGTCCCTCATCTTATTCTGCAACCCGTGGTCGAGAATGCGATCCAATATGCGATCGCCCCTCGCGCAACGCCAGGTCGTATCCACATTGAAGCAAAGTGCCTGAACGGCTCGCTCCGGCTTGAAGTAAAAGATAACGGGCCAGGGATAGTCTCGAACGGCGACTTGATCGAGAAACAGGGGGTAGGTTTGAGCAACGTGCGCGCGCGGCTCAATCAAATCTACGGATCTGATTTTCGTTTTGAACTTATGAACAGCAAAGACGGAGGACTAACCGTCGTGATGGAAATCCCGTTCCAGCGAGAGGCAGATTTTTCAATGGAGCAACAAGAGACATGAAGAATGCGCCGATTAGAGCTTTGATCGCTGACGACGAAGCGCTCGCGCGGAAATTTATCCGTCGAATGTTAAAGGATAATCACGATGTCGAAATTGTCGGCGAATGCAGTAATGGCAAAGACGCCGTCGCGATGATCAGGAAACAGAACCCCGACGTTGTCTTCCTCGATGTGCAGATGCCGGAGATGGACGGGTTCGCTGTCCTCGAATCGATCGGAGTCGATCAATTGCCAGAGATAATCTTTACCACAGCCTACGAACAATATGCCATTCGAGCATTCGAGCTTCACGCGCTCGACTATCTCTTAAAGCCTTTCGACCAGGCGCGATTCAAGGACGCGATTCAGCATGCGAAAGCGCGGTTTCGTTCCCAGCGTCAGAAAGACGGACGTCTCCAGATGAGCGCACTACTGGAGAGTATCAAGAACAAACCGCAATACCTGGAGCGCCTTGTGATCAAGACGGGCGGGCGTATCACTTTCCTGAGTACTGACGAGATTAATTGGATAGAAGCGGACGATAAATATGTGCACCTGCATACGGGCAAAGTCAGTCCGATGGTGCGACAAACGTTAAACGCGATGGAGGCACAACTCGATCCAAGAAAATTCAGCCGGATCCATCGCTCGGCTATTGTCAACGTCGAACGGATTAAAGAATTGCAACCGCTGTTTAGCGGAGAGCACTCCATACTCTTGGAAGACGGAACAAAGCTTACGCTTAGCCGAAGCTACAAGGACAAATTGTTCGAGCTTCTGGGCAAACCACTTTAGTTGCGCGTCGGTCGCGCCCTGATTCCACATTTTCGCGACTCTTCCGCGACCACTCGCGACATTCTTGTGGGTAAATCGAGCTGTGGCCGTACTCTTCGTTCACAAACACGAAGGCTATCTATGAAAAACATCAATACGTGTCCCAACAAGAATCGCGCGGTCGCCACCGCTTTAATTGCCACTTTCGTTTCGCTTTCTGTTACTCCCACAATTTCGGCAAATGACCGGGAACAAGTCTCCCGGATTGTTGCGCAGATTCAACACGCGGACTACGCGGGCGACCAAGCCGCGATGCAAAAGGGCTACGATGATCTAAAGCCTTTTCTGGAAGACAATGAACTCGTGTCGCGAATCCGGTACTGGCGCGGCTTTGCTCAATGGAGGCGGGCCATCAACGGCTTCAACGATTCCGTCGATCCAAAGGAGCTGGAGCAACACCTCAACACGGCGCTCGACGAATTCAAGATCGCGATGGACAAGGATCCCACATTCCTCGATGCCAAAGTGGGGACGCTTTCGTGTTTGGGCTACCTGGCGTTCATGAACCGGGAAGACCAGGCGCGCGCGAAAGAATTAGTTGGCCAGATCATGCCGCTGCTCAAGGAAGCCACTGATATGGCGCCCGATAATCCACGCCTGATTTGGGTGCGCGGCCCGATTCTATGGAGCACTCCTCCCGAGCACGGCGGTGGCCAGGACAAGGCGATCGAAAATTATCTGCGGGGATTAGAAGTCTGTTCGAAAATCAAAACGAGCGATGACCCGCTTGAACCGTCATGGGGCAAGCCGGAACTGATGATGAGTCTAGCCTATTCGTTTGCAAATAAGAGGATGCCCGATTTTGAGGCAGCGGAACGCAATGCGCGCGCCGCACTTGAGATTGTTCCGTATTGGCATTACGTGCGCGACACGTTGCTGCCGCAGATCCTCGACGCTAGAGCGAAAGCGCAATAATTCGTCCTCGTAGGATGAAAACTCCGAATCCGGTTGACCTGTTGTTCGCAGATATGGACAAGCTTAGTCCAGGAGACGACAGCCTTAGTCTTTATGTTTTGCAGTCTCTGCCGCGACACCGGTTTGAAGTCGTTGTTGACGCGGGCTGTGGCGCGGGACGTCAAACGTTCGTGCTGGCGAGCGAGCTTGTGACACCAATTCAGGCAGTCGATTCGTATCAACCATTCCTAAGTCGCCTGAAGCGACGCGCCAAAGAAAAAGGCCTGGCTCATCTGGTACGCACCCACTGTATGGACATGAAAGACATTCCCAGTGTCTTTCCAAAAATCGATCTGCTTTGGGCAGAAGGCGCAGCCTACAACATCGGCTTCGCCAACGCGCTTAGCACCTGGGCAAAAGCGATCAAGCCGAATGGTTTCGCGGTGGTAACCGAATTGTGCTGGCTCCGCGAGCAAATTCCGAACGCAGTGACGGAATTCTTCCGATCAGAATATCAAGACATGCAATCTGTTCCGCAAAACATCGCGATAGCAGAAGAAGCGGGTTACAAAATATTCAACACCTACACGCTTCCCAAAGAAGCATGGGTGAAAGATTATTATGACGTTCTCGAACCGCGCGCGAAATCGCTCGTGAATCATTCGAATGTCGATGTCAGGGATTTTGCCGTCGAGACTCTGAAGGAAATCGAGACGTTTAAAATTTCAGAAGACAGCTACGGTTATGTTTTCTATATCCTCCAGCGGTCAAACTGAAACCAAGTGAAACCGTCGCCTGCCAACCCAAGCTTTCTGGGCCTTCGCACGGCCATCTATCACGCTCCTGACCTGGCCAAGGGAAAGTCGTGGCATTCAAAGATCCTGGCGATTCAGCCTTACTTCGACCAACCGTTTTACGTTGGCTTCAACGTTGGCGGCTACGAGCTCGGTCTGGATCCCGATCCATCCTCGTCCGCGGGTTCGTGCGGCGTAGTCGTCTACTGGGGCGTCTCCGATGCCGATGCTGCACTGAAACGTCTGGTCTCGCTCGGCGCCAGATGAAAGCGATCAGTTACCTCGGTGAAATCGAGAAGCTCCTCGGTGTGCCAGCCACTACGCGCAGTTGGAACACGATTAAAAAGGTCGCTGACATTCTGGAACACGCGTTAGAAGCCATCTCGTAAATACTTTGGCGCGGTTGCTTGCGGGCCGAGGGCGGCCCGACTCCATCGGAACGCTGGAGATGGCCTGCCCTCAGGCCGTTTCGATTTGCGAGATAGGTTCTGGTCGACAGACACACCACGTGTGACGCTAGCTGCGATCAGAAACGGTCGCAGCGACTCAAAGCTACCAACGACGACGAAGAAGAACAAAAGTCACATAATGCGTGACCAACAATAATGGAACCCAAAAGGCTGGAATCCAATAGGCTGGTCCCATTGCGACTGGCGCATTGTAAATCGTGGCGAAGGTGATCGCTGCAAGCAGGTCGAGAGTTCCGAAAATATTGAAACTCCACACCGCCGGCTTGGCGAGAGTACTGCCGCGCAACACGAGTGGAATTGCTGCGAACGCAAGGACGGCAGTTATCAGATCGCCAAATGCGGCCGGATAGGCAAACTGTGGCGGCATTCCCGGAAAAGTGGCGCCGCGAGTCAGGAACATCAGGCCAAGATGTCGCATTGAATGCAAAAGGAGGATGGGAACAAGAATGCCTTGCGGTCGAACGCGCGGAACCAAGGGCAGCAAATACAGCCGAGCCGCAACATAGAAAATCGCGGTGTTCAAGATGAGATTTACTGTGAGGACACGATCGAAAATTGCGGGCACTTTCTCTCCTTCCGGACGACTGGGCTGTCTTCAGCTCTCAACCCTTCTGGTCACTCATCACTCATCACTCATCACTTTGTCTACCGCCCAGTCATTTGCTCGAGCTTTTCCGGGTATCGAGCACCTTGCACCTTGATCTTTGATGCGGCGTTTTCGATTTCGCGAAGATCGTTCGCCGTAAGTTCGATTTCAGCCGCTCCGATATTTTCCTCCAGGCGCTTCAGCTTCGTGGTGCCAGGAATTGGAGCAATCCATGGCTTTTGACCGAGCAACCAGGCGAGCGCGATCTGAGCAGATGTCGCCTTCTTGCGCGTTGCGATTTCTCCGAGCAGATCAACCAACGCCTGATTCGCTTTGCGAGCCTCCGGCGTAAAACGCGGAAGCGTACTGCGTAAGTCCGAACTGTCGAACGAAGTGTTGTCGTTCATCTTGCCCGTAAGAAAACCTCTGCCGAGAGGGCTAAATGGAACGAAACCGATCCCGAGTTCTTCGAGCGTCGGTAACACTTCCTCCTCGGGTTTTCTCCACCACAATGAGTATTCGCTTTGGAGCGCTGTGACCGGTTGGGCTGCGTGTGCGCGACGGATTGTTTGCACTCCCGCTTCGGAAAGACCGAAGTGCTTTACCTTCCCTTCGTGTACCAGGTCTTTCACCGCGCCCGCCACGTCTTCGATTGGCACGTTGGGATCAACACGATGTTGGTAGAACAGATCGATCACATCGGTCCTTAGTCGTTTCATCGAAGCTTCAGCAACTTGCTTGATATGCTCGGGTCGGCTATCGAGCCCGATCTGCTCACCTTTGGGACCAAATTTGAATCCGAACTTCGTGGCGATCACTACTTTTTCACGGACAGGAGCGAGGGCCTCGCCCACGAGTTCTTCGTTGATGAAGGGGCCGTACACTTCAGCGGTATCGAAGAACGTGACACCGCGGTCGACGGCCGCCCGAATCAGCGCGATCATCTCATTCTTGTCCTTCGGCGGACCGTAGCCAAAGCTCATTCCCATACAGCCCAGCCCGATGGCTGACACTTCCAGATTACTCTTTCCTAATTTGCGTTTCTGCATCTTCGGAATCTCCAACTTCTCTGCTCTGAGCGCTGCTCTCAACTACAAACTACCTGTCGCGCCGGAGCTTCGCACGAAGGCGAATCAACGATCAACTTTTCTGCTCACTCTGACTTAAGAGACGCCATGTCGATGGAGAAACGGTACTTCACATCGGACTTCAGCAATCTCTCGTAAGCTTCGTTGACTTTCTGGATCGGGATAACTTCGACATCCGCAGTGAGGTTATGCTCGCCGCAGAAATCGAGCATCTCCTGCGTTTCAGTGATGCCGCCGATGGCAGAGCCAGCGAGACTACGGCGTCGCATGATGAGGCTGAATGCAGGAACGCGCAACGGTTCCGCCGGAGCGCCAACGAGCGTCAGGTTACCATCGCGGCCGAGCAGGTTGATATACGCATTGATGTCGTGATCGGCTGAGACAGCGTCGAGGATGAAATCGAAGCTGCCTGCGTGCTTTTGCATTTCGCCGGCATTGCGGGAGATAACGACTTCATCGGCGCCGAGGCGGAGCGCGTCTTCCTTCTTGTTAGGCGAAGTGGTGAAAACGACGACGTGGGCTCCGAAGGCGTGAGCAAATTTTACGGCCATGTGGCCGAGTCCGCCGAGACCGACCACCCCGACTTTCTTGCCCTTGCCAACGCCCCAGTGGCGCATCGGCGAGTATGTCGTGATCCCGGCGCAGAGCAGCGGCGCAGCGGCGTCTGGTTTAAGATTCGAAGGAACGCGCAGAACAAAATGTTCATCAACAACGATGCTTTCGGAGTAGCCGCCGTATGTTCTGCCTCCGAGATGCTGATCGGGGGAGTTGAACGTGAGGATCATGTTCGGGCAGTACTGTTCAAAGCCAGCTTTGCACTGCGGACAGGTACGATCCGAATCGACCATACAGCCGACCGCGACGACATCGCCGGGTTTGTACTTTGTAACTGCCGAGCCGACCTTCGTCACGCGGCCCACGATCTCATGACCGGGCACGATCGGGTACACAGTGGGCATGAACTCGCTCCACTCGTTCCGGACAGAATGCAGATCGGAGTGGCAGATGCCGCAGAAGAGAATTTCAATTTGCACATCGCGTTCGGTCGGTTCACGACGGTCTATCTTGGTGGAAGCGAGCGGTGATGTTTCACTGGCAGCGGAGTAAGCTTTCGCGTTGTAGGTAGTTGGATGCATGGTTGATGTTATCTCCCTTATAAGGAATCGGATCGATCGTTTCACTCAATTTATCGATCACGATCAAGTCGCGGTCCATGCGCGTGCGTGGGATTTTGCAGTGCCACGCCAGAGTCAATCCCAATTCCCTCTTTCAGGTGAGAATCGAAGCGCTATCTAGCGTAGCGCTTGCTCGACGGCCCGTTTCGCGTCCGTCTCGACTGGCTGCCAGTGAGCCACCACGAGTCGTTCGAAATCTAATGCGAGCAGTGCGCTCATGGAACGAGCAAACGCTTCCTTGTCGCGGATTACGAATAAACGATAGAAGGAACTAATTCCAAATAATCGCGGCATACGCATGACACGCCGCACAAAAAAACGCGGCCACCCGGAAATCTCCTTTGGAAAGGAAAAAAACACGTCAGCCATCACGAGCGTGCGCGACCGCCGATGAAACAAAGCGTGCTCGTTCATTCGCACGCCATCGATCTTGAAGACATCAATCTCGCCATCCCACTCTTGAGGTGGAGGCAATAAAGATTCCGTCGGCACTTCGGTCGCCTTCGCGAAACCGTCCGGAGCGAGATAGGTAATATTCGGCAGCGCCGCTCGACCTTCTTTGGCAAAGGTGTCGTGCATCAACGTTGCTTCCACTAACCAGCCTGGTTCACCGAAGCGTTTGATTACTGCAATGTCCTGCTCAGTGAATGGCGCTGTGGAATGAACTACGACTCGGCCGTCCGCGAGTCGAAGCAATGTCACATTTCGCCTGAAATCGATTCCAAGCGTCCGCCACGGAAACGACATAAGCATCACGTCATCAGCGATTCGGTGCTCGTTCATCACGATTGACGAAGAATAGTTGCCGCTCGCGCCTTGTTCAACGCTAGCAACTGCGCGCATGCCTCTGTTAGGGTTCTGCATAAATGGCAGGCGAGCACGATCTAATAACCACACGTGGAGCCGTGTTGACGCGCGCCAAGGAAGTAACCTTCATGGGTCATCCCAAAGGGCTTTTCTACCTCGCCTTCACCGAAGCATGGGAACGATTTTCCTATTACGGAATGACGGCGCTGCTCGCCCTTTACATGGTAAATCAGTTGTTGCTGCCGGGACATGTCGAGCATATCAGCGGATTTTCCGGATTCCGTGCCGCGCTGGAATCAGTTGTCGGACCGCTCTCGACGCAGGCGCTCGCCTCGCAGATTTTCGGACTTTACTCCGGTTTCGTTTACTTCACGCCGCTGCTCGGCGGCATGATTGCTGATCGCTGGATCGGACAGCGGAATGCTGTCGTGATCGGCGCTCTCTCGATGAGTGCCGGTCATATCGCGATGACATTTGATCAATCATTCCTCCTCGCCCTGCTCCTGCTTGTCATCGGCTCGGGTTTTTTGAAGGGCAACATTTCGGCGCAGGTCGGCGCGCTTTATCCGCCAGAGGACGAAGCGCGCCGCACTCGCGGTTTCGTCATCTTCAGTACCGCAATCAATATCGGAGCAGTCGCCGGACCTTTGCTCTGCGGTGTGCTCGCACAGGTTTATGGCTGGCACTACGGCTTCGGCATCGCCGCGATTTTCATGCTCCTTGGCCTTGCCACTTATCTGTACGGATACCGCTACCTGCCTGCGCGAGTGGAGCGACGGGAGTTCGAAGGGACTCGACTCACGGCCGTCGAGAAGCGCATCGTTTACGCGCTCATCGCCGTAATGATCATTACAATCTTTCAGTCGACGGCGTTCTATCAGGTCTTCAACGTGAATCCGGTCTGGATTCAACAGCATGTCGCGCTTGATGTTGGCGGCTTCCGAATCCCGGTGCCTTGGTTCCAATCGATCAACTCGGTTTCAAGCGTCCTGTGCGTGCCGCTGGTGCTCTGCATCTGGCGCCGCCAGGCATTACGGCGTCGCGAGCCTAACGACCTGGCAAAGATCGGCATGGGTGCCTGGATCACAGCCGCAAGCAATCTGATCTTGGTCGTCGCAATTCTTGTTTCGCGTGATGCGCCTGTTCATCCGATCTGGCCATTCCTCTATAGCGCTTTATTGGGAATTTCCTTCCTTTACTACTGGCCCGTCCTTCTCGCCTTGGTTTCGCGCGCCGCGCCGGCCAAGGTGAATGCAACATTGATGGGACTCACCTTCATGAGTCTGTTCATTTCGAACAACCTGATTGGCTGGATCGGCGGCTTCTACGAAAAGATGACGCCCGTACAGTTTTGGGCCATGCACGCGGCCATCGCCGCCGGCGGCGGTCTTCTTGTCGTGCTCTTCGGTCGTCGCCTCAGTCGGACTCTCTACGCGCAGCCACAGTAATCGCGAAGATCCCTCCCATCATAGGCCGACCTCGAAGATAACCAGATCGATCAGCATCGCCTTGCGACGTTCGGCAAAGGTTCGACACGAATGATTTCTCTTTTCATAAGACTTTTTTTTGATTTATCGATTAGATGCGATTCGGCGCTGACTCATGATTCGGCTATGGTTTCGCAGATTCTTCCACAGATGCATCACGGCGTAGCTACGCCATGGACGCCAGGCTTGGGAAATTTGTTCCGCTTGTTTCGTACTCACTCGGCCAAGGCTGTTGCGTACCGCAATATCTTCCTTCGGAAAAGCATCCGGCCAACGCGAAGCGCGCATGGCGATGTAATGCGCCGTCCATTGGCCGATGCCTGGCAGCGCGGTTAGCTGCGCGATGTCGGCTTCGGGACTGGCTCCGGCGTCGAGTTTTAACGAGCCGGCTTGGAATGCCCGCGCTAAAGCAAGGATACTCGCCGCGCGCGTCCCTACGATTCCGAGCCTCGCGATGTCGCCTACGCTGGCTTTGGCAATGCGCGCGGCGAGCGGCGAGAGTCGTGTGAGCTCAGGAAACGGCGTCCGTATTTTCTCACCAAACGCTTCAGCGAAACGGCCCGCGATCGTCGTCGCAGCTTTCACTGTGATTTGCTGTCCAAGAATCGCGCGGATGGCCATTTCGAAACCGTCAAACGCGCCGGGCACGCGCAGGCCCGGATTCTTCGTCACGCTTTTTTTCAAAAACTTATCTTTCATCAAATGCGCCGCGATCAGATCCGGCCGCGCCGTGAGGTCGAACAAGTTGCGTAGCCTGCCTAACAACGCCGGCAGGACCGGCGCAAGCGCGTGCGTGAACTCGACCACGAGCCCGCGTTTTTCCGGCGCGTGCGTGACCTTGATCCAGCCGGTGCGTTTGCCTAACTGAACCGTGCGCGCATAGCTGTCTGCGGTCACGAATTCCACATCTCGAATCATGCGAGCACCGAGGAATTTCAGGATTTCCTGCCAATCGTACGGCGGCCGGTAACTCAGTTGCAAAGTCGAGGTGCGGCCTGCGTCGATCGCTTCGTGGTGCTCGGCCGCGCGCTTGCGTAGATGACTCGGCGGCATGCGATAATGCGTGCCGAAAGCGTCGTTGAAACGGCGCAGGCTGGAGAAGCCACTCGCGAACGCGATTTCAGTGATGGG
Source organism: Verrucomicrobiota bacterium (assembly GCA_003219415.1). Taxonomy (GTDB): domain Bacteria; phylum Verrucomicrobiota; class Verrucomicrobiia; order Chthoniobacterales; family UBA10450; genus Udaeobacter. The sequence continues at coordinate 17,978 of QHOS01000053.1, read as the reverse complement.
CAATTTTGTTTCGGTGAGTAACTGTTTCGCCAGAAGCTAACGCCGCGTCTGCATCAGTTCGATTGGCGACACCCCAAGTTCTTTCTGCACAATGCGCCGCAACTGACGCGAGCTGATTCCAAACTCCGCCGCGATTTCTTCCAGCCCGGCGCCCTCGTCGATCAGTCCTTCATCGATGCGACGCGTAATGAGATGAGCGACGCGATTCGAGTTATCGATCGGCGCTTGGCCCGGCGCCAGTTCAGGCCGGCACCGCAGGCACGGACGGAACAATGCTTTCTCCGCGGCGAACGCGCTTTCGAAGAAACGGCAATTTCTCTGCAGCGGTGTTTTCACTGGACAGATTGGCCGGCAGTAAACTCCGGTGGAGGTGACGCCGACGAAAAAGATCCCGTCGAAGCGAGGATCGCGAGAGGTCAGAGCGCTGTAGGCAGCGTGACTGTTGATCATACCTTACTCTAAACCATGATCGGCCCGGATACCGGCCATTTTCGGACATGAGGTTATTTTAAGTTTGATGTCCGAAAACGGCCAGCGTGGTTCGAAAAACGCCTCATCTTAAAGAGATGAAAACGATAAAAGACAAGCACAAGACTTATTCATACAAAACCATGAAGTCTCCCGTCGGCCGGCTGAAATTGGTAGCGAGCGAGCGCGGATTAGCCGCTATCCTGTGGGAAAACGACGATCCGAAACGAGTCCGGCTCGCACCGTTGATGGAAGACAAAAATCATCCGGTGCTCCTCGAGGCGGAACGCCAGCTGAACCATTACTTCGCAGGCAAACTCAAGAAATTTTCCCTGAAATTCGATTTCGCCGGAACCGAATTTCAAAAGCAAGTGTGGCGCGCGCTGGCGGCCATCCCTTTCGGCGAGACTCGCAGCTACGGGGAGATCGCAAGACAAATCGGGCGTCCAAAAGCGGTGCGAGCAGTCGGAGCGGCCAACGGAAGAAATCCAATCTCCATCATCGTCCCCTGCCATCGGGTAATCGGTGCCAACGGCAAGCTAACCGGATTCGCCGGCGGTCTGGAGACCAAAGCTTTCCTGTTGAAAACCGAATCCGGAAACAAGCATCTGCAGCGACGGTCTATGGACGCCGTCGCGTAGCTTGGGGCGAGATCTCATGACGCGCTGTGCCGTGACGCAGGGCGCGGTTAACCAGCCTTCTCGATAATTGAAGTCGCATTCCTGACTCGTTAGGCGCGATATTGTTCGTCGCTGACCTTTTCCATCCAATCCACTGGCTTGCCGTCCAGCGCCTCCTGAATGGCGATATGCGTCATTGGGGTCGTCGGCGTAGCACCGTGCCAATGCTTCTCGTTAGGCGCAAACCAGACAACGTCACCTGGCCGGATTTCCTCGGTTGGTCCGTCCCAGCGCTGCGCCCAACCAAGACCGGACGTGACAATCAACGTCTGCCCGAGTGGATGTGTATGCCAGGCGGTGCGAGCACCCGGCTCAAACGTGACGTTCGCACAGGCCACGCGTGCCGGATCGGGTGCTTGGAATAACGGATCAATGCGAACTGTGCCGGTGAACCAATCAGCTGGTCCTTTCGTGGACGCTTGAGAACCACCTCGTTTTATTTCCATCCCCTTCTCTCAACCCTCGACAATCAACTCTCAACTTCTCCGCTCATTGCGGCAGCTCCGTGCCGGCTTGCTCTGCGACCATGTACTTGGCGTACCAATCCGGCCAGTTGGCGTCTCTCTGGCCGGTGCGTTTCTCGTGCTCGCCGTGAGCGGCCTCCGCACGCCGAAGCGCGCTCGCGAGATCGCTCGCCGAACCGAACGTCGTTGCTGCGGCGTCGATCCGACCGGGAAGCCGCGACGTGATTTCCTGGAGTAGCCAGCCGTTCCCGTCCGGATCTTCGAACGAGGCAAACGAGTAATAGGAACGACCTTGCGGGTCGCGGCCGGCGACGCGTGGGTTCTTCACCGCGTTATTGAAGGGACCACCAACGTAGTGGAAGACCTCCCTTACGTCGACACCGCGGGCAATCAAGTCGTCGCGGGCGACGTCGATATCGTCCACGGCGAGAACCAGGCTGTCCGCCGGGCCACGCTTGGCCGACGTGATTCCCTTGCCGAAGATAATCGATGCCTCTGAACCGGCAGGCGTAAATTGTAGAACCCGGAAGTCGTCATTAGCGGCATAGTCGATATCTAACCGGAAACCCAGTTTCTCGTAGAACGCTTTGGCGCGATCGACGTCGGAAACGGGAATGATGATGACTTCGAGTTTCATGTCCATGATGACTGCTCCTTTTGTTTGTTATCGGTGCATGGTTGCTGCGTGTCTGCTCTCAGCTCTCAAGCATCAACTATCAACGTCTGTTAACTACTGCTGGAATGTAATCGCCGACCGAGTCGGACAGCGACGTGTCGAGGTTGTGGTACTCAATGTCGTACCGCCACCGCGCAAGATCCAGCATTCGCCGAGCGTCGAGCAATAACAGATCTCGACCGTGACGCGGCTGCGATCTGTATTCAATTTTGCCCAAAGTGGATTGGATTTGTCGAAAGGGATCGGATTGTTCGCCCCATCGTGCGGAGTGAAAACGTTCGTCGATTCACCCGCCGAGAACACACGACCGCTCATGTCGCTCTCCTCACCCGGATGATATCCGGGCCCAAGAATTTTTTCGAGCACCTCGGCCCAATTCTTCACGGGTTGATCATCCACCTTCAGGATCACATGCTTAATGATCGCTGGTCCGACGCCTTTGTTGGCGAGGCTAAAATGAATAGGCCCATTGCCGCTGTCGAATTCGAGGATGGGCCAGACCGCTGCGCGCACCTGCTGGCGCTGCATGTAAGCGGTGTAACCAGAAACACACAGAGCCAGGAATCCAACAAAGGTCGCAATGACTGCGTCATATCGGCTGGCGCGACGCGTCTCCTTTTGCTCCGGCACGTCGCCGACCATATCGCCGGCTGATTGAGTGTCAATCAATCCGGTGACTGGTGAAATTGAGCTCTACCTCAGCCTTGGCAGCAGAATAGGGTTGACGGTTCAATACGCACGTACGTATTATCTCGAGAATGGCCAGACGTTCTTTACGTGACCAAATTTTGCGAGCTGGGCTGCCCGTCCTGTTTCGGTACGGTTATCACGCAGCGAGCGTGCGCGATATTTGCGCCGCGGCCGGCGCCCCTCAAGGTTCGTTCACCAACCATTTTCGTTCGAAAGAGGCTTTCGCTGTGGAAGTGCTCGACCAGTACTTCGACTACTTGAAAAGATTGGTGAACGAAACTCTAAACGATGAGACTCTCACACCGCGCCAACGGCTGAAGCGGTACCTCGACGTCATTACGGACAAGCTGGGGCGCGATCGGTGGATGCTTGGTTGCCTGATCGGTGACTTCAGCCTTCAAGTCAGTTCTCACAGCAGACTTTTACGCAAACGGCTCGATTCAATCTTTCGAGAGTGGCGAACACTGTTTGCATCGTGCATCGCCGCAGCTCAGTCTGCTAGCGAAGTTGATTCACACTTTGACGCCACAGAACTGGCTGAATTCCTGTTGGCGTCCTGGGAAGGCGCCATTCTGCGAATGAAAGTGGAACGGAGTCCCGCAGCCCTTGAGCGGTTTAAAACTATCGTGTTCGAAACCGTGTTCCAGCAACCGCGAGCACCTGCAGCTGCCGAGCGTCGACGCCGGATACACAAAGGCTCGACAGCGAAATCCAAACGAGATCGGAGGTAGTTATGAAACAGACCGTTGTGTTTGGAATAGTTGGTATGGCCGGTAAACTAAGATTTAGATCGCACATCGCCGCGATTGTAACGGCGTGTCTGCTCAATTTGTCCGGCACAGTCTGGGCGGATGTCGATGCGACGCAGCAGAATTTCGTCGACGGCAAGGTCACTCGGGATGGGATCGATCTGTTCTACAGGGTCGTCGGTCCGATGATTGGCGATTATGTGCTCGTCTTAAGTGGCGGACCGGGTGAAGACATCCACTCCATGCAAGGTGTTGCTGACGAGCTCGGAAAAAAATACCGATGCATTATGTGGGAACAACGCGGAACTGGCAGATCGAAGCTGCCACGGTATGACTCGTCCACGATCAATCTGAACGCCTACATGGAAGACATCGAAGCCCTCCGCAAGCAACTGCACACTGAGAAATTTATCGTGGTCGGAAACTCGTGGGGAATGATCCTGGGCCTTGCTTATGCAGGCACATACTCCGATGCCGTACGCGCAGTAATCACGCTTGGTTCTGGTCCAATCACGTCGGAATACCTCGGTGTGTTCTCTGACAATCAAAGTACGCGACTCTCGCCGTGTGAAATCGAAGTCCGCGACTTTTGGCGAGAGCCGTCTCGAGAGGCAGCTGACTCCGACCGCGCCGCATTTGAACGTCTGCGTGCAGCGGCCTCGGCTTACTTCTATGATCGAAAGAAGGCTTTGCAGATGGCAATGGAACTCAATCCCAAGGATTACAATTTCCGCGTTCCTCCAGCGTTTCTGACGGCTGAGGGGAAGTATGACATCCGGCCGAAACTCAAAACCATCCTGGCTCCGGTGCTTCTTCTTCAAGGGCGGCAAGATCTGGCCGGAGAAGCGAACATTTGTGAAGGGCACTCGCTGATCAAGAATTCGACGCTGGCGTTCATCGACAAATGTGGGCACATGCCGTGGCTGGAGCAGCCAGAGCAAACGTGGAAAATCGTCGACGATTTCCTGGCCCACCTCCCCTGAATTCTAACAGAAGGTAACGAAGAAAACGTTCCGATTTTCTTCAGCTTCTCCCGTCACTCGTCGCCAATACCAGTCTAATGCCGGTGCGGCTCGCACCTCCGACTCACTTGTCACTTTTCCAAACTTACAGTTCCGCGCAGCACTTCCACCGCGTATCCGCCGACTCGAATGTTGGTGACCTTCTCACCGTCGCGTGTCGCGCGCACAAAGATTTCACTGGGTCGTCGGGCTTCGACGCCTTGGTAGATGAGAACCTGCTCATCAGATTTTGCTACGCCATGTTGCACCATCCAACTAATGGCACAACCAGCAGCTGATCCAGTAGCCGGATCTTCTCCGCCATAAAAAAACATGCGGGCGCGCACTTCAAGCCGGCTCTGGCGTTCCGGAGAAATAAAGTAGCAAAAGTGGGCGCCGGTTCCTTCCAGCAGAGCGCCGACTCTGGCAAGATCAGGCTTCAAGTTTGCCAAACTCTTCGAATCGCGAATCGGCACAATGGCAAAAGGCAATCCTGTCGACACGATTTGGCTTGGCCATTCTGCTGCGATTTCCTCACTCCCGAGGGCACTGGCGACTTGGTCTGGCGGCAACGTGGGGCCAAATTCTGGATCGCGCTGACGCATCTCGCCAAAAACATCGCCGGCGACGCGATTGCTTCTGTGATTTGAGTCAGTGCTGAATCGGACACCAATTTTCCCCACATTCAGGTCAAGGACGATCTCATCCGTGCCAGAAGCTGCCGTACTGTGTAGATACAGCGCTGTGCCCAGCGTCGGATGTCCGGCAAACGGCAACTCTTCTGTCACTGTAAATATGCGGACCCGCTTCCCCTCCTGTGCTTCAACTTGTGGCTCACGAGGCAGGATGAAGGTTGTTTCAGAGAGATTCATCTCCCGCGCGAGGGCCTGCATTTGCTGATCGCTCAAACCTCGCGCATCGGTGAAAATCGCCAGCGGATTGCCCGTCAGGGGTGTCCGCGTGAAAACATCAAGCTGCACGAATTCGTAACTGCTGGACATATTTCCGCTCCAATCTCTCAACTACTAACACTCAACTCTCAACTGTTTTGACTTTCGTGTCTGGTCACGTCGCAGCTTTCCTGACGCGCCGGCGGCTCACGTCGGGCATTGTCATTTACTGAGATAATCATTAAAAAGGGTGATGCCGACTGAAGAGCGCAAGCTCGCCGCCATTATGTTTACCGACATGGTGGGCTACAGCGCGCTCGCCCAACGCGATGACAAAGTCGCTCTCGAGCTATTGGAGGAACATCGCCGGTTGTTGCGCGAAATCTTTCCGCAGTTTCATGGCACCGAAATCAAAACCATCGGCGACGCTTTCCTGGTCGAATTCGGGAGTGCGTTAGAAGCGGCGCAATGCGCGATAGAGATCCAGCGCACCCTGGCCAAACGGAATCACGACGTCACTTCCAACCGGCGCATCGAACTCAAGATTGGCATTCACATCGGCGATGTGGTTCATCGCGACGGCGACGTCTACGGCGACGGGGTGAACATCGCTTCCCGCATCGAACAATTGGCCGGCGCGGGCGGCATTTGCGTCTCGATGGATGTCGAGCGGCAGATTCGTAACGCGCTCGAGGCGCGATTTGAAAAGTTCGGTTCAGCGGATTTGAAGAACATCAAGCTGCGGATGGATCTCTTCCGGATCATTCTACCCTGGGAGAAAGGTGCTGAATCTCCAGCGAGGCGAACCTCAAAGAAATCACCTCTCCTGGTTCCGGCCGCTATTCTCGTCATACTCGCGCTGCTCGCGGGTTGGTGGTGGATGCAGCGCAAAAATCAGCAGTCGGTTGCGGCTCACGCGGTGCCAGCCGCTCCAACGAATACACCCGATCAAAAATCCGTCGCCGTCCTGCCCTTCGTTAACCTGAGCGACGACAAAGGAAGCGAATATTTTTCGGACGGCGTTAGCGAAGAGCTCTTAACGGTGCTGCAAAAGATTCCGGGAATGCATGTGGCCGCGCGGACGTCGGCGTTTTCATTCAAAGGCAAGAATGCGACAGCCCAGGAGATTGGACAGAAACTCGGTGTGGCCCATTTGGTGGAAGGAAGCGTGCGCAAAGCCGGTGACAGCGTACGCATCGCCGCCCGGCTCACCCGCGCTGACACGGGCGAGGAACTATGGTCGGAGAATTTTACTCGCGACTTGAAAGACGTGTTCGCAGTCCAGACCGAGTTGGCGGAGACGATCGTGGCGCAGGTGCGCGATCGGTTGACGGGTAGCGCTGCTGATTCTGCCGACAAACAGAAAATCCAGGCGGAAGTACAAGCGGCGGAAAAAGGCGGAACGAAAAACGTCGAGGCGCACGAGTTTTACCTACAGGGCCGTTTTTATGAGAACCGCCACTCGGAAAAAAGCGCGCGTGAGGCTCTTGCTGCTTACCAACACGCGGTCGCATTGGACCCTGGGTTTGCTCTGGCGTGGGCCGGCGTCGCACAGACGAATCTCTGGCTTGCCGCGTTTTCAACCGAAGGTGGACAAAAAGGCTTCGATGCGCATTTGGCCAGTGCGCGTGACGCCGTGGCGCGGGCGTTATCGATTGAGCCTGACTTACCTAACGGTTTGCTCGCCCGGGCGACGATCGAGACAAATTTCGATTTTAACTGGAACGCGGCGGCTCAAACCGTGGCCAAGGCGCTGGCACTTGCTCCGGCCGATCCGAACATTGTGATCGCTGCAGCCAACCTCGAGATAGCACGCGGAAACATGGATCGAGCAATCGAACTCTATCGAAAAGCAGTCGACCTGGATCCGGTCAACGCGCAAGCGCGTTCATTTCTCGCATTTAACCTGGCGGCGACGAAACGATTCGCGGAAGCGCGCGCCGAATTCCCGCGTGTAGTGGAATTGAATCCGGCGGCGCCCTGGGCGCATGCAGGACTCGGTTTATCATATTTGCTGGAGAATAAATTCGAGGAAGCCGCCACCGCGGCGCAAGCCGACGCGGGTGAGTGGTGCCGCCTCCTCATCGTGAGCTGCGCGCGTTGGGGCCAAAAGCGCGTGACAGAATCCGACGCGGCGCTCGCTCAATTAACCGCAAACGAGAGCGAAACAGCTGCGTATCAAATTGCCGAGGTTTATGGCTATCGAGGTGACAAGGATCGGGCGTTCGAATGGCTGGAGCGTGCGCGCCGGCAACGCGACCCGGGTCTGGCCAGTTTGCGCAAAGATCCGCTCCTACCGAATCTCCACGACGACCCGCGCTGGAATGCATTCCTGCGCACGATGGGCCTGGCCGACGATCAATTGAAATAAGCGCACGCTAAACTCGCACCGCCTGCCGTAGCCTTGGCGAAGGCTGGTCATTCGTCACGTGTCGCTTTTTCTCTCGATCTTTACGATTTTCGCGGCGCGTCCATCCTCAAGCGTAATCCAGTCGCCCATGTCCGCGGCGAGAAGCGCTTTGCCGGTCGGAGAAATCCAACTGACGGCGTCCGGTTCGAAATCGAGTTCGTCAACGCCGACGATCGTATAAGTTTCGGTCCGGCCTTTTTTATCTTTCACCGTCACCGTTGCGCCGAAGGCAACGCTGTTCGACGGCGGGTCCGAAGGATCGACAACGTGGACCGATGCCAGAATCTGCTCCAATTCGGCCACGCGCTTGCCGTTCGCGTTTGCTGCATGAAGTTTTTGCAGTTCGTCGCGCAAATGCTTCGCGCCGCGCGCGGTGATGTAATTAGTCGCGCCCGGGGGCAATCCGGACGCCGATCGCTTCCGTCCGCTGCGCTCCGGAAGATCGACATCTTCTTTGACGAACGCCCTACTCATTCAAAAGAGTATCGCACCACCGTTTCCTTTAGCCGTTTCAGATTTCGCACAGCCAATGCCAAATGTATAGGCGCAGCGTCAGGCCTGACGGACGTCGTTGCTATTGGCAGATCAATTTCCTCAAATGCCGAACGGCTTGAGGAATTTCGTTTGCCTTGGTATTTCCGAACCCTAGAACAAAACCGTGACGTGGCGTCCTTCCGACGTAGGACGACGATAGCGGAGAGAGCCAGAGCGATTGTCGAGCGGCCGTCGCTGCGATTTTTCGATCGTCTCGGCCTGGAGTGAGGAAGATGGCCAGGTGCATCCCTGCTTGATCTCCCATGATCGTCACATTGTCGCCAAGCTGACGCTCGAGTTCTGCGACCAACACGCGCCGTCTTTCAGCGTAGATCGGCCGCATTCTCCGCACGTGTCGGGCAAAGTGGCCTTCGCGGATAAAATCTGACATCACAGCCTGAGTGATGTGCGTCGGGCATATGTCCATTACTTGCCGCATCGCTGCGAAGCGTTCTATCAGGTCAACTGGAATGACCAGGTATCCCAGTCGCAGCGATGGAAACATCACTTTGCTGAAGGTGCCGATGTAAATAACGCGAGCATTGCGATCGAGTCCCTGGAGGGAAGCAATTGGCAGGCTGCCATATCGGTACTCGCTGTCGTAGTCGTCCTCGATAATCCACGCCCTCGATCGTTGCGCCCACTCAAGTAATTGCAGGCGGCGCGCCGCACTCATCGTGACCCCGAGCGGATATTGGTGAGACGGTGCGACGAAGGCCGCTCGAGCATTTCGGTTTAGCTTGATGCCGGCGGTCACGTTTAGACCTTCCGCATCTACAGGCACGGGAACGATTCGGCATCGCGCAGCTTTCAAAACGTGATGCACAAGCCAGTAGCCAGGCTCTTCGACCCAAGCCGCCCTTCCGGCCTCGAGCAGCACGCGGCTTGCTAGATCGAGCGCTTGCTGCGATCCGCTCACAATCATGACCTGCTGTGCCTCGCATCGCACACCACGCGAGGTCCTGAGATAAGTAGCGATCGCTTCGCGGAGCTCGGGCAATCCCATCGCACCGGCATATTGCAATGCTTTCAGACGCATGCGGCGCGAATAGCGCGCGACAAGCCTTAACCAAATCTCGATTGGAAATTTCTGAAGCTCGGGCTGCCCGACTTGGAATGGGCCCAGGCTCTCCGCCCACGAAGGCCGCTCATATTTCGGAAGAGCTGCGACCTGCGCCGAGAGCAGGCGCTGCCCCCGAGCAGCGCTCGGCAAAGACCCTGTTGATCGGCTCGGAAGCGAACTGGAAATGAACGTGCCGGCGCCTACCCGGCTCTCGAAATATCCCTCAGCGAGAAGTTGCGCATATGCAGTCAGGACGGGCAGACGTGAGATGCGCGACTCGCGCGCGAGCTCACGCGATGATGGAACAAGATCGCCGGCACGAAGGTCACCGCGAATGATTCTGCTACGGAACGAATCGTAAATCTGCTGATAAAGCGGCTTCGATGCGCGTCGGTCAATGGTGATGAGATTCGAAATGCCGCGGAATTGAGATTTCAAAGTGGTTATGCAGAATTCGGCCAGACCGGTCATTTACGGTAACCACCGCTGTGGTATCAAAGCAAACATGAAAACCTGCATCGCAATCTCCATCCTGACCGTATTACTCGTGGGCATCACTCCGCATTCAGCGAGGGCAACCGATATGGAGCAGACGAAAGCGGACACCACACAACCCGATGGTCAACATGACTTCGATTTTGCCGTCGGAACATGGAAGACCCGCGTGCGTCGCCTGCTAAACCCGCTTTCCGGATCGAACGACTGGGTCGAAGGCACAGGCACAGTATCAACGAGAAAAGTTTGGGGAGGACGCGCCCAACTCGAAGAACTCACCATGGATACGGGCGACACTCATCTGAAAGGTCTGGCCATGCGGCTTTACAATCCGAAAACGCATCAATGGCGTCTTCACTGGGCCAACGCAAAGAAAGGTGTGCTTTCAGACCCGCCCGCGTTCGGTGCCTTTAAGAATGGTCGCGGCGAGTTCTACGACGAGGAGGTCATCAATGGCAAGAACGTTTTAGTTAGGGAGATCTTCTCCGATATCACACCAAACTCGCATCATTTTGAGCAGGCATTCTCGGAAGATCAGGGAAAGACATGGGAGCCGAATATCATTGTTGATCTTACGCGTACCGCCGTTGACCCTGCCGCCGACTCACTGACTGCGAATGACCGTAACCATGACTTCGATTTCAATTACGGACATTGGAAGGTGCACGTGTCGCGGCTCGACGGGCAATTGATCGGTTCCACCAAATGGCTGGAGTACGACGGCCTCTCCGAGGTAACTCCCATTTGGAATGGACGCGCTAGTCTGATCGAAGTGCAGGCAGATGGGCCAGCCGGTCACCTGGAAGGTCTCGGCCTGCGCCTTTACGATCCGGAAGCACACCAGTGGAACTTGAATTGGGCCAGCAGTCGCGACGGTATGATTGGTATTCCGCCGACGGTCGGCACGTTCAAGGATGGTCGTGGCGAATTTTTCGACCAGGAGCTTCTCGACGGACGAGACATCTTCGTCCGCAACACCTACACCGACATCACGGCCGATGGGGCGCGCTTTGAGCAGGCCTTCTCGGCGGATGCCGGCAAAAATTGGGAGAAAAATTGGGTGATCACCTTCGCGCGGCAAAAATAATGACTCCACGAACGTGACGAGTAGATGTGTACTTCAACCAAATGTTCAATATTTAGATACGACCCTGATTTGCGCGATTATCAGCGTCAGATGGTCCGGCGAAATGCATTGACTTACCAGTGTCGGCGGACTATGGCAGTGTAACGCAAGCAAGCGAGCATCCGGCTTCTCAGCCGGTTCGGCGGCAATAGCTAACAAGACCGTTGTCCGTCGCGGTCTAAACACTGGGCATGGTCAGCTCAAACACACGGGGGTTTCCCCGGAGGAAAATAGAGATGAAAAAATTAATGTTGGTATTAGTTGCGTCGGCCTGTTGCTCGGCTTTCGCGATGAACGCGTCGGCTCAGCAAGCCGACCAGGCAACAGCCGATGCCGTCATTGCCATGACGAAGGCGCAATGGGCGGCGGAGATCAAAGATCCGACGAGTGTCGCCGAACAGTCGAAGGACACGTCGGATGATTACACTGAGTTCAACGGCGATTATGCCACGCGTCTCGATGGCAAAGCGATGAATTTACGGCTGGCGGAGGCTACAGGAAAAGCCTCTGGCAAGACGATAGGGGCGGAAATGGCCAATCCCAAAGTCCAGGTATACAACGGGGATGTTGCGATTCTGACCTACAACTATGCCGGTCTAACACAGGACAAGGACGGAAAAACGACACCGAATCGCGCAAAATCGACTCGCGTCTTTGTGAAAAAGGGCGACAAATGGATGTTGGTCCACGCAAACTTTGCGTCGGATCCACTGCCAAAACAATAAGACTCTGAAAATCTGAGAAAGGGGCCGCTAGTGCGCGCTTTGCGCTTTTGGCGGCCCCTTATCTTGTACGATCTTGACGATTTTCGCGGTACGTCCATCCTCAAGCGTAATCCAGTCACCCATGTCCGCGGCCAGGAGCGCTTTGCCGATCGGAGAAATTCAACTGACGGCGTCCGGCTCGAGTTCGAGTTCGTCAACACCGAGCACCGTATAGGTTTCGGTGCTGCCTTTTTATCTTTCACCGTCACCGTTGCGCCGAACGTGACGCTGTTAGACGGCGCGTCCGGAGGATCGACAACATGGACCGATGCCAGAATTTGTTCGAGTTCGGTGACACGCTCGCTGACGGCGTTTGCCGCGCGAAGTTTTTGAAGTTCGTCCTGCAAATGCTTCGCGCCGCGGGCGGTGATATAATTAGTCGCACCCGGCGGCAATCCAGAGGCCGATCGTTTCCGTCCGCTGCGCTCCGGAGGATCGACATCTTCTTTAACGAACGCCCTGCTCATTTAAAAGAGTATCGCAGCATCGTTTCCCTAAGCGTTTCGGATTTCGTACAGCCAATGTCAAATAGCCTGCTCGCGAATGGAGCTGACGGGATCAGCGACATAGAAGGTAAAGCCGTGACGGGTAGCGGTGAGCAAGCGGGGACGCGAGCGAGTTTCAATGGAGCCGCAGGGGACGCGCGCGAAATAGATGGGCTAAGCTGAGAGGCCAAAATGAGCGGGAGCGAGTAAGTCAATCTTTCGGAGTTGAGACGCGACCGGGTCTTCTTTCTGCGAACGAGTTTGATTGACGATCCACGATGATTCGTAGCATCAAGGACACGTGAAAGAATCGGCCGGGAACGATCTGGTGCGGATCTTCCGGACACATCGACGACAACAAGCGGAGCAAAGAGTTTCGACAGCATCATCACTTCGCGTCAGGGCCGGACGTTGGCTCGTGATCGCTGTCAGCGTCGCCGGTATGGTTGCTGCCGCGGCGAGTCTCGTGCTGATATGGACTGCGACGGCTGGTACGCCGCTGCCAGAGCGGATCAACAACTCGATGAGCCTGGGGTCCGGGCTCGTTCTGCTCGGAGTGGCGTTTCTGGTCGCGTGGCGAGCTGGCGATCACCCGCCCAACGTCTCCATCGCGCTGGCAGTGGTATTTATCACCAGCCATGACGCCTTCCTAATACTGCTGGAGGAATTGCGCGTGAACGCGGGGATCGGCGCGCCAGTTTTGGGGCTCACCTATATTCTTGGCGCCGGATTTTACATTCGCGCGTCACAGCTTTTCCCTCGCACTCTCACATCTGACGACATCACATCTACCCCGACCATCTGGGGAAAGATAAAGTCATTGCGGGTCGTGTTGGTTTTCTTCCTCCGCGCTCGGGCCGTGTGGGTGTTCGTCGCGGTCGCGACGCTCCTGACTGTGTTTGTTAATAATCGGCATTTCTCTGAAGCGATCCGCCTCGTCATCGTGCTGACTGGGCTTGTGTACTTCTACGTTATGTATCGGTCGAGTGATGCTGAGACGCGGCGCAAGGTATTGTGGTTCCTCGAGGCAGCTCTAGCCGCCTTTGTGATCGGGTTGGTTGGAGAGGGCGTGAATGCTGTTCTGCACGGCACCGGCTCGCCAACTCTGCGCGTCGTTCTCTCGGTGTCCATCAATGCCGCGAATTGCCTCGCTTTGGTCATCTGCATTTCCGCTGCGGTGTTCTATGCCGGTGCGATCAGCCCAGTGCTCGTTATCCGCAAGACTTTCATTTACGGCATGACGGCGGCGTTGCTCCTCTTCACCTATGCAATCGTCGAAGCGTTTCTTGTTAACCTCCTCGTGGACGTGACGAGCATTAGCGACCGCTTCGCAAGCGCGCTCCTCGGTACGCTTTTCGGCCTCGCATTTCATCCGATCAAGAATCGCATGGAGCATGCACTGCGGCGCCTCAGTCCTCTCGCACGGCGTCAGATCTGATATGAGCGCTCAACCATTAACTATCAACCGTTTCAACCGACACCAATGGAAACGCCGCTGACGCCTCTCGAATTCGGTCGTCGCGCGCGCAAACTCTATCCCGAACGTGTCGCCGTCATCGATAGCGCCTCGCGCTGGACCTATGCGCAGTTTCTCGATCGATGTGATCGTTGGTCGGCGGTTTTGCAGAAACTTGGAATCAAGTCAGGCGACCGCGTTGCCTATCTCTCACCGAACACTCACGCGCAGCTCGAATCGTTCTACGCGGTGCCGCAAATCGGCGCTGTGCTGGTCCCGCTAAACTATCGGCTGACGGCCGACGACTTCGTTTACCTGATCAACCATAGTGGTTCGCGCATGGTCTGTGTGGACCACGAGTATCTTGCCACCATCGACAGCATTCGATCCCGCCTTCCGTGCGTTGAACACTTCGTCGCCCTGAGTTGTAGCGTCGGCTGTCCTCAGCCGAATTCTGCCTGGCTCGACTACGAAGCAATGATCGAGGCGAGCCCGGCTGAATTTACGCGTCCGGAAATTCACGAGACCGATCTGCTCACAATCAATTACACCAGCGGCACCACCGCACATCCTAAGGGCGTAATGATCACCCACCGCAATGCCTGGATGAATTCCATCGGCACGCTCCTTTATGCACCGATGACCTGCGCTGACCGTTATCTGTGGACGCTGCCAATGTTTCACGCCAACGGCTGGACCTTCGTCTGGACCGTAACGGCCGCGGGAGCGGCTCACGTTTGTCTGCGCAAAGTCGAACCGCGCGCCGTCTTCGAATTGATGGCGAGCGAGCAGATCACCACGCTCTGCGCAGCGCCAACGGTTTTGATTTCACTGGCGAACGCACCGGAATCTCTCCGTCGCCTCGCGCCGAAAGGAATTCGCGTTATCACGGCCGGTGCGCCGCCCGCGGCTTCCACCATCCAGCGACTCGAAGAAGAATTGGGTTGGACGATTATCCACGTTTATGGACTGACCGAGACAGCGCCGTTCATCACCGTGTGTGAGCAGCGGCCGGAACATGCGCCCCTCCCGATCAGGAAACGGGCTGCGATCAAAGCCCGCCAGGGTGTGGAGTTGATTACATCGGGTGAACTGCGCGTCGTGGATACACAGGGCAATGACGTGCCACACGATGGCGTTACTCCGGGAGAAATCATCGCCCGCGGCAACGTGGTCATGGCCGGCTACTATAACGATCCGGAAGCGACCGAGCGGGCTTTGCACGGCGGATGGTTGCATACCGGCGACGCTGCGGTCGTGCATCCGGATGGCTACGTCGAAATTCGCGACCGTCTGAAAGACGTCATCATCAGCGGCGGTGAAAACATTTCTTCTGTCGAAGTTGAAGGCGTCCTTTTGCGACACCCAGCGGTGGAGGAGGTTGCGATCGTCGGGTTCCCGAATGAACGCTGGGGCGAAGCGCCGCACGCCTTTGTTGTTCTCCACGAAGGCGCGCGCGCCGATGAGCGCGAACTGCGAGAGTTTGCGCGGGCGAATCTCGCGCACTTCAAGGCACCGCACAGTGTGAGCTTCGTCAAAGAGCTACCCAAAACTGCGACCGGCAAAATTCAGAAATATATTTTAAGAGCGCAACGACCCGCGATCGCTCCGCAGTAAATCCAATCTCTGACCGAATGGATGCGTATGCGATGCGGTACGAACACCCTGCAGTCTAGACCTAGCAACCCCGTATCACATCGGCATAACGACTGCCAGCTGCGTTTAGGCTTGAAACTGTTCGCTCACCAAGATACTCCTTTGTGACATGACTCGACAACTCATCATCTCCATGGGTCTGAAATCGGTCGGATACGATGCAATCGCTCACGTGCTTGAGGTAGAGCTTCAAAGCGGACGGATCTCCCGCTATTTCGACGTACCTCTGCCGGTTTACGAGGCCTTGACATCCGCACCATCCAAGACTCAATATTTCAATGACAACGTGGTCGGAAAGTACGAATCTCGCCCGATCAGCTAGTGCCATTGTCCGGTGCCGCGCGTTTCTTGAGCCAATTGAAGAGCGTGCGCGACAGCTTGGGCCCATCCCATGGCACGCCCTTCTGTTTCCGCGCGTTCGGCTGCGGCTGGGCCAAGACGCTCGCGCGCAGGCGTGAGATAGCGCTCCCGTAGTTGCACCCAAAAAGCGATCTCATCAATCGCCGTGGTCTGCAGTTCCTTGTTACGTGCACAGGACGCTCCATACAACCGCAGCGCCTCTTCTTCTCTCCCGGATCCAGCTAAACCCATCGCCGTCCCTTGCATTTCAGTGGAGGCCTCCATTTGATTTCCGTAATCAAGCGCCGCGCGCAAGCTCTCGCTGTAAATGCCGATGGCCTTCTGCGGCTCGCCACGCCACAAGGCGCAGTCGCCCAGATAATGCAGTGAGTAATGAATGGATTTGGGTTCGTTTTGAGCCCGACCTTCCGCGAGCGTCTCGCGCGCGAGGGGTTCTGTGCGCTCCACGTCGCCCAATGCGACAAGCATTTGGCCCACGTTTACGCGACCGCGTGTGACTAACTTCGTAGACCCGAATTTTCGATACTGCTTAAGACAATCCTCCATCGAGCGCAACGCATCCGCGTACTCACCGGCCATGAACTGCGAGTAACCAATGCTCTCAAGTGCGAGCGCCAACTCCAGTGGTTCACTATTTTCCTGCCACAGCTCGAGGCTTCGATCCGCCAACTGACGCGCACCGGCGTCGCCGCTCCAACTCAAAATCATGCTCAAGGCCCACAAAGCTCGCGCCATGTCAGGCGAGCGGTCGTTAGCATTTACGTTCAACGCTTCCTCGAGCCACGCTCGTCCCTCGCGATAATAGGAACGCAAATGCCAGAACCATCCGAGTGCGGACGCCAACCGCAGCAGATCGCGCGGACGCGCACGCGCCCATCGCAGCGCCGCCCGGAAATCATCGTGATCCGCATCCAGTAATGCCAGCGAGGCAGCTTCGTCTTCAATGCGCCGCGCATACGTCCGTTCAGCTACGTCCAGGTAGTAGGTGAAGTGTCGTTCGCGCGCATCCTCTTCTTCGCCTGCTTCGATCACACGCTCAGCGGCGTAATGGCGCAATGTTTCAAGGAGGCGGTAGCGCAATCTCTCATCGCTCAGTTGCTCGACGATAACTAACGACCTGTCGACGAGGTGTTCGATTGTATCGAGCGAATCGCCACAGATCGCCTCCATTGCCTGCAAATCGAACCCGCCAGCAAAGACCGACAACCGCCGGAATAACGCGCGTTCATTCTCCGGAAGTAAGTCGTAGCTCCAATCGATTGTCGAACGCAGCGTCTGGTGTCGTCCACGTCCGCCGGTCAAGAGTCGAAACCGATCCGACAGACGCGAGCGAATGTCTTGCGGCGTTAACGTCTTCGCGCGTGCCGCTGCGAGCTCGATTGCCAGGGGCAGTCCTTCCAAAATTCTGCAGATTTCAACGACCGCTGCCGTATTCGAGCTCGTTAGGGAAAATTCGGCGCGCGCCGCGGTCGCACGATCGACAAAGAGCTGGACGGCTTCACACTTCACCACCTCGTCCGGACTTCTCTCTCCATCCGGTAATGACAAGGGCGGCACCCGCCACATCATTTCGCCCGCTAGCCCGAGCGGCTCACGGCTGGTTGCCAGCACGCGTACGTCACCACCCGCGCGCAACAATGCCGAGACAGCTTCCGCGCACTCCGCCAGAAGATGCTCGCAGTTGTCGAGGATGATTAGAGTTTGAGTTCCTTCCAACGCCCTAACGACTGCATTGATTGCACTCAAACCCGCCTCGGTTTTTGCGCCGAGCGCCGTGGCGATTGCGTCCACCACCAGGCCGGTGCCGCTCAGCGGCGCCAGATCAACAAACCGCACGCCGTCCGGAAAATTCTCCAGCTCAGCCGCGCCTACCTGGATTGCGAGCCGCGTTTTCCCGCACCCACCGGCGCCGACCAATGTGACGACGCGATGCTTTTCGATCAGCGCCTGCACCGTTTTCTGCTCCCCAACGCGTCCGATGAAGGAGGTCAGTTGGGTCGGCAGATTCTGC
>QHOS01000121.1 GCA_003219415.1 Verrucomicrobiota bacterium | reverse complement strand
CGCGGCGAGATCGGAGGTTTCGACGTCGGTTCCGACTTGATGTGGGAGGTCGAGGGCGTGGTCGGGATCAACCTCACCCGTTGCATTTTCACTGAGGTCGGTTATCGGGCACTCAGCGTCGATTACCAGAATAACGGATTTCTTTTCGACACGATCACTCACGGTCCGCAAATCACCACTGGAATTACTTTCTGAAGCATTCGTTTGGAGTTCTATTATCAAACAACAACACTAAATCTATGAA
>QHOS01000120.1 GCA_003219415.1 Verrucomicrobiota bacterium | reverse complement strand
ATCCGGCTTTAAGGTAATCACGCCTAAGACGGCTGCGCAGCAACAAAAGCTCCAAAACCTTCCGCCAGGCAAGGTAACCATGATCCAGAAAGGCGGGAAAACCTACTACATTTTTCCGGACCCAGCTAACAACCGCGCCTATGTCGGTAGACCCAGGGAGTATCAGGCTTATCAACAGCTCCGCGCGACAAATAAACTTGCGACGGAGAACCTGGAAACCGCTGAGACGTACCAGGACGCGGAGATGCAGTGGAGTTTATGGGGCGGATGGGGGGGAGGCTTTGGGCCATGGGGACCAATGGCAGGGCCGTATTAGTTTAGAGCGCAATCACCAACTGCGCTGCGCGATCCCGCTTCGTTCTGATACAGATTCAAATGATTTTGTCTGGTGCGAGCCCTTTCGAAGGGCTGAGCGCGCGTGGCAAATTCATTAACTAAGGAGCAGCGATGAATTCCGCAATCACAGGAACACTGGTGTTCGCATGTCTTTTTGGAGCGGGCGTATTAGGGGTACGCGTGCGAGCTGCTCTTCCCGAAGATCACCTGAGCTCCGAGACAAAGGACGCTGTTAAGGTCGGGATGGGATTGGTCGCGACGATGGCAGCCCTGGTCCTCGGACTGCTGGTTGCCTCAACCAAGGGTACGTACGACACACAGAAGGGCGAGGTGACGCAGATGGCGGCTAAGATTGTTTTCCTCGATCGGGTGCTGGCAAATTACGGGTCTGAGACCGCGGAGAGCCGCGAACTTCTCCGTCGCTCGGTCGGAAGTGCGATCAGTCACATGTGGCCGGACAAGAAGTCCTCTCAAACTGCACAACTGGATCCGAGTGGATCTTCGGGCGAGGCGGTGTTTAACTCAATCGAGAAGCTGTCGCCACAGAACGACGTGCAGCGCTCGCTTAAGTCTCAAGCCGCACAGATCGCCACCGATCTTGGTCAAATGCGGTGGTTGCTGTTTGAACAGACTGACACGTCGATTTCTGTTACCATGCTGATCGTTTTGATCTCCTGGCTGGCGATCATTTTTATGAGCGCAGGCTTGTTCGCGCCGCCAAATGCCACGGTTATTATTGCGCTAATGCTGGCCGCAGTGTCAGTAGCAGGAGCGATCTTCCTGATCCAGGAACTGGATATGCCATTCGACGGGGTGATCCAGATTTCTCAGAGGCCCATGTACAACGCCTTAGTCCATCTCGGGCACTAGCACGCCGAGCGATAATCACCGCCCGCGGCGTGTTTGTTCGGGCGCCATCGTGGTCGCGAGGCAGAACAAGTCACGCCGAATCGGCGACCAAGCCTGATCGTCGTATAGCCCTAAAGTCCTATTGCCTGTAGTGCCGCTTCCGGGTTTTGCTTATCTCCAAGGATCAACCAGCAAAGCAGCCCCGCAATGACAGCAGCGGTAAGCGCAAATGATGAACTCAGTCACTCACTTTGAAATTTTTGCCGAGGAACCGGACAAGCTCGCGCAGTTTTACCGGACTCTGCTTGGCTGGCAGAAGGACAATCCTGGCGACGAGAAGGAGAGTAATTGAAGCCACCGGGTATTGTAACGGCGAAGTAATCGATTGGATTCAATTAGAAGCACTCGGCCTCTCGAGCCATTCTTATGAAACAGTGGCGACCGAGTGAGATAGAGCTGGTGAAGTAAGTCAGTCGACTCGATTCTGAAACGCGCGGACCGCAGCTGGGAAGGTGCGGCCCGCGACTTCACCGGTGAACCTCTACGACAACCATTCCACGACCAGGGACTAACTTATCCCAAACGAACCTATTTTCCTCGTTCCCAAGTTCCAGGATAGACACGATGGAGGAAAGCTGCCATCTCAACCGTCTACTGAATGACTGAAAATCAGGTACTCACTGCGCTCTGGACTGGGATCTACCTCCTGATCCAGCTTGGCGTGATTGCCCGGGCTATTTTGCGACCTCACCGGGAACCAGCTTCGCGAGTAGCGTGGGTCGTAGTCATTGTCGTTCTGCCCGTGGTCGGCATCATCGCTTACATCCTGCTCGGTGAAACCAATATCGGTCGCCGGCGGGTAAGTCGCATGTGCGCGGTGCTGGCCGCGATGCCGGATGTCGCCAAAGCCCCCGGAATGGATGCCCCAAATCTGCAACCGAAAATTCCCGAGCCTTACGCCCATCTGTTTCGGCTCGGCCATTCGGTCAATGGCTTCGAGCCGGTGGGCGGCAACAGCGCGCGCTTGCTGCCGGATTCCAACGCGACCATCGCGTCCATGGTCGCGGATATTGATGCCGCGCAAGATCATGTCCATCTCACCGTCTACATCTGGCTGCCGGATAACAACGGACTCAAAGTGGTCGAAGCGCTGAAGCGGGCCGCCGCGCGTAAGGTCATCTGCCGGACTATGGCCGATGGGTTGGGGTCGCGCTCCATGATCGCATCCGAGCACTGGAAAGCCATGCAGGAAGCGGGAGTTCAGGTGGCCACTGCACTGGCCATCGGCAATCCGCTCTTGCGTCCGTTACGGGGCCGCATTGATCTGCGCAACCACCGCAAGATCCTGGTAATTGACAATCGCATGACCTATTGCGGCAGCCAGAATTGCGCGGACCCCGAGTTCCGGATCAAGGCTAAGTTTGCCCCGTGGGTAGATGCCATGATGCGCTTTGAGGGACCAATTGTGCGGCAGAACCAGCACCTTTTCGCCAGCGACTGGATGGCGCAGGTGGATGACGACCTCAACGACTTGTTGCGTCAACCGCTGCCGACCGCCGATTCGGGGTTCACGGCGCAGGTCATCGGCACCGGGCCGACGGTGCGCAACTCGGCCATGCCCGAACTCTTCGAGACTCTGATGTACACTGCCCGACGGGAACTGGTCATCACAACTCCCTACTATGTACCCGACGAAGCCATGCAGTCAGCCCTCTGCGCCAGCGCCCGGCGCGGGGTGAAAACCACTATTATTTTCCCGGCGCGAAACGACTCATGGATCGTGGGCGCGGCAAGTCGAAGTTACTACAGTGATTTGCTTGCCGCCGGGGTCTGCATCCACGAGTACGAGGGCGGCCTCTTGCATACCAAGTCGCTGACCTTGGACGGGGAAATCACGCTGATTGGTTCGGCCAACATGGACCGGCGCAGTTTCGAACTGAATTACGAAAACAACATCCTGATCTGCGATCCGACCTTGACCGCCGAAATGCGCCACCGTCAGGATGCCTATCTCGCTCAATCCCATTCTGTCACCGTCGAGATGGTGGCCCAGTGGCCAATGACCCGCCGGCTTTGGAACAACACCATCGCGATGCTAGGGCCGATTCTGTGAAACCCGGGCGCCAAAACCGAATAAAATAAGATCGAAATTTCAATAGCCTGCGACACCGCCTGATCCTCCTTGGAGCGAACAGATGAAAGGCAAGATTTAACAGGAGCAAATAGAGAGAACCGAGATGGAAAGGAAGAAGCCCTCCGTTTTCTTTGTTACCTCCTGTTAGTCGGATCTGTGTGCCGCCTCACGGAGCTGTTACTACGCGATAGTAAACGCCGTTTGCGCCGTAGGCAGCACTGAACCAGGTATTGCCACACAAATAGTAGGTCGTGCCTTGGACGGTGGGAGTGATGCAGCCCGCAGGCAGAGTGGCAACGATTTGGCCTACCGTATAGCTGGGAGCGACGAAGCAGTCGTGGTAGTGTTAGTTGGCTTGTTTGTTGGACTGCTGGTGTTGCTCGTACTTGCGCCCGCAGTGTAGCCAGCGTTATAAGCGTTCGAAGTAACGACCGCGGTGTTGGCCGAGACCGCAGCAACTTTCTCGTTCAACTCACAAAACTAATTTATGAAGCGCACGCCCCTCGGCTTATCCAGCGGCACCTGCGTGTTGCCCTAAAGTCCTATAGCAAATTACGCGGGGCACGGTAAAATTGCGATTACTCAGATGAATCAGCTCCTACCGTATCAGGAAAGGTATTCGGTGAACCGCGCGGGCGCTGCCGAGCTGATCGAGGCGGACCGCAACTTCACCACGGAAACGCTCATTCAACCCGAGTTGGAGCGCCGAAGTGCGGTTTCGAGGCCCAGGCCGCCGGTTTTAGAATTCAACGTAACAGGGGGGAGGGTAGGCGTCTATCGGACGTCCGCTGACATTCCGTCCGAGATCTGGCGGCGCGTTCTTTCCGGACATTCCAAGGACCATCGCTACTACGCGATCAGCGCGGAAACGCTCGCCGGTCAATTCGACCACGCATATCTGGTCATGCGCGACATCGTCGGCGCGCGGTTGGCCGTGCAACCGGTATTTCTGGTAAAGCAGGACATCCTGGACGGCTTGCCGGCGCGGGTGCACGCGCTGTTCGCGTCGCCGCGGCGGTTCTTCCCAAGCTGGCTCCGGATGGGCATGCTGGTGGCTGGATGTTCGGCGGGGGATGGCGCGCTGGATTGCAGGGAGCGGTGGGCAGTCGAGATGCTAATCGAAGCGCTGGTGGCGTTCGCGCGACAGTCGGGCGTATCCGTCATTCTGTTGAAGGACTTTCCCTCGCTGTACCGGGACGATTTGAAGGCGCTCAACGCGCATGGCTATCGACGGATTCCCAGCATGCCTGGCTGCGTGATCGATTTCAACTTTCGCACTTTCGAGGAGTACCGCAGCAAGATTCTGGGTCGCAACATGCGCCATAAGTTTAACAAGATCGCGCGGATGCCACCCGTGTCGATGCAGGTGGTTTCGGACATCACGCCGATCGCGACTGAGATTCACGCCCTGTACATGCAGACCCACCAGCGCTCGAAAATGCGCTTCGAATGCCTGACGCCCGAATTCTTCACGCGGATCGGCCAGGAGATGCCGGAGTGCGCCCGCTTTTTCCTTTGGCGCGTGGACAGCCGGCTGGCGGCCTTCGCCCTGTGCCTCGTGCACGACGGCACGATGCATCACTTGAACATTGGCTTTGACTACGCGGTGTCACTCGACCAACGACTTTATTACACGACAGTGAAGGATCTTTTTGAGTGGTGCCTCGCCCAAGGTCTGAAGAGGTATAACACCGGCCAGTTGAACTACCATCCAAAGCTGCACCTGCGGATGAAGCTTTCGCCGCTTGATCTCTATTCGCGGCATACATCGGCGCTGATCAATCCGCTCTATAAGCTCGCGCTCGGCTTTCTCCAGCCGGTTCGGCACGATCCGCTGATCCGGCAGTTTCCGAACGCGACGGAGTTGTAGGACTCCAAGCGTCCCGGCGGGAACAACAAGGCCGGTCAGTGACTTCGCCATCAATAGCCACCCTAGTCATAACGAATGCACGCTGTAAGCCCGCGGTCGCCTCTACTAACGTGAACTACATTGCCCTAAAGTCCTATAGACGAGTAAATCCCAAAGCGGCATGGTGGAGATTACGCCGCACGGCCCGTGAGCACACTGACGGTGTCGTTATGCCGACAATCAACCATAAAGAAACTATGAGAATAGCCAAACACACATTCACTAGCGCGGCGTTGGCCGGTACCATCGCTGCAACCATTTTCACTGGCAGTGCGGCGCTCACCACCGTCCGCGCTGCGGACATCACCCCAACCGAAGCCCGCACCATCGCCAAGGAAGCTTATATCTACGGCTTCCCGCTGGTGGATAACTACCGCATCCAATACGGCTACTTCGTGGATCGCCAGAATCCCGAATTCAAGGCGCCGTGGAACCAGATTGTGAACATCCCTCGCGTTTACACGCCGGCGGATACGGCGATTCAAACGCCCAACTCCGATACGCCCTATTCCTTTGTCGGCATGGATCTCCGGGCCGAACCGATTGTGCTGACGGTGCCGCCGATCGAAAAAAAGCGTTACTACAGCATCCAGCTTATCGACGCCTACACCTTCAACTTCGACTACATCGGTAGCCGCGCCACCGGCAACGAGGGCGGCAGCTACATGATCGCGGGACCGAATTGGAAGGGCGAGACGCCCAAGGGGGTGAAGAAGGTCTTTCGCGCGGAAACGGAATTTGTTTTCGCGGTCTATCGCACGCAGTTATTCA
>QHOS01000119.1 GCA_003219415.1 Verrucomicrobiota bacterium | reverse complement strand
GTCGATATTAGCGAGGACATCGAAGCAATTATCACAGTTACGCGCGGCGAAGATGTCAGTAAAGGTGGCGCGGTTTTTCTGAATGACCGGATGGAGCTTCTCGATCTTCGCGAAAAATCGCAGCCGGGGGAAGTGGAAAGGTGGAGCGCGATCTCCGAGCGCGCTGTTCCGTTCTACAATGCCGGGCTCTACGCATTCCGTTCGAGCATTTTCGAATTCACGGCGAAACTGAAACCGTCACCGCGCGGCGAATACGAACTAACCGATGCAATCCGCGATCTCGCCCAGTCCGGCAAGAAAGTGCAAGCGCTCGAACTCACGGGCGAATGGGCAGACGTGCGCGACCCTGAAATTCTCGCTCGCTTGAATCGGGCATAAGCATCTGGAGAGACTAGCTCCGTCCCGGCCGGAGAATCATGGGACGTCAACGCAGGCTACTCATAAACAGTTTCCGGCTCAGGTTCGGAAAGGAGTTTTTGAAAACCTGGATCGTTACGGATTGGGTCCCAGACGGGGTCGATCTTTAGACGGGCAACGGAAATGTATTCTCCGGCAGGGATTGTGAGCAGCTGCCGAAGTATTTTTACCGCTTCTTCGGACTGACCAGTGTGCGCTTCGATCTGCGCTAGTCCGACAAGAAAATTTATGCCGAGGATCGCGTCTTTTTCGATCGGCATCGTCTCTGCCGCTTCTCGCGCAAGGCGAAGCGCGTCGGCGTTCCGTCCGAGACAAACGTAAATCCAAGCTAATTCTGAGACCCAAACGCGGTCTTCGGGCTGCCGCTTGGCTAGCTCGGCTTCGAGTAAAACACGCGCTTCCTCGCACTCCGGTTTTGCTGCCAGACTTTGACCGGCAAGCACTTGAATCCCAATTCGCGCCTTTAGCTGCGCGAGTCGTCCTTCGGCTGTGTTACCCGGCGCAATATCCCACTCTTGGAGAGCTTCGGAAAAATGCCTCTCCAGAACGTAGAGATATACCCGCTCATCAATCATCTCGGGAATCACAATCTCGTACGGCCTAACACCTTGGCCGGCTCCTCTTTCGTTCGGTATTCCCTCCCACGCCCGCTTGGCACGCAGAATATCGCCGGTGCTGGCGATGTAGGTAAGATTGAGACGGAAAGCAGCTCCCAGGTGGTGTGGATCGAGAGCTAGAGCATGCTTGAGCCAACGCTCTGCGTCACTCCACCGACGAAGGCCGAGGTAGCCTCCGCCGATTTGATCTGGAATCCATACATCGCGCGGATCAAGTTCAGCCGCCCGCTCGTATTCAGCGAGCGAGCGTCGCCACTCACCACGACGACGGTAAATCGCAGCCCGGTACTGCCGGCTAACGGAATTACTTGGCTGGAGTTCGACAGCCTGGTCGAACTCTTTTAGCGCAGAATCAAAGTCATGACGGCCCCAGTAATGGAATAGACCCAGCGCCAGATGTGCATCCGGCAAATCCGGAGCAATCGCTATTGCGCGTTCGATATCAGACTTTACCTCATCCAATTGTCCCGAAGTCAGGCGTTTGACAAACCAATGCCGATTTAAACGGTTGTAAGCGAGTCGCGCATACGCAAGGGCGAAACTCGGATCCCGTGTCAGAGCTTGCCGATAGAAAGTTGCGGCGCTGTCGTATGTTTCCTCTTTGTATGTACTCTCCGCCTGGCGTTCCTGGTATTCGCCCTTCAGGAACAGATCGTAAGCTTCCGTATCACGCGTGGGTTTTGCGGCCAGGGTATTTGCCTGGCTCGGTGACAGCTTCGCCTGAAGCTGGCTGGCGATTGCTTTGGCAATCTCGCTCTGGATGGCAAAGACGTCATCAAGTGGCCGATCGTAACTTTCTACCCACAAATGCGCGTCGGTCTTTGCGTCGATTAACTGGGCGCTAACGCGGACGCGATTTGCTACACGTTGCACGCTTCCCTCCACCACATGCGCCACGCCGAGTTCATTCGCGATCTGGCGCAGACTTCGTTTCGCGCCGGCCTTGTATTGCATCACCGATGTCCGGCTGATGACCTTGAGGTCCGCAATCTTTGCCAGGCCATTCAGGATTTCGTCTTGCACACCATCAGTGAAAAAGGCGTTTTCGGGATCGGCGCTCAGGTTTTGAAAGGGGAGGACAGCGATCGACTTGTCAATCTTGCGTGCCGATGCATGTGGCAAAAGAAAGAACCCCGCGACTGCAGAAACAACAACGCCAGTCGCGATAAGGATGAACAGGTTTCGGCGGCGGTGCGCTCCTGGCGTCGTCGCCGTCGACGTTACCCGAACACCTTGCGGCGTGACGTCGTAGGCCCACGCCAGAATAAGCGCGACCGGAAAACCGATCAACAGAAGCGTAATCACAAGTCGCAGACTCCAGCTTGGCAAGTCCCAGGCTGGAAACGCGGCCGAGGCGATTTGAATCAAGAAACCTGCTGCGACGACGTAAGCAGCGGCGACTCGATAAACTTTTCGCCGACGCACTTCCTGAAAGAAGCTGCTCATAAAAGCTCTAGACTGATCGTGACTATAAGCGGCACGACGCGGGCTCCACAATAAAATGGGAAGCCGCGACTCCGAAATCCTCGCGCGCTTAAATCCGAAATTGTAGGGCGTCTATGTCAGACGCCAATCCTGTAGCGAAAGGCGTTTCGCGGAAGCCCTACAATTTATTTCATCGCGACCGGTTTCTTAGACTCCTCTACGAGGTTTTCAAAACGCGGATCGCCGCGCAACGGATCCCAGAACGGATGCAGGCGGAGTTCGCCGTAACTTAGCAAGCTCGGGACTTGCAGCGTCGCGGCGATTTGTTTGATCGCGAGATCTTTCTCTCCGGCCCACGCGTAGATAACACCGAGAAATTGCATGATATGGGCTCCGTTCATCGCGTCCTTGGCAACCGGGAGTAGTTCGCTGGCGCGGCGACCCTCACGGATGGCTTCCTCTCTTCGCCCCAAGCCGGCGTCAATCAAACCCAGCATACAGAGAGGCGGCCCATAATCCGGCTGTTCGCGCACGGTCCGCTCGATCTCGACGCGCGCTGCAGTGAAGGCTCTT
Source organism: Verrucomicrobiota bacterium (assembly GCA_003219415.1). Taxonomy (GTDB): domain Bacteria; phylum Verrucomicrobiota; class Verrucomicrobiia; order Chthoniobacterales; family UBA10450; genus Udaeobacter. Next base: position 8,371 of record QHOS01000119.1, on the reverse strand, counting down.
CGCGCTGCCGCGTCGTCCCCGAAAGTGCGCGCGGCACAGCCCTCCATGAAACTGCGTGAGAAATAGAGCCCGCCCCTGTGAAATCCATCCCCTATGGCCGCTAGAGCACGACCCGTCGCCACTGGATCGCGTTCGCGAAGAGCAAGGTCCAGCCAAGATTCACCCCAGTCAGTCGACCCGGTTAGGTTTTGGTTGATCATAGCCTCCAATGTCTTGTGCAAAGGCTTCGGATCAGCCCGCCAATCGAGATCGATCGATGCTCGATATGCTCGCAGTTCATCATCTTGGGGGGCCAAAGCGACGGCGCGGTCCACAGTGGCGGCCGACTCAGCAAGACGACGCATAAATAGGTAGGCCAACGAGAGCTGCCGGAGAGTCAATAAATTGCGTGGGTCGAGCTCCAGGGCTTCGTCGAAGTTGCGTACCGACTCGTTCCAGCGGCCCTGTAGACGGTCGATATGGCCCAGCAATGTAAAGACCTGCGCGTTGTTAGGGAGCCCGCGCTGGGCGAGGGCGAGTTCCGCTCGAGCGTTGTCGTAATCGAGATTGCATCTGGCGAGGTATTGGGCTCGCGCGAGATGCGATTCGCCCGCTTCGGGCCGCAGATGAAAGGCAGCCTTAACCGCGCGCTCGGCTAAGTCACGTCGCTCCGGATTGTGATCAAAGTTCCAGTAAAGCCGACTCTGCACTTCGGCGCTCAAACAGTGTGCGAGAAAAAAATCTGAATCGCGCGCGATGGCTTGATCAAGCAAACTTTCGGCCTCGAGGTAGTTCTTCTCGTTGATGAAATGGGCCATCACAAGTAATTTTGCGCGAACGTAAAGGTCGTAAGCGGCGAGATCTTTAGTGGGCCGCTCCTCGATGGCAGACTTTATCTTTGGCGACAGCTTTGCCTGTAGCTGGCCTGCAATTGCCTTGGCAATATCGCTTTGAATTGCAAACACGTCATCGAGTGGTCGATCATAACGCTCCACCCACAAATGCGTGTCCGTTTTTGCATCGATTAACTGCGCGGTGACCCGGACGCGATTGCCGGCGCGTTGCACGCTTCCCTCGACGATATGCGCGACGCCGAGTTCATTCGCAATCTGGCGCAAGTTTCGCTTCACGCCGCTCTCGTATTGCATGACCGATGTCCGGCTGATCACCTTCAAGTCCCCGATTTTTGCCAAACCATTAAGAATCTCGTCTTGTACCCCGTAAGTGAAAAACGCGTTTTCGGGATCGGTACTCAGATTTTCAAATGGAAGCACCGCAATCCCCGCCGGCATCGGATGGGGGGATTGACTCTGCCAAAGCACCACACCCGCCATCGCCGCCATGGCGACCAACGATGCCACCAGCACCGTACTAGTTGGATTCCGTCGCACCCATTTTCGTCCGCGGTCGCAGCAGCCTGATGAATAACAGCAAGGACATTCGGGCCTACAAACGGAGGCCGGCCAGTTAGGAGATAAAACAAAATTGCGCCCAGACTGTATATGTCCGCAGCGCAGGTAAGCTTATCGGCTCGGCACTCGGCCTGCTCAGGTGCGATGTAGCCCGGTGTTCCAAGTGTCTCCAGTGTTCTTGTTATCTCGCTAGTTTGATCGAGCCATTTTGCGAGACCAAAGTCGCTCACCATCGGTTCGCCGTTTTCATCAAGGAGAATGTTCCCCGGCTGAAGATCGCGATGCAGAACTCCCTTGCCATGCGCGTAAGCGATGCCGCGCGCGACCTTCGCCATCAGTTGCACACACTCGCGAGGCTTATTGCGTAATGCAGATGCTGCGCTTCGAAGGCTCCCACCCGTCGCATATTTCATGCTGAAAAACGGCAGCCCCTCCTCGCTTTCGCTGACTTCGTGAATGGGAAGAATGTTTGGATGATCGAGGCTCGCGACGGCTTCGGCTTCGCGCCGAAAGCGCGCCAGCGTCTCGTGCGAGTTTACCTCATGAGCGAGGATGCGTTTCACCGCGACGATCCGGCGGGAGTGCTGCTGGCGCGCACGATAAATCACTCCCATGCCGCCGCGGCCGATTTCCTCTAGAATTTCGTAGTGACCGAGACGCCACTGTGTGTCGGCCACGTTCGCTTCTGCGAGGACGCTTTCGAACGCTTCACGAGAAGCCTCGCCTTTGGCTGCAAGTCCCTCGCGCAGGAGACAGTTAATGCAGGCCCCGCGATCCAGCCGGGTTATCGCGCCACACTGCGAGCATTCCGTCGGATGCTCAATTACGTCGGCGACGAAATCAGATGGCGCAATAACTTTGTTCATCACGCAGCGGCGGCTAGTGCCGCGCACAAGTGTCGGATCTCGTCGTCTACGTCGGCCGGGTTCTCAACCGTGTGAGCGACCTCCTCGCGCAGGAGCCACCGATAACGCTGGCGCAAGTTGTGTAGTTGTTTTTTCACGACCGCCTCTGCAACGCCTAACGCGATACCGAGATCGGCATATGAGATGTCGGCGTGTTCTGCCGCAAGGTGATCGCGCAATCCCTCAAAAAGGCGAAGACGTCCTTTACCTTCGCACTCCTCCCGTAAACGTCGGAGCGCCTGCTCCACGACTGTCACGGCCCAGCGAAGATCGAACAGCCGCTCGGGTGCAAGCGCGTCGAGCGCGCGATCCGAGATCGATAATTGCGAGGGCGCTTCTGCCATCCAGGCATCCCAGGAAACGAATTGAACGCTGCCGCCTCGCTTCAGCGTTTGATTCTTATCGGCGACGTTGTGAAGGAAATTTTGGAGCGACTTGAGCAAGAGCGACCGGAAACGGCCGCGGCCTTTGTCGGCCTGCTGTAGCCAGTTCGTTTCCAGAATCATCAGGAAGAAATCTTGCGTAAGGTCCTGCGCGTCCTCACTCGAGTAACCGCGGCGACAGACGTAGGAAAAAATGGGTCGCCAGTAAGTGCGGCAAAGCTCTGCCAGCGCTTCAGCTGCCTTCTGCTCGTCGCCATCGGAGTTCGCCCCAGCAAGGACGAGACTCCAGCGCGTGGTGGCAAACAAGCGCGGTTCGGCTTCCGCATTCAACGCTTGGCAGCGTGATCGGTTTTGCCTTCTTCTGCAAGCCTAAAAACGGGCGGATCTGCACACCGGTTCATAAACAGAAATGGAGCGCCGCTTCCTAAAAATTCCCCGGAACTTTGACGGCCAGTTCCTTTAGTGATGTGTATGAAAACTTATTATTCGTTTAATCGAGATCGTCTCCTATCACATCTGCTCACAAGTTTTTGTGCGCTGGCAGCTGCCGGCGCGCTATTAACATTGCCGAGCGCTGAAGCTGTAGGACCCAGAGCCAGACCAGAGCCCGCAAGCGGAGAGTTTTTTCCCTGCTTCAATTACGCTGGTCCTCCTCGTCAAGTCGGCGAAAACTTGATTATCACGTTCAACATTAGTAACTGGAGAACATCTACTGGCACCTTCATTGGATCTGCCGAAGGCACCGAGCTGGATGTAGTTCATCGCGACGGTTCCATAACACTCCACGGCACTGGCCTCTTCACCGGTTCGGTCAATGGCAGGTCCGGTACGTTCCTCTTGAGTTATGAAGGCATAGGCAACGCTGTCACCGGCCACGAAACTTTGCATTTTACAGTCGGCCATGGGACTGGCGATCTCGCTGGCCTGCATGCGGAGTTAACGGCTGAGGGCGACATAGGCGCCTCCAATCCAGGATGCGACCTGTCCGGGGCGGGAACTTATAATGGGTGGATTCTCTTTGCCCCCTAAGTCAGGCAAGTAAAACGCCAGCTAGCAATTAGCCGTCACGCTTCAGCGCGTGACGGCTTTGCTTTGGGACCCGTCCGCAGAAACAAGCACCACGCGCCTACCTGCCGTTAGCTACGACTTCGCAATAACCTCCTGAGAAATTCCGGAACTTTGTCTGTCAGTTCCTTTAGTGATGAGTATGAAAAATCGAAATCCACTAACAAAACTCACGGGCGATGCAGCCCTGAGCAGGCCGAAGCTTGGTAGACTAGAGAGTACACCGAACGTTAGGCAATCCGCCTTCTTTAATCTCAGCGTTTTAATCGGTCTGGTTGTCTCCCTATGCGGCGTCTTTCTCCCGCCGCTTGCCTTTGGCACGCTCTCCGAGATGTCCACTAGCGCAGCACTCAGCGGTCCGGACCCGGTAATAGTGAGGGCTAGGCAAATTAGGGGCGCCGAGGGGACAGGTAGTTGTGGAGGGGGATACGACCTGGGTGTCGGTCTCGTCGACCTTGACCACGGCCTCGCGGCTGGCTCCACGACTTACGACCATGGCGGCTTCCTCTGGTGCGAGACGTACGCACCTTATCTATGGTCAGAACAAGATGGAGCATCGACGTTGTGCGAGCTGCAAGGCGATTTCAATTGGATGAGGAGCACCTATATCCCGAGCGGGATGACCCCGGATGGGAGCAAGGTCGTCGGCGGCGTAATCTTCTTTGACAGGGGCACCAACGCGCCGTGGATGTGGACGGCCAATGCGGGGCTCGTCGAGTTTCTTAAGTTGCCCCAGGGCTACAACGGAGGAAACGCGGTCGCTGTCTCCAGTGATGGACGGCTGATCGCCGGAAACGTGCGCGCCGGCGGCCGCGTCGGCGTCAGCCAGGCAGCGGTGTGGCGCGATGGCAGTCCGCAGATTCTGGCGAGTACCTATCCCTGGTCGGCAGTAGGTAGTAACCCATTTGAAGCAAGCGTTGCATACACCGCGCGACGCACACACCCAATGACTGACGATGGTTCGGTTATCGTCGGCGCCGCTGGTGAGGCCTTCCTCGTCGGATGCAAGGCTACGAAGTGGGTGAATGGTGTCGAGCAGCAACTATCTATCGGGGGCCTTGTCGTGCAGTCCAGCGTAGCTGTACTCGTTGCTGAGACTGGAGTGATTTTCGGGTACGCAGTCCTCAGCGATGGGCGCGTGGTGCTGGTGCGCTGGGACGCCGGTGGGAACCCCGGGATCCTTGCACCGCCAAACGGTCTTAGTGTCGTCAACCTTAGCTCGATTGACTCCCAAGGCAACGCGGCCGGCGGTGCACTGGCCCAGCAATTCAGTTGCATACAACAATGTAACGACCCTCTCTGCAACCGAAAACCTTTTGTGTGGACTCGCCGCGGCGGCTTCACAATCCTTCCTGAAAATGAGCAAACCTACAATAACAGCGCTGTCCTGGACGTGTCCGACGACGGGCGCGTAGCTGTGGGACAGCTCGCAACATGCGAGGTAACACCGGACAGCCCGCCCCAGCTCGCGTTTCTATGGAACGCTAACTCAGGGCTCGTGCTCGTTAACGATCTCATGGCAGCGCACGGGCAGCCCGACCCCCACTATTACCTAGCCACCGATGTGAGCCGCGACGGAAACCGCGTTCTCGCCGTGGGCAACCCTCCACTGCACGATGCACAGGGCACCCCTGATCTGACTCTCGATCTAGCATGGTCTAGGCCAATTCCAACACTTAGACGGACTCGATAGCCTTAGCGGACTCCATCGCCTTATCCTAGCCCGCCATATGTTATACGCTCCAGAACCTGCATCAAAGCATTTGAGCTAAAGAGACCTAACAAGCCGATTCGGTGGATCAAGCCGATGGACCACGCAGCCAAAAACAACAGCGATAGCTAGCAATCAGCCGTCACGCTTCAGCGCGTGGCGGCTTTTTGTTTGCTCCAAAAGAAATTCCGGAACTTTGGTTTCCAGTTCCTTTAGAGATGAGTATGAAAACTTATCTGAAAACTAATTGTTCGTTTACTCGAAATTGTCTCCTATCAGGTCTGCGTTTTGTAACCGCACCGCTCTTCACCTGCTTAGCGGCACTGTTTATCTCTGTAACCACTCCGGCAGTAGCCAGCGGCCCTTCCGCGAATCCTGACGCACCGACGAGCACCTTCGTCACGTCCACGCCCCAAGCGCCACCGCAGGTGCGATACATGCTGATCGAGCTCGGAGGGAGAACGGCGTTCGACATAAGTCAGTCCGGTCAAATCGTCGGCAACAAGGAGTTCGCACCCGGGCTCAGACGCGCCGCATTTTGGCCCAGCAGCCGGAGCGCGGCGATTGATCTCGGCACATTGCCTGGTCTCAACAGCGTCGCCAGGAGCATTAATTCTCGGCGCGAGATCGTGGGAGTTGCGTTTAACGAAGACTTCTCTGTTGAGCGGCCCTTGTTTTGGGCAAGCCCTAACAGTACCCCGGTCGAACTCCCCGGTCTGCCGGCCGGCCTTGCGGGTGAAGTGTACGACATCAATCCATCAGGCCAGATCGTCGGCCAGTTCTTTAACGCGGACTTTTCAGTGAACCCGGCGGTCTTTTGGCCGAACAGCAACGCAGCGCCCATTTATCTTCACGTGTTGAGCAATAAGCTTTTTACCAGCGTGGCCACCAGCATCAATGCTTCCGGCAACATCCTCGGCGATGCGTGCGACCAAGCCGAGTTTGAATGTCATGCCGTGTTCTGGGCGAACAGCACGAGCACTCCGGTGGCGCTGGCTTCACCAGGAGGCGGATTCATTTACAGCTTTGTCGTTTTCTACAGTCACGGCATCAATGGTGCGGGAAACATGGTTGGTTACGCATATACACCCGGCTTCGCCGCCGTGCGCGCGGTATTCTGGGCCAGCAGCTCGAGCCCGGCGGTGGTTCTGAGCACAGTTGGCGAGTTTACCAACACTGTTGCGGCAGGCATCAGTGACAACGGCCAGATCGTGGGCTATGGATTCAATGACGATTTTTCGAGAAGTCGTGCCTATATCTGGCCCAGTGCGACCAGCCAGGCTGTCGATCTAACTACATTCTTTCCGGCTGGCTCCAACTGGGACTTGGATTCCACATACGCCATCGCCGTTAACAATCGTGGCGAAATTATCGGCGGCGGGTTGTTCAAGGACGGAACAGAACACAACTTTGTGCTGATCCCGGTGCATGGCCATTGAGCGAACGACATGAGATAGTTGATCAAGATACAACAGGCCGTACTCCCGCCGACGGCCGCATCTCCAAAACAGCCGTCACCTGTTACCGAGTGGCGGCTTTTTGGTTCTCAAAAAAATTTCGGAACTTTGGCTCCCAGTTCCTTTAGTGATGGGAAAGGAATCCTCAGTTAAACCCAAAGACAATAAACCAACCAAACTATGAAAAATAAAAATATTCAGTTTAGAGCAACAACGGGAGTTGTAATCCCACTGCTAGTCGCCTGCCTTGGCATATTTGTCTCGGCAGCCACTCCTGCGTCAGCCCGCGACCAGGTGCCGTTCAACGGGATTGTCTCGGGCACAATCATCTCGACTGTGCCTCTGGACGAGTGCCACGTGCTTTCTGAAGCCGTCAACGGGGGAAATGCGATGCAGTTGGGCCGCTTCAACGGAACGGCGGAATTCGTCCTCAATGTCTGCGACCTGACCTATGTCGGCAGCTACGTATTTACAGGGGCCAACGGCGACAGTATTTCCGGCCCGTTCACCGGGACCCTGACCCCGACACCAATCCCAGGCGTATTCGACAACAACGAACTCGCCTTTATAACCGCCGGCACGGGCCGTTTTGCCAACGCGACTGGCACATTCAACCTGGGCGGACAAATAGATAATAACGCGGGAACTTTTTCCCTTCCCTGGCACGGGACAATCTCCACCGTCGGCTCGGGCAGAAGGCCGTAGAGATTGTGCGCCTGATCTGCGAATCGCAACTAGCGTTCGTCTAGTTGCCACGCGCTAGACAAATCTACTATCTCGCGCATTTCGGAAATTCTATCGAAGCTGAATCAGGCGCTCTAGGGCAGGCGCACCGCCCGCTGCCCGCGCGCCTGGCAACCGGAGCGTTTGCCCTCCAATCAAATTGCCGATCTCAGCGTGTTTGTTCGGCGGTCTCCTCAGAAGGCTCTTCGCCTATTTCTTCTTCAATTTCACGACGCCAGTCGCGCGAGAGCCAGGGACGCAGAAACCCATAGAGTAAATAAGCCAGGAACAAAACTGCCGGCATCCATTCATAATTCAGCACGGTGAAAATGAGAACAAGAATGATGACAAGAAAGCGTGGGATCGATTTCTTCGTCTTCCAATTCACCGCCTTAAAGCTCGGATATTGAAACCGGCTGAACATCATGAAGGAAAGAAAAAGCAGTAACGGCGGCAGAACGAAGCGCCAATTGCCGAGGTGATGTTCGCCCTCGGCGAGCCAAAGGAGGAACAGCGTGATCGACGCAATCAGACCGGCTGCAGCGGGAATGGGAAAACCCGTGAAAGTATCTTGGTGATTAGCTCCATCATTTTTCACCGTTGCAGAGTTGAAACGGGCCAACCGCAGTGCTCCGCACATCAGATAAATGAACGCAATGATCCAGCATGCACGGGGGAACTCCTGCAACACGACACGGTAAACCATCAACGCGGGGGCAAGCCCGAATGACACAAT
>QHOS01000118.1 GCA_003219415.1 Verrucomicrobiota bacterium | reverse complement strand
GCCAGCCAAATCTCACCGGTCACCCGCCCGCGCGTACGGTTATCGATTTTGCCACGCAAGACGTGTTCGTGAAGTCGCCAGGCCATAATGAAATGACGAAGCACGAATGACGAATGACGAAAGAATGTCAAAACCAGAATTGAATTGGCGTTTGCGATTCGCTCGGTCGAGATGTTTGTGTGCGCATTGTTGATCTGAAAATCGAAGACATTGCCTTCGGCGGGAAAGGGGTCGGACGCGAGCAAGGGAAGGCTATCTTCGTTCCGTACACCATTGAGGCCGAACTCGTTTCTGCGGAGATCGTGCGCGAGAAAAAACAATTTGCCGAGGCGGAGTTGGTGGAAGTTAAGGAAAGCTCCCCGCATCGCGTCACACCGGAGTGCCCCTATTTTGGCCGCTGCGGCGGATGCGCGTACCAGCACGTCGACTACGAACATCAGCTCGCGATTAAATGGCACCAGGTGCGCAACGTTCTCCAGCGAATCGGCAAGCTAAGAGATATTCCTCTGCGCCCCATCATCCCGTCGCCAAAGCAGTACGAATATCGCAATCGCATCACGGTTCATGCACAGAATGGGGTGATCGGATTTTTCCGGCGCGATTCACATCGCTTGATCGACATCGAGCGGTGCCCCATCTCCTGCGACGAAGTGAATCGAGCACTGACGGAACTGCGGGACCGAAATCCGCTCGATGGGCATTACACCTTGCGCACTTTCTCGAGCCGGCGTGTTTTCTCTCAAACCAATGATCAGGTTGCAACTGCATTGCGCGATTTGATTGTCGATCTTGTTCCGGCGAATCAGGATCTCCTTATCGATGCTTACTGCGGTGCAGGATTCTTCGCCAAAGCATTGCTCAACAAGTTTAAGCGTGTTGTCGGAATCGATTGGGACAAGTTCGCCATCGCGGCCGCAAAAGAAGATGCTACCGAGAAAGAAACCTACATCGCAGGCGATGTGGAAGAGGAATTGCAACAGGTAGGGGCGGTTCACCTGAACCGTCCGCCTCGCGCAAACGGTCCCGATAGCGGATCTTTGGAGTCAGTCGCCCTTACCACCATTATTGTCGATCCTCCGGCGACCGGCCTCAGCACAAAGGCCCGTAAAGCGATTGTTAATCTTGCGCCGACAACACTGATTTATGTTTCGTGCAATCCGGCCACGCTGGCTCGCGATTTAAAAGACCTGCAGGAAAAGTTCACGATCGATTCCGTTACGCCGCTCGACATGTTTCCACAAACCGCCGAAATCGAAGTAGCAGTGCATCTTCATGCATAAACCAACAGATCGATCTCCTCGGGCAGCGAGCTTGAAACTTCACGAATCACGTTGCCGCGCAGGAGATTCATGAGCGCGTGGCGCTGAGGTGCGCCGACAATGACACGTGACGCGCCGAGCGTTGCGGCAACGTCGACGATCGTTTCCGCCGCCGATGGACTCACCGCATAACAGAACAGTGGCGTGAGGTTCCCAGCCTTTTGTTTCGCTTCGGCGAAAATGGCGCTGGCTTCAGGATCTTGCTGCCACTTGCGCCTGGCATCCTCTTCTGTCATGAACGGCTGTTCGCGCACGAAGAGCAGATATAATCGTCTGCCAGTCTCGCGCGCTTCGCGCAATGCGAAATCGAGCGTGCGCCCGGTGCCGCGGATCGCGCACAGAACTGACTCCGCGACCATAACGTTTTGCGGGACTGCAACTGCCGATTTGGCTGTTGCCATCGTGAGCGGCACTTTCTCGGGCAGTGCTTCCTTTTTCATCCGGCGCTCCAATACGAGCCCGCGCAGAATCAGTCCGACAGCCAGGATTGTGACCGCGAAGTAGCGCGCGTTCGGTTTGTCGATGAGCAGTGACATTTCGATCGCAGCCATGACAATGAAGGTTGCGAACATGAGGGTGCGTTCCCAAGACTTGATCGAGAGCTTCCGGTCGGTCGCGGTCGCGCCGAGATTTGTGGCGATCGCACCGACAACCCCGACCGCATAAAGATCGGCGAGGCCAGCCATGTCTTTGACGAGCAATACCAGCAACATCGGCACAAGCGTCGCGAGCACCATGCCGGCGCTTGGCACGCCCCATTTGTTGAGCCGATGGAAGATCGCCGGTACCTCGCGATCCCGCGACATAAGAAATTGAACCATGATTAGATCGACGATCGCAGTGTTGACCGCTGACAGTAGAAGCATCGCGAACACGATGCTGACGACGAAACCGAAGGCGTGACCAAAAGCTGGGCCTAACGCGCCGCCGACAAAAACTTGGCCCATGTAACGCAGCATGTAATCGCGCACGCCTTCCGCGCCCGGGGCGTTCACATCTCCGTTCACAATCTGCAATCCGTTCAGGGCGTGCATGGCGAGCCCGAGTAGTGCAGTGAAAACGCAGACTTCGATCATCACCATCAGGATCGCCGGTGTGGATGTTTTGATGACCGATGGATGCTCATCTGTGCTGCCGGGATCGAGCTTCATTACACCTGTGGAGTTCGCGATCGCTTCCACACCAGAAAGCGCAAGCACGATTCCGACGAAGCCAGCCCAGTTTTTCGCGAGCGTTCCATGCAGCGGTTCCAAATGAGCGAACGCTTGACCGAGATGCGGCAGGCTAAACAGACCCAGGGCGATCACGACGAGGGCAGTCGGGATCGAAACGAGAAATGCGAGACTGCCAGTTTGTTTCGGTCCCAGCAGGTTGAGTAATCCAATCATGAGGATGGCAGCTGCAGCGAATTTTTCCGGGTGCGGCAGGCCGAGATATTGAAACGCGGAAAGCGCGCTAATGGCTGCTGTTACCAAATAATCGGCGATAAGTAGAAACGCACCTACGATGGAGATGACTTCGCTGCGGTGACGCACGCTGGCGTAAACGCCGCCGCCGTCCGGATAAAGGCGGCAGATAACCATGTAGTTGATGCCGACGAGCGCAGTGAGTACGCACATCGCCGCGATGAGCCAAAACGAAGCATAACCAGCAACGGCAAACGCAAGGCCAATGACGTAGGCTTTGCTTGTTCCCCAGTCTCCATAAAGAATTGCCGCCGCGCGCGAAACATCGACATTGCGCGGACGCTTAATGTTGGTTGGGATCATTAGTAGTGAACGATGAAGTCCATTGAAGCGGTCAATTGATTTCGCCGACTGCCGTTGTCGAACGCGGGAGTGTCATATGAGTGGTCGAAACGCAGCTCGGGTCGGAGGGTAATAATTTTGTCGGGCCACCAGGTCACGCCGATGGAATGCTCAGAGTATTTCGTCGCATGACCGGTGCGACTGCCAACGATGTCATTGTAAAACTCATTTCGGATCGTGAAGAACGCAGATGGCGCAATTCTAAACATCGTGTAGTTGAGAATTCCCCATTCCGGCGCGTAACCGGGTTTCACTGGAAATGAGCCACTTTGAAATGGCACGGCGCTGGTTGGATGCGTTTTTGCATCATTCATGTACATGTAGAGCGCTTCGGTTGCTGTGTAGATCTTGTCGTTAAACTTGTGCGTCCAGGTCCCGACAATCTGCTGGAGATTGTTATAGCCGAATTCGCCATTGTTAAACGCATTGTCGCCGGCGTAGATGGAATCGCGTTGATTCGACGATATCCACTGAATCATCATCGTTCCGGTCGGCTGATTACCTGGATCTTTTTGCCAAAGCGCGACATCGGTCCCGTTCGAGAGGCCGATCTGAAGCGTCCATTGATTGTTGATCCTTGTTGTCGTGAAAACTCCGGTCTGCGTGTAATTGTCGAATCCGTAAACGAGCGAGTGGCTGGCCATCAGATTGTTCGGCGCGAGCTGCGCTTCGATGTCGGGCTCGGAGATGATGCGGCCAATCCGCACATTCATTCCCTGGAAAATGTACGGAACATAAAGATCGATGTACAGCATCGGCATATCGAAGCCGTAATAATTGTTGTGCTTGAGAAGCTGATCGCTAAAGAGGCCGCGCGAAATCATGAATCGGTAATCGAGCCCATAGACCCCGGAGATGCGAAATCCCCAGTCGATGTGATTAGTCTGGAACTCGTCCGGCACGCGCTCGATGTAGAGAACGAACTGGTTTTGCTCGAAGCGGTTTGGACGCAGGTCGTAAATCAGCGGAAAATTTGCGTTCGGATTTCGCGATGTGTTCGTTGACGTGCTGACATTCCATGAAAAATCTTCCCACCCATAAATTTGTATTCGACTCTTCTTCCATGCCTCGCCGTTTGGTCCGGAATAGATCGCGTCCATCAACGGCCACGGCGGCAGATTGCCCGGATCGCCGATGATTGGGGTTCCGCCAATCTGCCAATCACCGCTTGGAAATGGCGGTGAATCAAACGGCGCCGGCGGAATGCGCCGTTGCGGCGGCGAAGCATTCGGCGTCGGTGCTTCGTACGCGGGCGGTTGCAAATCCTTCGCGAACGCGTCGAACACCCGCTGTCCAAACCAATCCGCGTTGTCTGCGGCACTGGCATGCGTAACTACAATGCCCAGTACAAGTCCAACCTTTGTTAGCCTCAATTAAGTTCCTTTGACTCAAACGAAGCGTCCCTCGCGCGACGAGGCGCTTCACTCTGCCGGGAGTCGATTCTACGACTTCCTTCGCTCTTTAATGATGCTGACGAGGTTAGCTGTCGGGCTGGAGCCATTAAATGCTCTCGATGCCGCGCATCGTTCGCCCCGATCCATACCGCTCTCGCGGATAGAATTTGGTTCCCCCGTTGGAACGGCCACTCGCCTTCCATTAAGCGAAACAAAGAACTGGAGAAACCATCTGATCGAGTCGAATCACAGTCAAGCCAGTCGTGGCCTAGAAACAACTTGCCAGTGGACAAGTGTGCAATGGACAGTCACACCCGGTAAATAATGGCGGAGCTTATAGAGGATATTGTTCTAGACGCGAGTGCGGGGGTACATCGGCCGCGTAATCTGGATTGGAAACGTGCTGCCGCATTGCTTTATGGCGATTGGGGTACAAGCAAAGCGTACGTAATTGGTCTCGCATTTGTTGCCGCGGGATTTTCGTCGCTGCCGATCATCCTGGCTGTTTGCGCGCTCACCGGCTTGGTCGGCATCAATTACGCGGTCATCTGCCGCCATTTTCCCGACGGCGGTGGCGTTTATTCTGCGGCCCGCTCACAAGGAAGATTGCTCGCGGTAGTCGGCGCGCTGTTATTGCTCGCGGATCTCACGGTCACCGCGGCGTTGAGTGGTTGGTCAGCCCTCACCTATATCACCTCCGGCGCGGAACACATCGAATGGATCAGAATGGCGCGTGACCATATCGCGCTCACGACGATTGGAATGTTGTTGATCATGGGCCTGATCAATTATTTTGGGCCAAAACATTCCGGCAGCTTCGCGGTGGCGCTGGCGCTCCCGACTGCAGTGGTCGTCATCTTTTTGATTGCGCTCAGCGCGCCGCATTTCACCACCCATTTCCTTGAACCGCGGCATCAAAGCCTGGCCACTGTGTGGGCGCAGTTCGTAGGCGTGATCCTGGCGTTGTCTGGCGCAGAATCGATCGCGAACCTCACAGGCGTGATGAAGCTCGATCCAGGATCGACAATGGAACACCCCAGCGTCGCGCGCGAATCGGTCAAGGCGATTACACCGGTGGCAATCGAAGTGGTACTAGGCACCGCGCTACTCGGTTGGGCCATGCTTTCATTGCCCTCCGTGCTCGGCAAGACGCTGCACCTGACAGATCGTGGCCAGATCGCGGCAGTCCTTGGACAACGCAGCGAGGACATGCTGCGTTTTATTGGCGAACAATTTGCCACCGCCACATTTTCGCCTGCAGTCGGTCAGATTTTCGGTTGGATCGTCGGAATTGTTTTCTTCTTCCTGCTCTTGAGCGCCGCCAATACCGCCATCGTGGCGATGATCGGTCTGCTTTACATGATGGCGCGTGACCGGGAAATGCCGCGGCAATTTAAGCGCCTCAATAGTCACGGCGTTCCGACCTGGCCGCTCGCCATCGCGATCGGTCTGCCGGTAATCGTGCTACTTTTCGCTGCCAACTTCACAGCACTGGCAGGCCTTTATGCCATCGGTGTAGTCGGTGCCATCACTGTTAATCTTGGTTCCTGCACGTTCAATCGCACCATGGGGTTTACCTGGTACGATCGCCTGCTCTTTGGAATCACATTTGTGATTCTGGCATTTGTCGAGCTGACACTGGCCCACACGAAAGTCGATGCGCTTCAATTCGTGCTGGCGGTTTTGATCGGCGGGCTAGCACTGCGGGCTTACACATTGAAGCTTCAGGGTCTCACCACGCTCACGGTCACGCGCGAAGTTGCCAAGATGGTCACGCCCGACCTCGTGATGAGCATGCGGCCGCGTTTGGAGGAAGGTCAAAAAATCCTGGTGGCAGCGCGCGGGATCACCCCGGTGCTCAGCTTCGCGATGGACGAAGCGCAGTTACGCAAGGCCACTCTCTTTGTGCTCTACGTCAAGGAGGTGGCCGTTTACTTCACCGCAGCCGGCACACCACTGGGCCGGTCTAAATGGCAGGATGATCCTGAAGCGAACGCCATCATGTGTTCGATGTTCAAACTCGGGCGCGAGCGCGGCATCAACGTAATCCCGCTTTACGCCGTGAGCCAGGATGCCGCCGCGACGATTGTCGATCTTGCAGCTACGATGGGAATCGACTTCCTCGTTATCGGGGCATCGCAACGACCGGCCATGGCCAAGCTGCTTCGCGGCAGCGTCGCGACCAACGTGGCCCAGCATCTGCCTGAATCGATTCACTTGCTTATCTTCGGCTGAGGTGCCCCTGGCAGGCGATGCGTCTGCCCTACACTCCGACCTTGGGAAGATCCCGTGAGC
>QHOS01000252.1 GCA_003219415.1 Verrucomicrobiota bacterium | reverse complement strand
AAAGTTTACACCGCCTACGAATATCTGGGTCAACGATTCGATCAAAAAACAAGATTGTTAGGCGCTTTTCTATTTCTGATTCAGCGCGGTCTTGCCGCGGGAATCACCATTTATGCCCCGGCAATTATTCTCTCGGCACTACTCGGCTGGCGATTGAATCTAACGATCTGGCTCGCCGGCGGGCTAGTCGTCGCCTACACCGCGTTTGGTGGGACGAAGATCGTTAGCATCACTCAGCGGTATCAGATTCTGATCATCTTTGTCGGGATGGCTCTCGCCTTTATCATCGCGGTGCATCGACTGCCGGCCGGATTATCGTTCGGTTTCAATGCGGTTGTGAAAGTGCCAATGCAATTTCTCATTCTGCTACTGGGAGCAATGGTGTTCCTGTTCTACCAGTTCGAAAAGCCGCCTATTTATTTCAATCGCCCAGCCTATGACAGAGCAATCGCACTCGGGCATGGAGCCGAGTTGAATCAGTTACAGGCAGAATTCGATGACGTATTCGCGCGCAAACGTGACTTGCTGAGTGCATCAGGCGTAAACTCCGCGTCTCGCCAGGAAATTCTGCAGCTCGACGCCAAGGCCCGCGAACTGCGCGACCGCGCAAAGGCGGTTCTTGAACGCGCCGGCGCCAGCCCGAAAAGCAAGGATTCCGACTACGTTTTTATCACTTTCGTACTCCAGCATCTGCCGCATGGCGTTGTTGGACTGCTAATTGCAGTGATCCTGTGCGCCACGATGTCGGCTACTGCGGCGACGCTGAATGCACTGGGCTCAACCAGCGCCGTGGATTTTTATCGACCACTGATCCGGCCGAACGCGCCTGATCACCATTACGTGGTTGCGACCGAGTTATTGACGATCGCGTGGGGGCTGGTGGCGATTGGTGTGGCCTCATACGCGAGCCTGGTCGAGAATCTGATCGAAACCGGCAACATTCTCGGGTCAATCTTCTACGGCAGTATTCTCGGGTTGTTCCTGGTGGCGTTCTTCTTGCGCAGTGTTCGCGGTTCCGCGGTGTTCTTCGCCGCGCTTCTTGCTCAGTGCCTGGTGTTGATCCTTTTTTGGACCCTAAGCATCAGTTATCTCTGGTACAACCTGATCGGTTGTGCGGCGGTGCTGGTGTTTAGTCTGGCGCTGCAGCGAACGATTTTCGCGAAGTCATCTCCAGCTTAACAACCATGGCCGCGCCGATTATCTGTTTCGGGCAACAACCGTGCGGCTTTTTTCCAAAACGATTTCTCTATGCCAAGATTGTCACCGCCAGACAACTTCAACAGGAAATTGGTGGCGAAATCGTGTTTTTCTTTCACGACAGCGATCATGATCCGCGCGAGACGATAACGATCTTGCGAGAACGACATTCTGGTCGTGAACATCGCGTCAATTTCCGATTCCTGAACTCGATTCAGAAGGAGTTCTCGCCTCTCTATGCAAAACGCATTCTTCCGGGCTGGCATTCGAAAATGGGACGGCAGCTGCCGAACTACGTTGACCGCGAACTGGTCGACAAGTTCCAGGAAGTTGACTGCCACAACCCGGCTGATTTTTGCCTGAAGATGTATGGCAAGATGGGGCTGCTGGACGGCGTCCGAGTGGAAAGATCAAGCTCACCCGAATTCAGAAAGCGCGCAGTTTCGGTGGACGATTATTTTGTTGATGTCCAGTGGGAAGGCGAAACGGTTCGGGCCCGCTGCCGGGACGGAAAATTGCTGCTGCACAAAGGCGCCGACCGGTTCATCGAACTCCCTTCCCAGGATTTCGACGCCACTCAGATCAGTCCTACGCGTGATACTCGTCTGCGGTGGATGCAATCGGTCATTCAATGCACGCACTACGTCGCTGGTGCCGGCGAACAGGAGTACTTGAACGAAGCTGATGCGCCGGGCATCACGTTCGTACTCCGAATGGACATTTCCGAATCAGACAAGGCATATACTGAAAATTGATGGAGCAGAGACCGTTGAGAATTGGCATTACCTGTTTCCCACTGATCGGCGGAAGCGGCATTCTCGCGACATCGTTGGGGATGGAGCTCGCGGCGCGTAATCACGAGGTTTATTTCTTCAGTTATGCCAAACCGGTGCGTCTCGACCTAACGGCGCCACGAAT
>QHOS01000052.1 GCA_003219415.1 Verrucomicrobiota bacterium | reverse complement strand
GATCATTTGTTCGTCCAATTCGTGGCGAACGCCCCCGGGAATACATCAAATCGCGCGCTTATTCGTTGCGCGACAGGATGATGAAATCCGAATGACGAATGATGCGTCGCGAGTCCGGTTTTGCTTTTCGTCTTTTCTCTTATTCCTTCGTCATTTGGCAGTTGTGCTTCGTCATTCCTAATCGTTCCTAATCGTTCCGCTTGCAAAGGGAACTGAAGCACGCCATAATTCGCCCGAGATGTGGGGATTCTTGTTCGGTTTTCCGAGCCTCCGTTTTCTACGACGATTCAGATTTTTCGAAACCACGGCGCGACCTTTTGCGCCCTGGCTGCTTCGTTGGTCGAGTGCGCGGGCTGGCGGTTTAAGACAGGTCCAATCCCGGCTCGACGAGGCGGAGTTTCCAACGGCGTCGCAGAGTGCCTTGTTTGAATGGACTCTGGATGATTGGCGCGCTGCGGACGGTGCATCCTTCGATGCGCTCCGCCCATTTATTAATTGGATCAAACCTAAGGATCAACATGAACTCTTATTCAAATGGGAGACGCTCGCATCGTTCGCGCGGCGGTTCCCGACGCCGTGGCAACGGCCCCGCGCGTCGTCAGCGAGAAGAAGCGAAGGAGCCAAAAAAGACATTCTGGCAGCGAATTGCGGCATTTTTTGGAAATGGCACAACGAGGACAGAAGCAAGCGCGCGCAACGGTGCCCAGCCTTCGCGACCGGCACGCAAACCTGAACGGATTGAAGTCAGTTCGCCGCGTCTGTACGTTGGCAACTTGTCTTTCGACGCAACCGAAAGCGATCTTTTTGAGTTGTTCAACGGAGTCGGACACGTTCAAAATGCGGAAGTCGTAAGTTACCGCCATAACCAACGCTCAAAAGGTTTCGCGTTTGTACAGATGCAAACCGTTGAGGAAGCGAAACGCGCCGTGGAAGAATTGCACGATAAGGAATTCCTCGGCCGCAGGCTGGTAGTGAGCGGCGCCAAATCCGGCGAGCATCGCGCCCGCTGACGACCGGAATAATCTCATCGGGAGAGAACGCGCTTTCAGCGCGGCTCTCCCGATTTTTTTTGGGATTATAGGGGCATTTCCATCAATGGGTGGCATCGGCCCGACGGATTCGGATGGCGGGGTCCCTATCTTTTAATCTCCAGATACGTTCGTGATAGCACGTGGTTCGTGCCAGGCTGGAGTTCTTCGATGCGCATTTGTTTTAGAAACCAGCGGCCTTCTATTTTCTGCGCGGAGACGACTTCGAAACGTTTGGCCAGCTGAGCGTTCCAATCGTAGCCCTCCATGCGCATCAGCGCGCCGCTCGCCTTATCAACCCATAGCAGCACGTTGGAATACTGCGATTCGCGCGAGGGCGCGCGCAGTTGCAGCTTCCAACAATTCCGAGTGCGAACATTTTCCTCGCCCAAAACGCGCGCAGTCGGCCAGTAGAGAAACTTGAACGCCAAGTCTTCGTAGGTCACGCAGGTGCCCCGAATTTTTTGCTTGAGCTTCGACGCTTCAAATTGCTCGGTGCCACTGCCGGTCACAAGATCAAGGCGCGAGCTGTTTTCACCGAGACGCAGCTGCAAAATCTCATCGGGATTCGCGAATGAATAACGAATCAGCGGTCCGTTTTGGACGAGGTGAAATGGAACCACCACATTATCCTGACGAAGTTGCCCCTGAAGATCGATTTGCTGTCTCGATTCCATCATGCGCACCGACGCGAGAATCTCTTTCGCCGAAGGCGGGGCCTGCGCACGCGCCGATAAGGGCAACAATAAAGAAACGGTTAAAGCGAAATGACGAATGAGGAATGACGAAGGCTTAAATGATGAACGCGTTCTCCGATGCTTTCGTTTCGACATTTGGGCTTCGGCTTTCGTCATTCCTTCGTCCTTCGTCATTCGTGGTTCGTCGTTGCGCCGCATTTGTTTATTAACAGCGAGCGATTAAAGCTTAGGGGCTGTTTCACTTTCATCGCATGGATCAGTCCATCTTTCATTTTATCAATCAACAATGGACCAGTCCGGCGCTCGACTTGTTCATGGCGGCGCTCAGCGATAGCGCGATTTGGGAACCGTTGTTCGTCACGATTGGACTGGGCGCGCTTTTTTTTGGCGGATTTAGAGCGCGTGCGTTTGTCATCTGTCTGGTCATATCCCTGCTGATCACCAATGAGTTCGTCGATGTGCTAAAATCTGCAGTAGATCGCCGTCGGCCAAAACAGGTGGAGAATGTGCGGTTGGTAGAAATGCAACGAACGCGTCCGGCCTTTCTCACTCTATTTAAGAAACCAACCATTCGGTTTTCGGATTCGTCGGATCGCAACCGATCGGGACCATCATTCCCCTCGGGACACGTAACCAACAACAGTGTGATTGCTGTTTTTTGCACGCTGTTTTACCGACGCTGGGGCTGGCTTTATTGGTTCGTCGCATCGGCCGTTGGTTATTCGCGAATTTTTGTGGGTGCACATTGGCCAAGCGACGTGATCGCAACGTTCTTCCTGGCAGGCGGCGAAGCACTGCTCCTGCTGGGCCTGTTCGAATTGATTTGGAGGAGCGCAGGCCGCAAATGGATGGCGCAGCTTTTTGCGCGCTATCCAAGCTTGATTGCTGATCCCAATGTCGGAACGCGAACACCAGGCGAGCCGCAACACTCCGCATGACCACTACGCGCGCGGCCTGGCTCTTCATTGTCGCACTCACGGCGATTCGATTGTCGATGCTGGCAACAACCGATCTCGAATTTGATGAGGCGCATTATTGGATGTGGTCGGAGCGCCTTGCGCCGGCCTATTTCAGCAAAGGGCCCGGCATTGCTTTCGCGATTCGCGCAAGCACTGCGGTTTTCGGAGCGAACGAATTCGGAGTGCGCTTTTTCAGTCCTTTGCTCGCGGCAGGAACGAGCCTGCTCTTGTTTTATTTTGCACGCCGACTGTTCAACGCCACTGCCGGTCTGTGGGCCGTCATCGCGTTAAATGTTACACCCATTTTTAACATTGGTGCGTTCGTGATGACGATTGATGGGTTGTCGATTTTTTTCTGGCTTGCGGCGATGTTCACCTTCTGGCTTGCGCTGGAAAAAAGCCCTCAGTTCTCCTGGTATTGGCCGTTGACCGGACTTCTCATTGGGCTCGGGTTTCTTTCCAAATACACCAACGCACTTGAGCTTGTTTCGATTGTATTGGTGCTGGTCCTGGCGCCCCGGCTCAGACACGAATTCAAGCACCCCGGATTTTATCTATTGCTCGGCATGTTCGCTCTTTGCACGGTGCCGCCGATCATGTGGAACGCACAGCACGCCTGGATCACGCTTGCGCATCTGCGATCGCGTGGCGGTATCGAGCACGGCTTTGGTTTGCACCCTGTCGAAGTTGTTTCGTTTATAGGCGAACATTTTCTGGCCTATTCGCCATTTCTATTCCTGGCATTGGCATGGGGCATCATCGGAAGCTGGCGACGGGTGAATCAGCAATTCAAGGTTCTGTTCCTGATGTGGTTTGGGTTGCCCGTGTTTCTTTTCTATTTGTTTCTTTCCTTAAACAAAGCTGCGGCGCCAAATTGGGATGGGCTCGCCTTCCTGGGTTTTGGACTGCTGGCAATTTATTATTGGTGGGAGCGTCTTGAAGCGAGTGCCCTCTTACGGCTCGGCGCGGCGATCGCGATACTGGTTGGATTGACCATGAGCGCGGTGGCCCTCGATACAGACTTGCTGCGCTCGGTGGGATACAACTTGCAGCGAAGCGATCCAAGCAACCGGATGCGCGGGTGGAAAAGCGCCACGAGCGCCTTGGAAACAATGCGCAATGATCTCGAAACAAAATTGGGCGAGAAACTTTTTCTTATTGCGGATGCGCGTGACCGGGCTTCGGAGATTTCCTTCTACCTGCGCAATAAACGGCCCGAGGGCCCGGGTCATCCGCCCGTTTACATTCCCGAGTCGCAGGACATGGTGAATCAATTCTCGTTTTGGCCGCGTTACGATGAATTTGTTGAGCTAAAGCCGGGCGCGCCGCGGCCAGAGAGCGAAGTTTATACTGAAGAAAGCGGGATCAACTTGTTCGTTGGACGCGACGCGGTCTTTATTAGAGACGGCAAAAAGCAACGCGTGCCGCACAATATCAAAGCCGGTTTTCAATCGACGGAGCTGGTTGGAACGATTCAAGTTTCGCGCTATGGGAAGCCGCTGCGAACCTGGCAAGTGTTTCTCTGTCGAAATTACCGCACACTTCCACTATGAACGAAGTGACAGAGTCGCCGGCACTGTCTGTGGTTGTGCCCCTTTATAATGAGGAAGCGAACGTGCTGATTTTGCAGGAAGAATTGCGCGCTGCGCTGAATGGACTCGATTACGAAATCATTTTTGTCGATGACGGGTCGGTCGATCGCACGGCGGAGCGGATTGAGGCGGCGGGGAATATCCGCTTGATTCGTTTCGAGAAGAATTCCGGGCAAAGCGCCGCCATTTATGCTGGGCTCACAACAGCGCGCGGCGCGACTCTGGTGATCATTGACGGCGATTTACAGAATGATCCTGCCGACATTCCGAAACTGCTCGCCGAAATTGCGCGCGGTGCAGATCTTGTTTGCGGCTATCGCCTCAAGCGCCGTGACACACTCGTCAAGCGTGCGACGAGTCGGATTGCAAATGCTGTCCGCAGTCGCTACACGAAAGACGGGGTGCGCGACACCGGTTGCACGCTTAAAGCAATACGGCGCGAATGCGTGAGCACGCTGCTTCCATTCAAAGGCATGCACCGTTTCATTCCCGCGCTGGTCAAAGCCGCCGGCTATCGGTTGGTCGAAGTTCCGGTGAACCATCGTCCCCGTCGCTTCGGCCAAAGCAAGTACGGCCTCGGCAATCGCGCTTTGCGCGCCACTATCGACATGTTTGGCGTTCGATGGCTGCTGTCCAGGCGATTGAATTACAAGATTTGCGAGAAAATGTGACGACGCGACATACGGGCAACGTGGCAAATCTCGCTTGTCAACGTAGACGCTCCCGCTAAGCTTCCCCTCCCGTACCGGGAATTCGCATGTCGTTGGCCAATTTACTTTCTGTCGAGCAAATCATCCCCGAGATGAAAGCAACGGAGCGCTGGGCCGCCATCGTTGAACTGATCGATCTGCTCGTTAGTCTGGGCAAGATCAAAAAGGAAGACCGCGATCCCATTCTCGCTTCACTGAAACAGCGCGAGGAAACAATGAGCACAGGCATTGGGTTCGGAATCGCCATTCCACACTGCTCTTCCGATCGGCTCGAGGAAGTCGTGGCCGCGTTCGGAAGATCAACAACCGGCATCGAGTTTGATGCGCTCGACAATGCGCCGGTCAAGTTCGTCGTGCTTTTCATCGTCCCGAAAAATCAATTTCAAACGCACCTGCGTACTCTCGCCTCGATCGCAAAATTTCTGAACGATCGCTCTGTGCGCGAGAGCTTGGCCAGCGCAAAATCCGCTGACGAAATTTTGTCGATCTTTCGCGATCGTTCGTAAGCTGTAGTCGTCGACCTCTGGGCGACGCGACGTGCGGATGCAAAAGACCTTAGCGACGCGCCTCGCAGAGCGAAGCGGCTACAAATTGACCTCTCACCGATGGAAACTTTTCAATCACTTCTCGCAAAGAAGCTTTCCAACGCCTTAGCCGCCGCCGGCCTGCCGGACGCTGGCGAATTAACGCCAGCAACCGATCCGCGCTTCGGCGATTACCAGACGAATGCGGCTCTGGTGCTCGGAAAGCAACGGGGCGAAAATCCGCGTGAGATTGCGGAGAAAATCGTCGGGAATCTTGATGTTAGCGACGTTTGCGAAGCGCCAGTCATCGCAGGTCCCGGTTTCATCAATTTTACGTTGACTCCTAGCGCCGTTGCTGAAAAAACCGCCGACATCCTGGGCGATGAAAGACTCGGCGTCGCGGAGACGGAATCGCCTCGGCGCATCGTGATTGATTTCGGATCGCCCAATGTGGCCAAGCCGATGCACGTCGGCCACATCCGCAGCACCGTTTTGGGCGATGCACTGGCGCGTATCGCGACGTTTCTCGGGCACGAAGTGATCCGCGACAATCACATCGGCGACTGGGGGACTCAATTTGGCATGGTGATTTACGGGTGGAAAAACCTGCTGGATCAGCGCGCGCTTCAACAGAATCCGCTGGCAGAGATCGTCCGCATTTACAAGGAAACCAACGCGTTGGCGACCAGCGATCCCCAGGTTCGGGAAGCCTGTCGCCAGGAGCTGGTAAAACTGCAAGCAGGCGACAAGGAAAACATCGACATCTGGAACGAATGCGTCGCCTTCTCCATGCAGGACTTCGAGCACGTGTACGAATTGCTCGATATTCATTACGACATCCAGTGCGGCGAAAGCTTTTACAACGACCAGCTCCCAGGCGTAGTCGAACGCTTGCTCAAGTCCGGAATTGCCGAGATCAGCGAGGGCGCGGTTGTCGTTTTCTTTCGCGATATCCCGGAGCTGGCGGATAAGCCATGCATCATTCGCAAACGCGACGGCGGATTTAATTACGCCACCAGCGATATCGCGACAGTCGATTATCGCCTCGACGATTTGAAAGCGGAGAGTGTCTGGTACGTGGTGGGAGCCCCGCAGATCCTGCATTTCAAAGAAATTTTCGAGATTGCCCGGCGACAGGGTTATCAAGCCGATCTTCGTCACATCACATTTGGCAGCATCCTGGGTGAAGACCGCAAACTGATGAAAACGCGCTCAGGCGAAAACGTGCCGTTGCGCGAACTGCTCGAGGAGGCATGCCGGCGCGCGCGCAAGATTATCGAGGAAAAAAATCCGGACCTGAGCGAGGCAGAGAAGATCGACGTCGCACAGAAAATCGGAATCGGTGCAGTCAAATACGCTGATCTATCACAGTACCGGATGACCGATTACGTTTTTTTATGGGACAAAATGTTGTCCCTCCAGGGAAATACAGCGCCGTATTTACAAAACGCGTATGTGCGAATTCGCTCAATTTTCCGCAAAGCCGGCGAATCCCCTGTAACCACGCCACTATCGGGCGTTAGAGAGGAAACGAGCGGTAGGCGCGTGGCACTAACGCTCGCCCTAACGAATCCCGCCGAAATTAATCTTGCCAAACGTCTTTCTCAGTTTGCGGAGATCGTTCCCCAAGTACTGAACGACTTCCGTCCGAACATTCTGGCAAATTACCTCTTCGAAGTGGCCAACGCCTTCCACACATTCTACGAAGCTTGTCCGGTCTTGAAATCCGAAGAACCCGGGCGCAGCTCACGACTGGCTTTGTGCGATCTAACCGGGCGCGTTCTGCATCGCGGTCTCGATTTGTTAGGTATCAAAGTGCCTGAGAAAATGTAGCGGCGTTTTGTCATTCCGAGCGAAGTCGAGGAATCTCTAGAATCTCTTACTGTTTGACCAAGCCATCGAAGGAGAAGATTGAGAGATGTCTCGACTTCGCTCGACATGACAAGGATTCCAACCTGCACCTACCGATTGCAATTCAATCGTTGGTTCACTTTTTCGCAGGCACGCGAGGTCGTCCCCTATCTTGACGCACTGGGAATCAGTGACGTGTATGCATCGCCGTATTTTCAAGCGAGCCCAGACAGCCTGCACGGCTACGACATCACCGACCACAATAAGCTCAACGGAGCGATCGGGTCGCGCGAGGATTATGAGGCGTGGGTCGGGGCGCTCCATGCGCATGCGATGGGCCAGATCCTCGACTTTGTCCCGAACCATGTGGGGATCG
Organism: Verrucomicrobiota bacterium; assembly: GCA_003219415.1. Taxonomy (GTDB): domain Bacteria; phylum Verrucomicrobiota; class Verrucomicrobiia; order Chthoniobacterales; family UBA10450; genus Udaeobacter. The sequence continues at coordinate 20,553 of QHOS01000052.1, read as the reverse complement.
CTGAACCGCTCAATGAGTGGTGGATGGACGTGCTCGAAAATGGCCCGAGTTCCAGATATGCGCCTTATTTCGATATCGACTGGCAGCCGCTGAAGTCCGATCTTCGCGATAAGGTTCTGCTGCCGATCTTGAGCGATCAATATGGGCGCGTTCTCGAGCGCGGTGAACTGCAAGTGCGCTTTGAAGAGGGAACGTTTTATTTGCTCTACGGCGAGCGCAGACTGCCGGTCGCTCCGGGGACGTATCGATACGTTCTGGAAATTGCGTTGCAAAATCTCTCTGAACACAAGGAAGAAGACTTCTATGCAGAACTGCAAAGCATTCTGACTGCGCTCGAATATTTGCCAAAACGCACCGAAACCGATCCAAAACGCATCGCGGAGCGCATTCGTGAAAAGGAAATCATCAAGCGACGTCTGGAACGCCGTTGCGCGGAAGCGCCGCAAGTCCAACAGGCAATTGAAAAGGCGCTCGTCCAGATCAATGGGGAGCCCGGCAACCCGCGCAGCTTTGATGCGCTGGATCAACTGCTCAACGCGCAGTCTTATCGGCTGGCGTTTTGGCGAGTCGCCGCAGAGGAAATTAATTACCGTCGTTTTTTTGATGTGAACGACCTGGCCGCAATTCGGGTCGAGCTACCAAAGGTCTTTGACGCCATTCACCGACTCGTTCTGGAGTTGCTGAACGCGGGCGCAGTGACAGGACTTCGCATCGATCATCCTGACGGTCTTTATCTGCCGCGGGAGTATTTTGAAAAGCTTCAACAGCGTTGCGCGAAAGCACTCGGAGCCGGACTCCCCAAGGACGGACGCGCCATTTACATGCTGGCAGAAAAAATCCTCACTGGCTCTGAATCACTACGCAAAGATTGGCGCGTGCACGGCACCACGGGGTACGATTTCGCGAATCAAGTGGTGCAATTGCTCGTTGATTCCTCGGCCGAACCGGCCATCACAAAAACGTTCCACCGGATCATTGGTCATTCAGTCCCGTTTGGCCACTTGCTGTATGCAAAAAAACTGCAGGTCATGAAATTGTCGCTGGCCAACGACGTTGATGTGCTGGGCAACACGCTCGACCGGCTTTCCGAACAAAACCGATGGTATCGCGATTTCACGCTCGAGGCGCTTTCGCGCGCGGTGCGCGAGACCATTGCTTGTTTTCCAGTTTACCGAACGTATCTGGCGCCCGGCCAGCCCGTGACTGAGGAAGACAGGCAGATTGTCGAACGCGCCATCGCCGCGGCGAAGCGGCGCAATCCGGCCATGGAAGAATCGATCTTCAATTTTCTTCGTGACCTGTTGCTCTTTCGTTTTCCGCCAAACCTCGACGCCAAAGCGCGCGCCGAGCACACGAATTTCGTGCTGAAGTTTCAACAGGCTACGGGGCCGATCATGGCGAAGGGGCTTGAGGACACCGTCTTCTACATTTACAACCGGCTGGCAGCGTTGAACGAAGTGGGCGGCGAGCCGCAACAGTTTGGGTTAAGTGTTGCGGCATTTCACGAGCGGAACATTGATCGACAGCACAATTGGCCCGCGTCGTTGCTGGCCACTTCGACACACGACACAAAACGCAGTGAAGATGTGCGCGCTCGAATAGTAGCGATTTCTGAAATCCCGGAGCTTTGGCGACGCTCGCTGCAACGGTGGCGTGTTTCTAATCGGCGCTGGAAGCGAACGATCAACGACGTCGAAGCCCCGGACGCGAATGAAGAATACCTGCTCTATCAAACTCTGTTGGGGTCGTGGCCACTGCAGCCCAACGGCGAACCAGAAACCACGGCGACACCGGATTACTCCGAACGAATTCAAGCGTACATGGCCAAGGCGCTGCATGAAGCGAAGCTCAACACGAGTTGGATCCAGCCCAACGAAGAATGGGACACAGCAATGCGCGATTTCGTGGCGAAAATTCTGGATCCTTCCCCGCGAAATAAATTTATTCCAGCATTTATTCCGGTCGCGAAAGAGACTGCGCGGCTCGGCGCCGTAAATTCGCTCGCGCAACTACTGCTCAAGCTGACTTCACCGGGAGTGCCCGACATCTATCAAGGCAACGAGATTTGGGATTACAGCCTGGTCGATCCCGACAATCGGCGTCCAGTCGATTACAACCGACGTCGCGAAATGCTGGAATCTCTCGCAACCGGCAATGCTCACGACCTTGTGCGCGACTGGGCTGATGGCCGGATTAAGATGTTTCTAACGCAGCGCATCTCGCAATTTCGGCGGCAGCATGCTGAGCTTTTTCAGCAAGGAGAATATTTGCCGCTGACGCCGAGCGGCACGTTCGCCGAATGCTGCGTCAGCTTCGCCCGAGAGCTGGAAGACCAATGGATTATTGTAATCGCACCGCGGCTTTCTTCTCATGTTGGTTTTCCGCCGATCGGTGAGAGTTGGAAAGACACAATAGTCGAACTTCCTGAAACGCTCCCGTTGGCACACGCGCACGACCTTTTTACATGTCGCGCTATTCCTGTGCAGGGTCGACGAGTGAAACTCGCCGATGCAATGTCGACTTTGCCGTTCGCCGTGATCACGAACCTGTAGCCGCTTCGCTGTGCGAAGCGTGGCGCTGGCGGGAATAGACAATTGTTCAAAAGCGTCGCCCACAGCGCGACGACTAGAGATTACACGCGGAGTCTTCCGAAAAGATCGACAAGCCACCGCGCAAAGTTGCCAAGATTCGTAAGCAAATCGACGCCAAATCCTGCGAACGTAATCTGCGGGGAGGCGAGAATGAGCATCACGCTTAACAGCAGCAGGTTCATTAAATAGATTACGACCAGCGAGAAGAACGTGCCTTGATCGCTCAGGTCGGTCTGATTTTTCGGGATCATCCAACAGGTGAACGTGAAGTGGAACGCCCACGTCACACCGATCACAGCGTAAAGCCATCGCCCGTACGGCTGCATATTCACGAAAAGGCTGAGCGCGCCGTAGATGGCGATTGCCAAAATGCTGTAGAGCGGAAAAAAATACGGCGCCAACGCGATCCAAAAGTTGGCTTTGTTGGTAACTACGTGCCCACCGTCACGGCCAACGCGAAACCGGCTGACGCGTCCACCCATCAACCAAACCCAGAGCGCGTGGGTCAATTCGTGTCCGAAGACATAAATGAGGATCGGGCGCGGAAGACCGAAAAACGCGATCAGCCAGAGAATTGCGCCCAATGAAAAAAACCAAAATTCTTCGCCAGTCCAAAGACGTTGCGCCACCGCCGCGCGCGCGAATGCGGTAAAAAATGTCTGACTCAGAATTGCGCAAACCGGCAATAGAAAAATCGCAACGACAAATTTCACCCAGCGCGTCGGCACGGTGAACGGATCCGACACCGGAACAAGTGTTCGCGCCCGAGCGACATTGCGGACAATCTTCCGGCCGCGCTTGGAACTGCGCTTTCCGCGATTGTTTGCCGATCTTCTCTTTTTTGCAGCCAAGTTGCCGCAGATTACGCAGAGTTAGCTAGCTAAAATCAAGACGGAACCGCGGATCAGAGATCGGGTAAATGGAGTGGACTATCGGAGTGTCGCTGAAATCATCCCATTACTCCATCACTCCACTACTTGGTCAGCCTATTGCCTCACGCGCGGCCCATGTAGCCGCCGGTGCGCGTGTCGATTTTGATCGTCTCGCCTTCCTTGATGAATAGTGGGACGTTGATGGTCTTGCCGGTCTCGAGTGTCGCTGGTTTTGTCACATTGCTCGCTGTGTCGCCGCGCAGTCCCTCTGCGGATTCGGTCACTTTGAGGCTGACTGATGCAGGCAACTCAACCTCCACTGGTTTGCCCTCTGCGTAGAGTACCTGCACGGAAAGATTTTCCACCAGATAATCTTTGGCGTCGCCGATCAGATTCTCTTGCAACGTAATCGTGTCGTACGTCTCAGGATCCATGAAATGATAGCCGTTGCGGTCCTTGTAACTGAATTCGAGCTGTTTTCGCTCAATCTCCACAAGCTCCACCTTGTCGGTCGAGCCAAAGCGAACATCGGCGCTCTTGCCAGTATTGATATAGCGGATAATCGCCTGGACGAAGGCGCGCAAATTTCCGGGCGTGCGATGATGGACTTCGAGCACAATGGCGGCGTTGCCATTGTATTTTATGGCCATTCCTCTGCGAAGATCGTTGGCTGCGGGCATGATTGAAGACGTTAATCGTTAAATCGTTAAATCGTTCAACGCGGGGACGCGGAGTTTACACACGCTTGGCGCGCATGCAACTCTCCGTCATCCTGAGCGGAGCGAAGGACCTCACACGGGGTTTTTGATCACGCCAAGTAGTTTGTGTGCTCCGGAACTTTTGGGGGAGGATCCCTCGCCGTCTGCGCGGCTCGGATGACAAGTCAATTTAGAGTAATTTCAACCGCGTCAGGTCTTGTGAATCGACGATACCAACAGGCACGCTGTCATCATCAACCACGACCAGGTCGTCGATGCGGTGGCGCTCGAGCAGATTAAGAACCTCAACAGCCAGCTTGTCTTTGTGCACTGTGACCGGGTTCAACGTCATCAAGTCCGCAACGAGTCGTTCGCCGATCTTTGAATCAAATTGAAAATGCCGCACGAAATCGCCATGGGTAAAAATACCCAGCAACTTCTGATTTTCGTCGGTGACAACGGCAGCGCCGGCACGCACGCCGGTCATTGCCTTAAGCACGTCACGCACGGGCGTATCGGTAGAAACAATCGCCATGGCTTCGCGTGGCCGCATGACCTGGTGCACACGCATCAGCATGCTGCGGCCGATCATTCCACCGGGATGAAACTTCGCAAAATCTTCCTTGTTAAAGCCGCGTGCCTCCAGCAACACCATCGCCAGCGCATCGCCAAGCGCGAGCATCACTGTGGTGCTCGACGTCGGAGCGAGGTTCAACGGGCAAGCTTCCTGTTCGATGTTTACGTCGAGAAACAGATGGGCATTCTGTGCGACCGTTGATTTCGGATCCCCGCACATGGCGATGATCCTGACTTGGAAGCGGGCGATCGCTGGCAGAATCCGAACCATCTCTTCCGTCTCCCCGCTTGCGCTCAAAGCTAGGACAACGTCGCCGTCGGCAATCACGCCGAGGTCGCCATGCAACGCGTTCGAAGAATCGAGCACCACCGCTGGCGACCCGGTGCTGGTGAGGGTGGCGGCGATCTTTGCTCCGATGTGTCCTGACTTACCAACTCCGATGACAACGACTTTGCCCCTTGCATCGGCCGTCTCCTTGATCAATTCAACGGCTCTGGAGAAATTTTCGCCGAGACGTTCCCGCAATCTCTTGAGCTCAAAAATTTCTATGTCCAGGACACGTCCGGCCTTTTCAAGGTAGTCCATCGAAGTATATATAATGAGGGCAGGTATTGTGACGGGCAAGAATTTGCACGTCTGCAATGAAAGGAAAAAACATGAAAACATTAATGATTGCAATCCTGGCCGCGCTGGTTACGACCGTTTCGGCACAAGAATTCAGGGCACCACTCGGCCCGCAAAAACCAGTGCGCGCGATGGCCACTCCGCCGCCCCTTTTACAACGCCCTGCGGTCGAGGGAGTGATTCCACGAGGATTTAGCGATGGACGTAACCCGTTCCAGATGCTCAATCCCTGGGCGCCGGCACGCTACGGCACATGGGTAGACAGTACATCGTTCGACCCGAACCACCCCGGAAAATGGAACGGCATTAAACTCTTCGAGATTATCTTTTGATTTGGAGTTAGAGAGCGCACGCGACAGGCGTGCGCTCCCTAGAGAGATGCGTTGGGGTCTGATGTCGTGGACCTATTGTCAGAGCTCTTGTCGGTTGGTGTTACCCTGGAGTGAACTGCGCAAAAAACTTTGCCAATTGCGAACGCACCGCCTGAAACGAAAGGTGCTCCAGCGCGCGCTGCTCTGATTCAGTCACAATGGCGCCGCGCAAATCAGCGTTCGTCAACAGATCGAGCGCCATAGAAGCAATTTCGGTAATCGCCCGGCCCTCGCCGCAAGTTCTGGAGAATGCAATTCGTTCAATCGCGCCGTCGCCGCCAACACAGGGAATTCGACAGAGTAGAGCATCGCCCGCCACCTGGCCGGGCACATGGCTGCGGTCCAGCTGCAAGACGATCTTATGCCGCGATACATCCCGTAAATATTCCGGATACGATTTCCACTTCTCAATTACATGGAGTTTTTCTTCCGGAAATTTCAGCTCGGAAAGTAAACGCCCCGCTTTATATCCATCCAGATTAACGACGGTGACTGGTTCGCCCGTCGCGTCACAAAGCTGGCGCGCAACCAGCAGCGCTGCAAAATGATTGCGCGATGGCACGTCCCATTCGCGCGTGCCGACAAAGATTCCAGATTGCTCATCCGGTGGCAGACAAAAATTCCATCTTTGATCTTCAACGGGATAAGGCGTCGGAATAAATGCGACGCGCCTCCGGCTCCAGCGAGTGCTCTGATAGATTTCCGCGGCTTCCGGAGTTGTAGCGATGCATCCATCCGCTTGCGCCACAATTTTCATGAAACGCGATAATCTGGCGCGGTCACATAGCTGTTGCGCGATCTGATGGAGTCCGGTCTCCTTTAACGAAACAACTACGGTGCGACCATGTTTTTTCAGGTCGGCCAATGCGCGCTCCGAAGCCCGAAAATCGCCGCGCAAAAGCAGAAGAACCGGTGTGTTCTCCACGATGGCGTGACGCGGGTTCTGGTGAAAGGCTCCGTGGGTACAGGCAGCGAAGGCGTGGAAGTTGATCGGCGGATGCGCGCCTTCGCCTGGCGCGAGCACACCACGAAACTGCTGTTCCGGATCGCACCCACCTGGGTTGAGAACAGTCAATCGAAAATCCTCTCCGCCCTGCAATGTCATTGTTAGATAAGACCGCGAAATGACGCGAATAGCGGTGATGAAAATAACGAAGCACTAATGACGAAGGACGAAGGAATGACGAAATCAAAAAAACAGCCGAGTACGTCGTCATTCGAATTTCCGTCGGTACTCTTCATTCTGCCTGTTAGCATCAATCCGCGTGATTCGCGGGTTCAAATCGCTCATTCGTCGGCATCGTCCGGCGGGGGCGTTGCGGATTTCAAAAGGGTTTCATCCTCGCCTTCCTGGTCCAGAGGTTTAACCGGTATTGCGCGCCGGATTTCGACCGGCTTCTTATCCTGCGGTTGAACCGGGATTGCTTTTCGGATCTCCGGAGCAGATTCCGCCGGTTGAGGACCGGATCCGTTGCTGCTCCCGCTGACGTTTGCTGTTTTCACCCGGCTCTCTCCAGATGTGGAGTCGCTCTTCTGATTTGCGGCGGGTTGAATGGCTGGCTCCGCCGCCGGCTCAGGTTTCAATGTCGGCTTAAGAGAATTGTAGGGATCCGTGTCGGCCAATAGCGTTGGACTTTTTATGGCGATTGGCGTGACCTCGCTGAGGTCTACAGCCAATGCGGCGCGTGGCAAATCGCTCGAAGAGAAAAAGCGAGCAAGACGTGCGCGCGGTTCACCGTGGACATTGCAAGGCTGAGTTGGGAGCTGCGATTGAGTGCCAATCTCCATGTAAGTGCTACGCCGCTGAACCGTTTCGCCATTCGCTGTCTTGACGGCGTCATAACATTTTTCGGTGGCTAGCAGCCCAGACCTCGAACAAATCTCGACCTGCTTCAGTCCGCCCGAGGTGGATGTCGGCTGCTTGATTTCCCGGGGTGAATACTGGTCGGCGGCGGCATTCATGACCTCCACCCAAACAGGTAGCGCCAGCTCGCGTCCAAATGCGCCGCGATAAATCTTTTGCGGTTTATCAAAACCTGCCCAAACGGCGCAGGTGAAATTGGAGTCATATCCGGCAAACAGCGCATCGGTAAAATCGTAAGCGGTGCCGGTTTTACCTGCTGCCGGAATTTTCTTCAGACCAAATTCCGTGAAGGCGGCTTTCCCTGTTCCTGATTCAAGCGCGTCTGCAAGGCAGGAGTGCACTTCGTACGCGGTTTCAGGTTTGGTGACTAGCTTCCGGATACTCTCCCGTTTCGCGTCCCAAACCAGAGTTCCGTCCTTTTCTTCGATGCGCTCCAAAATGTGTGATACGTTTGGTCGCCAGCCGCCGTTTGGGAATATCGTGTAAGCGAGCGCGAGCTCGGCCAACGTAACCTCGCTGCTCCCGAGAAACGTGGCCGGATAAGGACGAAGCGAGGAATGAATGCCCGCCGCAGCACAAAGCTGCAACACAGCATCAACTCCCGCGTCCATCCCAACCCGGACGGTTGCGCCATTTTTTGATTTCGCCAGAGCTTGTCTGGCCGTCAGCGTGCCTTCATAACGGTTCTCGGCGCTTTCGGGTCCCCATTCCCCCAGAATGCCGGTTGTGCCACCGATCATGACCGCGCGATTATCCAGTGGCGAATCTTCTACCAGCGACCCGGGATACATTCCTTTTTCGAAAGCAGCCGCATAAACAAATGGCAGCATGGCAGTCCCAGCGGGCCGGCGCGCTTGCAACGCGCGATTGTATTGGTTGTGCTCGAAATCGCGTCCACCGACCAGCACCAGAATATCGCCCGTTGCATTGTCCAGACCGATGACGGCACCCTGGAGATACTCAGGCGCAGGCTGGTTTGACATCGTGCCGTTGGATTTGGCCTTGCGAAACGATGCTGCGTACTGGGCGTAAGTCGGGTGATTGTAATCGGGTCGCTGTTCGATTTGTTCGAGATTCGTTCGCAAGGAATCTTCGGCAACTTTTTGAAGATCGACGTCGATTGTCGTGTGAATCCGGTAGCCTTCGTTGATTGCGCGGTCCCATCCGACGGCTGCGATCACCTGCTGACGAATGTAATCCACTGCGTAGGTCTGCCCCTGCGCGTTTTGCCGGCTCCCCACAACGATTTCCTGGCCTCGTGCGTTGTTGCATTGTTCGCGATTGATAAAGCCAAGCTCGCGCATCCGATCGAGCGCGTAGTCGCGCGTTTCACGCGACGTCGCCCGGTCTGTCCATGGCGACAATCTGTTTGGGCTTTTGATCAGGCCTGCGAGGGTGGCGCATTCTGTCAGCGACATTTCACGGGCTGGTTTGCCAAAGTACCCCCGCGACGCTGCTTCCGCTCCGTACAGGCCGGCGCCGAAATAGATCCGGTTCAGATATAGCTCCAGGATTTTCTGTTTGCTGAAGTTGTCTTCAATCCGTTGCGCCAGGAAAATCTCGAGTAGTTTGCGCCGGAACGTTTTTTGCTTCAGCGAAAAACTGTTGCGCGCCAGTTGCTGCGTAATCGTGCTGGCGCCCTGGCGCACATGTCCGGCCGTCAAATTTTTCAACGCTGCGCGGATGATTCCGAACAAATCGTAGCCATGATGCTGATAAAATTTCGCATCTTCAACTGCGACGACCGCGTTAATGAGATCGGGAGGCAGTTGGTCGTACGGCACTGTCTCGCGGTTCTCAACGTAGATTTGCCCGAAGATCTTGCCGTTGCGATCGAGGATCACACTCGCTGATTCCATTTGTTCGAGCTTGGTTAAGTCGAATGCTTTGGCCTGCGCTTTGAGATCGGCGACAAGGCTGGAGATGTAGACTGCTAAGACGACGACGAGCACTGCAACGCAGGCAACGGGCACGTAAAACCACGGCCTCAAATACCATGGTGGCCGAAAGCGATAGCCCGGTGGAGGCCTCAGATATGTGGCATTCGGTCTCAAGCTTTACGAAGGACTGGGTTCCCCAAGGTACGCGTCAAACGCCCAACTCTCAACGCCCAATGGGGGTTGGTGCCCAGCGCTTCTTTTGGGTACCAAAGCTCACCATAAGGCAATGCTTCATGAATTAGATTAACGCCGCGGCCACGCTGGCGGAACAGGCATTTGAAGAGCTGCTGGATTGGTTTCGCTCGTTTTGATGTTTTGCGGCGTCGCCGCGCGAGTTTGTATTCGAACGCGCGCACTTTATGCTTGACTAGATCGAACTGATTCGTTAGGTCATGAAGCTTGACGCATGGTAGAAGGGTCTGTCTTGTTTGCTTCGCTCATTCAGCCAGTTTTGTTATTTCCAGCTGGTTTTGCGATCGACTTAGCCGCAATTGAACGAATCGCCGACAGCTTCGCGCCACCGGCCATTCTGTTTCTCTTCGCGATTATCAGGCATCATGGCGGCCTCTGTGACAAGGACGCCCCGTTGCCAGAAGTGATCAAGGCTTCTAGTGCTTGCGCCAATTCGGACGGCATACGTTTCAGCGTTATGGCGCGATCAATGTTGGTGGGCGTGCCCCAAAATGCTTGCGTCAGCGGACAACCCGTTAGGCGCAATTCCCGGGTTCAACCACCCTAAAGAAGACTTTCAAACCGTGCGCGACGTATCTGTAATCTTTCCGGCATTCAACGAGGAAGGCAACATCAGATGCACGGTAGAAACAGTGATTCGGGCGCTCCCTAAGGTCGCGATGAAATGGGAGATCATTGTTGTGGACGGTGGTAACAGCGATGCGACCGCTCTGGTCTGCGACGAGTTGAAAGCTCAATTCCCAGAAGTTGAGATAATTCGTCACGGGCAGAACAGGGGATACAGCGCAGCGCTTAAAAGCGGGATAATGTCAACCAAATATGACCTAATCTTCTTCTCAGATTCTGACGGGCAGTTTGATTTTCGTGACTTGGAGCAACTAATTTTTTGGTCAGAGGATTATGACATTGTCGCGGGTTACCGCGCAAAGCGACAGGAGCCGCTTTACCGCCGTATCAATGCACTGGGATGGAACGTGCTTGTTCGACTAGTGCTCGGCATCAAACTTCGAAATATCGATTGTGCTTTCAAAGTATTCCGACGTTCAGTTTTCGACCACGTCCAAATCAGATGCGTCGGCGCGATGGTCAACACTGAAATTTTTGCCCAGGCGACACAGCTTGGCATGCGCATACGCAAGGTCAAAGTAAGTTATTTCCCACGGCGTCAGGGGAAACAGTCCGGCACAAACGTCCACGTTATCATCAAGGCATTTCGTGAACTTTGCCGGCCTTGGAAGCTTCGCCAAGTCGCGCCCGACCAGGGAGACTCTATTCTGCGCCTGAGGACGCTTCGACCGCAGTTGATATATCAATGCCTTTAGCAAAATGAACTCGACCCGACCTGGGCCAACGCCAACGCGTTCTTCGCTTAGTGTAGGCGCATTCATGCGCGTTCATTGCCAGACAGCGGAATAATTTGAAAAACCTGCTCTTTCCTGAATCCACGCGCGACGCAGCCTTGCGCACCGTTCCAGAAGAAATGCGGCCACGAGTCATGCTGATCGGACTTGACTGCGCGGCACCTGAGTTGGTTTTTGATCGCTGGCTTGATGATTTGCCAAACTTAAAATGCCTTTGCCAAAACGGTGTGCACGGACTGCTCCGCTCGTGCGATCCGCCCATCACGGTCCCAGCATGGTCAGTAATGATGTCGTCCAAGAGTCCCGGCATGCTTGGAGTTTATGGGTTTCGAAACCGGGCAGATCATTCGTACGACCGATACTTGATCGCAAACTCTCTGGCGATCAAAGAGGATCGGTTGTGGGATATTCTTTCACGAAGTGGGAAGCGGTCGATTGTCATCGGCGTACCGGGAACGTACCCCCCTCGACCGCTCAACGGACTATTGATCGGTGACTTTCTGACTCCAGATACGAGCTGCGATTACACATATCCGCCCGAACTCAAAGATGAAATTGCCCGCGTAGTTGGAGAGTATGTTTTGGACGTGCGAGATTTTCGGTCTGGTAACAAGAGCAAGATCCTGGCTGACATTTATGAGATGACTCGAAAGCGCTTCCAACTCGCCCGCCATCTTCTTGCAAAGGAAGATTGGGATTATTTTATGATGGTGGAAATGGGCGTGGACCGAATTCACCATGCGTTTTGGGATGATATGGATCCAGCACATCGCTTCTACCAGGCCGGTAACAAATTCGAGAACGCAATTTACGACTACTACCAGGAGGTGGATCGTGAAATTGGCAAGTTACTTGCGTTCGCCGACGACGCGACGGCTGTGCTGGTAGTATCCGATCACGGCGCTAAGCGTATGGACGGTGGCATCTGTGTTAACGAATGGTTAATTGCAAATGGCTACCTCGCGCTAGCCGAGAAACCTGCCAGCGCCATACCACTCTCGAAAGCTAAAGTTGATTGGTCGCGAACGAAAGTATGGGGGGACGGCGGTTATTACGCGCGTGTTTTCCTCAATGTCGCTGGCCGTGAGCCAAACGGAACCATTGCACCAGAAGATTATGAAAAGGTGCGGGAGGAATTAGTCGCTGGATTGAAAGCCATTCGTGATGAAAACGGACAGGAAATGGGCACGCAAGTTTTTCGGCCGGAGCAATTGTATAAAGAGGTGCGCGGCGTCGCGCCGGATCTGATCGTTTATTTCGGCGATCTTTATTGGCGGTCTGTCGGTACCGTCGGCGGCGGAAGAATACATACCTTTGAGAACGACACTGGCCCCGATGGGGCTAACCATGCGGAGAATGGAATTTTTCTTTTTCGGCCGGCTGGCGACGGGATTCCGGGTGGACGGCGAATCGAAGGGCTGCGGATCACCGACATTGCGCCAACGGTCTTGCAATTATTCGGTTTACCGGTTCCGCAAGATATGGAGGGCACGGCGCTGACCTGGTCATTTGCGGTTTCCCCTAACGACAAAAATTTATCAGCGACTATCAGCGACCAATAGTGTTCCTTTTGTAGAATCTTGATAGAAACCATGAAAATTAGCAATCCCTGATCACTGCGGAGACAGCCTTGAACCCGAACCATCACCGCGGAGTTGAGAAACGCCCCAAGGTAGTGATCATAGGTTTGGACGCAGCGACGTGGACGCTCATCCGTCCCTGGATTGCCGAAGGCGGCATGCCGAACTTGGCAAAGTTGATGGATGCCGGTGTGTCCGGCAAACTCGAATCAGTTCTTCCGCCGATTACTCCACCGGCATGGACTTCATTCATGACCGGAAAGAATCCGGGCAAGCACGGCATTTTTCACTTCGTCGAAGCCGCCGTGGATAGCTACGAGATGGATTATGCCAACGGCGGTTCGCGCCGCTCGGCCACGGTCTGGAAAATCCTCAACGCCGCCGGGTTTTCCGTGGGCACAATGAACATTCCGTTTACCTATCCGCCCGAGGCTTTGGACGGCTTCCAGATTTCTGGCCTGGATACACCATCGGCCAATAGTCCGTTCGTCTATCCGCCGGCGCTCCAACGTGAGCTGGTCGATCACTTCGGTAAGATTGATCATGACGTCCGCTTCCTCGGATTTATGTCCACAGACCGGCGGCGCGCTCAAGTGCTCGCCGAAATGGAAAAAATTGACCGGCAGTGGGCAGGAGTCGCTCTTTACCTTCTGGAACATCATCCCCAAGACGTCATGATGTTCGTATTCATGTCGATTGATACAGTGCAGCATTATTTCTGGCAATACATGGATAGCAGTCATTTCCTCTACGATCCAAAAGCCGCACCTCGTTTCCGAAATGCTGTGCGCCAGGTGTACGAACGACTCGATGCGGTGACCGGGCAAATAGTGGAGAAGCTTCCGGTCGATACGACGGTCCTGGTGGTTTCGGATCACGGTGGCGGTCCGGTCGTCGACCGCACCGTGTTTCTAAACCGTTACCTCCACCAACTCGGGCTGCTGCACTATTACAAAAGTGGAGGCGACGGCGAGCAAGGAAGATTCGGCCTGCATAGGATTGGCTCAAAAGTCCTGCGAGGGGGGTTTTCATTTCTGCGAAGGTCGCTCTCGTCGCGCCAAAAGAACCTTCTTGCTGAAGCATTTCCTAGCCTGAGGAAGAGGGCGGAACTCGCATACACATCGTTTCAAAACATCGACTGGGACCGCACGAAAGCATATTGCAGCGAAGTGCTCGCCTCGCCACCGAGCATCTGGATCAACTTAAAAGGGGTGAAACCCCGAGGCATTGTGGAACCAGCGGAGTATAACGCACTGACTGACTTTATCACTGAGAAGTTGCGGGAGCTGAAAGATCCGCGTACCGGCGAGCCGATCATCGCCCGCGTTTACCGACGCCACGAGATTTTCCATGGCCCGTTTGCCCACGAAGGCGCCGACCTCATTCTCGATTGGTGGAGCGAAAACAGCCTCTTTTCGACGCAGCCAAGTTTTAGGAAAGACGGGGCCAAACCGGCCGTCGTGATTCGTGACCATCGTCCATCTGAAGAAAGCGAATGGGGCGGTACGCATCGGCTTAATGGAATCCTGATCGGCCGCGGGCCGGCGTTGAAAGCTGCTGCGGAGGTAGCAAACGCACAGCTTATCGATCTCGCGCCAACGCTTCTCTACTTGCTCGGTTCGCCTGTCCCAGAAGACATGGACGGCAAGGTCCTGACGAGCGCCTTCCGACCAGAGTTTCTTACTGCGCATCCGGTCCGAGCCGGTAATGCTTCTGGCGTCTCCGAGACGCATCGCCAGAGCGGCTACACGGAGCAAGAGTCAGCCAAAGTTGAAGAACGTCTCCGGGCTCTGGGCTACCTCGAATAACCGATATGCTAAGGAACATGTTTGAAATGATTGGTGCCGATCTTGAACGCAAAATGCGCAGATTCGGCACCGGCAGCAAGCTCAGACTTTCTGCCGAAAGAGTATAATCCCCATTGCTCAAGCCAGCTGTGACAACATGAGGAAGCCTGCCCCACATAGGCGGAACGGAACGGAACGTTATTCTATCGCCATGGTAGCCGCCTGTGCATTTCCTGCCAACCACGGGTCGCCGGCGAGTGTCCGAGAGATGTCGGATACGCTTTCGCAGATGGGACACGACGTGCACATCGTCACGTATTCGACAGGCCAGAAAGATATCGCCGTTCGCTACGCGAAGATTCATAGGACGGGGCCGTTTCGGCCCGAAACCAACGCCAAGGTCGGGCCCTCGTCGGAGAAATTTCTCGAAGATTTCGCCCTTTTGCGGTTGCTCCTGCGCGTGGTTCGGCGCGAACGCATCGATGTTATTCACGCGCACAATTACGAAGCCGCGCTGATCGGCGTGATGGCAAAATGGATCACGGGCCGGCCACTGCTGTACAATGCCGTGAACCTGATGTCCGACGAATTGGCCGGTTACAATTTCATCCGTCCGGCTTGGCTTGCCCGTGCAATCGCGCGCGCACTGGATTGGTTTGTTCCAATTTTTCCGGATCGCATCACGGCCGTCTCTCCCGAGCTGAAGCAGTGGTTGATCGAGCGCGGAACTCCCGAACAAAAGGTGGATATGGTCCCTGCAGGGATCGTGCCAGAACTGTTCGAGAATGCAGATCCGGAAAAGATCCGCCGCCGTCATCGAATCAATGGCCGCGCGATCGTGATGTATGCTGGGGTATTGAATGCGTTCCAGAGAATCGATTACCTGCTTCGCGCCTTTGCGGTAGTTTCAAAGCAATTGCCGGATGCGCTGCTGATGATGGTAAGCGCCCTGGTATCCGAATCTCATCAAAGAGAACACAAAAAGCTGGCCGATCAGCTCGGCGTTTCTGATGCCATCATGTGGATCGCGCCCCATTCGCTTGAGGATTTGCCGAGTTATCTTGCACTTGCCAGTGTGGCAGTGATTTCGCGCCCGGAATGCCCGGGCCATCCGGTTAAGCTCTTAAACTATATGCTAGCGGGCAAGCCCATCGTTTGCTTTGAAGGCGCGGCCAAAGGCTTACACCACTTACACGATGCATTCATTGTGCCCAATCACGATTGCGAGGCGCTCGGCCAAGGAATCATTACGTTGCTGAAGGATCACGAGCTGGCGGCGAGACTGGGAGCAAACGCACGCACAACGGTCATTACCAATTTCGATTGGCGTCAAATATGCCGGAGAATCGAGCGCATCTACGACAGGCTTCTCGGCAAGTCTGAGTTGATCGACAGGCAAAGCGAACACCATGCGTTTGCGCGGCTGCAACCCTAACGCTTGTTATCCCATGGCTTCGCCAATAGCACACAGTTTCGCCGGGTTTTGGACATTCCTGCTTCTAACCGCGCGTTTGAAGGTGCGCCTTATCACTGCCTGCCGCCAATATCTACCGCAACTGGTGTTGCTGGTGTTGCTTGCGAACCTGCCTGACATCGATTTTCTCTTCGGTCTTGCCACCGACGCAAACGCAAACGCCTTGCATCGCGGCTTTACCCACAGCCTGGCAGTAGCCTTTTTTGTTGCGCTCGCTGTCGCCTGCGTATGGCGGATTGCTGGCAGTTTTTGGCGAAGCGCGACTCTTTATTTTTTGGCATACGGCTCACATCTTCTCATTGACTTGTGCACCGGCAAGAAGCTCGGATGGAATTTCACCGGCTATGGCGTTCCTCTATTCTGGCCGTGGGCAGAGAAATTCCGCTCGCCATTAGTATTGATTGTGGGGATTAAGCATAAAGACCTTCCCACGCTATTCAGCGTGGAAAATGTCCAGTTGTGCCTTTATGAACTACTGACCTTCGGCGCGATCACAGCGGCTCTTGTGGCGTTATGGATACGACATCAAAAAAGTCGTGCCATGTCCCGCGACCGGGAAACAGCATCACGCGCTGTCTATAACTCGAATACAGTCCAATGAAAGATTCCCTCCACCTATCCACCCAGCGCCAAGAAATTCCTCCTGCTCCGCGAAAACATTCCCACTGGATAGTCTTCCTGGTCGTCTGTTTTCTTTTGGGACTACTCGTCTTTAAGGCCGTTCTTCATATGATCGGCACCGATACTAAACAGGCTCACAGGGTGCATGCGCCGTCGCCCGTTGAAACCGTTCCGGTCCGCAAACAGACGCTTGAGGAAGTCATTGGGGGCAGCGGCACGATAGAGCAATTCAACGCCGTCCTCCTGACCGCACAGATTAATGCTCGAGTCCTCGAGGTCCCTGTGAAGATTGGCGATATCGTCAAAAAAGGTGACCTTCTGGTCCGCTTGGACGACCGGGTGATCCGAGCCACCCTCGAGTCTAACCGACAACTCGTCGAGGCCAATGACGTCAAGATAAGAGACCTAACCAGCCAGCTAAGTCGCTATACAGCGCTTCTGAAGCAAAAAATGGGTACCCAGCTTGATGTGGAGAAAAGCGAAATGGCGCTTGCCGAGGCGCGCGAGGCTCTCGCCAAAGCGACTCTGTTGCTGCGGCAGGCGGAGATTGAGCTTGAGCACGTGGAGATAAGGTCTACGATCGATGGCATCGTGCTCGAGCGACTCGTAAATCCGGATGAGTTCAGTAGGCCCGATCAGGCGGTCATAAAGCTTGGTATTATCAATACCGTCTTGATGGGGGCGAAGGTTACGGAAGAAAAAATCCATTCTGTGGAGCTGGGCCTTTCCGCCGAAATTACGTTCCCCGCCTTTCCCGCAGAGACCTTTCAAGGCAAAGTCTTTAAGATAGATCCGAACACTGACCCGGTAACCCGGACTTTCACCAGCTACATAGAGATCAACAATCCGGGTTTTCGCTTAAAGCCAGGTCTATCGGGGTTCGCGCGTATCCATCGCACTGCCAAGGATGTGCTCGCCGTGCCCGGTGTTGCAGTAATTAATCCGTCAGGCGACCAGGCCTCCGTTTTTGTTGTTAATGACGATGGCCGAGCGGAGCTGCGCAAAGTTCGCTTGGGGGCCGTTATAAATGCTATGACGGAAGTAACGGGTGGTTTAAAGGAGGGTGAAAAAGTCGTGACCGTTGGTCAACTATACCTCAACGAAAATGACAAAACCCATTCCACATCGAAATCTAACATGGCGAAATAGCCTGGCTGCTTCGCTAGCAGCCCTAGTGCTAATCCTGCCTCTCAGGTTACCAGCAGGAGAAATAAGCGCTCACAATCCGGACCTTCCCCGACATCCGCTGACGCTTAAAGATTGCATCGCCATTGCAACCGGTGAAAGTCCGAAACTGGTAGCCAGTCGCTTGGATATCCTGGCAGCAGGCGCGGAGATTCGCGCCGCCCAGGATTCGCTTTGGCCAAACCTGAAGGGAGCGGTCACGGGGGAGGCATTCTCGGGCGAACCGACCTCTAAGTTCCGCATCTTCAGTGGAACGGGAATAAGCGCAGCGAAGAAGGTGGGTCTCGCCGGGTTCGGAATTGGTGACCTCAAATTGGATTACCCCATTTTCAAGGATGGGAGTATTTTCGGATTCAATGATGCACCGGCAGTCGAGATTAAGAGAGCGCAAAGAAATGCCCTCGCCTGGACGGCTCATCTTACTCGCGAGGATGTCATCAATCGCGTCACGCAAGTCTTCGTTGACGCCGTTTCAGCGCAGAACCGGGTGGAGCCCATCGACCGCAAAGTAGAGCTACTGCAGCGATCTGTCGATATCCATAGAGAACAACAGCAGAAAGGATTGATCCTCCCTGTCGATGTCGAGGTTGTCACAAAACAACTCAATGGCGCCCAATCTCTTTCGAAAATCGTTCACCAGGAAGCCGTGGCAGGGCACTTAGGGCTGACCCGGCTCCTCGGTTTGCCCTCCTCGGCCGACATTCGCCTGGGTACACTTCCCGAGCCGCCTGCACCGCCGAACGCGGCGCAGTTGTTTCACACGATGCTTGCGCGGCATCCGTCGCTCCAGGTGCAACTTGCAAATATCGAGAAGGCAAAGCAGGACTATCGGCTGGAAAATTTTCGGCTCTACCCCGACGTGGATCTGCATGGGTCGGCGCTCTATATCACCGATTTTAGTCAATTTCACACTCGGACTCGGACCGGTGGCTCACAGACAGGGTTGAACCAAGCTCATGACTTAGTCGGCGGAATCACTGTCAACATCCCAATCTGGGACTTCGGGGCGCAACTTAACACCATGCGCGCGCGCAGGGACACCTATCACGCGGAACAAGCTCGCCTGGGTGCTGTTGGCGATGATCTGAGCAGTGAGCTCGTTAGAATCTACGAGGAAATCTATTCAGAGACCCAGAGGATGCTCACTCTGCAGGTCGAGGCCGGGAAACTCGACCGCGATCTGCGCGTTGCTCAATCTCAAGAGCAGCAGGGCATCGGGCAGCCAGTGACCACGATTGACGCGGAGGTGGCAGTTATCGATAAGCAGGAGGAGCTGGAGGTACACCAGTCGAAGCTGATCCTGCTTTACGCTGAGCTGCAGAAGGCGATGGGTGGCACGTGGAAGTGGCTTCGATGAAGCAGTCGCAGCGGATTGTCAAAAACGCAGTCTTTGGTATCGGCGCCGCTGTAATTGGTGGTCTCCTCTACCTGGCCACCATCCTCACAATCGCCCATTCGGTTAGCGTCGCTGACTTTGGCAAGTATTCCTTCGTCCTGGCCTTCGCCATGTTCGTGAGCAATGTCGCCGATTCCGGGTTGCCCCGCATGGTCATCCGCGAGATCGCAAAAGATCGCGAGCGACTTGTTCCGGTAGTAGGCGCCGCAGCCTCACTTATCTGGGTCATTTCAGGAATTATGTGTCTACTGGTTGCGCTGGTGGTGCCGTTTTTTCATTTGGGAACAGATGTGAAAATATCCGCCCTGGGCATGAGTATTGCCACCATGGCATCCTTTCACGCCTCCGGCTACAGTGCCGTGCTGCGCGCGTTTGAAGATAATGAGCTTAACCACCTCGGCTTTGTTTTGCACAAGCTTGTTCTGCTTGTTCTTGTGTTTGCAGTCATAAAGCTTCAATTTGGATTGGCTGGCTTTGTTGGCGCCCATCTTACCGCAAACCTGCTGCTTTGGTACTTCTACCATCTCGTGGTAACCCACCTTTATGCGCCCGTGCCGCTTCGCATCGACGTGCCGCTCTGGAAGTCTCTTCTCTTCTCCGCTCTGCCCATGGGCGGCGGCGTCATGCTTCGTTCGCTTGCCCTCCAGCTAGACATCCTTGTCCTTACCTGGATGACAAATCTCACCGCAGTCGGATTATTTAGCGGACCTTACAGACTCAGTATGGCTATGCGCTTGATCCCACAAACTCTTTCTCTGCCCCTTTACCCCCTTTACTCGCGCACGGCACACTTCTCGCCGCAGCGATTTACCGAGGCTTACCAGTGGAGCGTTAAATTTTTTGCACTGATTAGCTTTCCCATGGCAGCGTTCTTCGTGGCATGGTCTAAGCCAATTCTACAGCTGGCACTCGGGACAAGGTATCTGGCCGCAATCCCAGCGATGCAGCTTCTCGGTATCGGCTTGGTTCCTTTCTTTCTTTCTACCTTGTTTCAATACCTTTTCGCCGCGCTGGACCAGCAGAAGCGTTTTCTTGCCAGTACCTGCGTCGGCTCAGGTTTGCGACTGTTGCTCCTTTTAGTCCTAATACCGATCTTTGGATTTGTCGGGCCGGCGATTGCGTTTGTTTGTAGCGAAACGCTAGTCGTGGCCATTTGGATGATTCAGCTGGCGCGACTCGGCTTTGACGCACGACCGCTCGAAATACTCTGGCGCCCACTGGTCGCGGCGGTGGCGATGGCCCTGGTACTTGTTGTAGGCCGTGGCATGCCGATTCCCTGGCAGATCGGCACAGCGATGCTCGCGCTGACTGTTTATGTCGCGGTCTTATTCTCCCTTCGAACGTTTTCTATCGAAGAGATCCGTCATGCACGGGAGGGACTTGGATTTCTCTCCCCCTTTGTAGAGTCCTGGACGAAGAA
>QHOS01000051.1 GCA_003219415.1 Verrucomicrobiota bacterium | reverse complement strand
GACGGAACTGGAAGTCGTTGTTGATGGGCAGCCCTTGAACGACCTGTTCAGTTACCGCGCCACGTCGCGGCTGTTCACGTTCACAGCTGATCCCTCCCTCGTGGCTTTCGACTCGTGTGTGACGGGCACGTCGCAATTCGGGGTCACTGATGGTTACTGGATCCTTCTGAGGCCATTGCCACCCGGCCCGCACACGATCTTCTTCCGCGGGGTGATCGACTTTGGCGGCGGTAACACTTTCGAGGTGCAGGTGACCTACAACCTCACCATTGGACCTTAACGGCACAGCAAAACTGATGAAAGGAAATAAACACATGAAAACAATAACAAATATTATTTATCCACTGTATCTCGTCGCGCTGGCCTGCTTCGCGCTTTCGGCGACGACGCAAGCACAACTATCGCCGCCACCAGATGGAGGCTATCCCGGTGGAAACACCGCTGAGGGTAGGGACGCACTCTTTAGCCTTACAACCGGAGTGGACAACACCGCCCTCGGCTTTCAGGCGCTTTATAACGGCACCACCGCCAGCGGCAACACGGCGGTTGGTTCTCAGGCGCTTTTGAGTAACACAGCTAGCACCAGAAATGTCGCCGTTGGTGCCGCGGCGCTCGATAGTCTTACAAGTGGAGAAATGAATACAGCAGTCGGGAACGTCAGTCTCGAACAAGGCGTGAGCGTGAACTTCAATACCGCGCTCGGGCGACACGCTTTGGGTCGCACCCAGGGCGACCAAAATACCGGACTCGGCTTTTTTGCGGGCTGGAATCTGAGCGACGACGGCACTAACAATATCTATATCGGTAACGCCGGGCCTGTTCCGATCGGTACGGAATCGAATACGATCCGCATAGGCACACAGACGGCTACCATAGTCACAGTGGGCAATCCGCCCTTTGAGAGTCACCCGATGCCGGCGCATACAGCCACCTTTATCGCCGGCATCAGTGGGACAGCCATAAACGGCAGGCCGGTTATGATAAACGCCAATGGTCGACTTGGCACGGCACCTTCCTCGGCACGTTTCAAGGAGGAGATTAAGCCGATGGACAAGGCGAGCGAAGCAATCTTGGCGCTAAAACCGGTGATGTTCCGTTACAAGAAAGAAGTTGATGCCGAGCGCACTCCCCAGTTCGGCCTGGTTGCCGAGCAAGTGGAAAAGGTCAATCCCGATCTGGTGACGCGCGATCCTGACGGGAAAGCTTTCACTGTGCGCTACGAGGCGGTGAACGCGATGTTGCTTAACGAGTTCCTTAAAGAACATCGTCAAGTGCAGGAACAGCAGAAGGAGATTGATGTGCTTAGGGCGGAATTGAGAGAGCAAAGGGCCCTCATTCGAAAGGTGAGCGCTAGGGTTGAACTGCAAACGGCCCCGGCGCAAACAGTAGCCAACAGCAAGGGTCCTTCCCAACTCTCACCGACACTTCGATGAAGACAAAAACCCACTTTCAGTCTGGCTTTCTTGATTCGCGCGCCTCGGTCATTTTGCTTCTTTGCGCAGTCGCATCCTTGGTTCTCGCGGGAAGCCTGCTGGGTTTCTTTTGTGCCGAAGCGCCAGCGAAGGTTTCCTATAGAACACTAACGTTTGCCGAGCGCGTGTCCTACCAGAGAGCTATCGAGGAAGTGTACTGGCGGCACCGGCTCTGGCCAAAGGAACGTCCTGATCCCAAGCCACCACTCGATGCGGTGATAAGTCAGGCGCAGCTGGAAACGAAAGTGAGAGATTATCTGCGCAACTCGCAGGCGCTGGAGGATTACTGGCAACGGTCGATTACCGCTCAGCAATTGCAAGCTGAGATGGATCGCATGGCTCAGCACACGAAACAACCCGACGTATTGCGTGAACTCTTTGAAGCGCTCGGGAACGATCCGTTTATCATCACTGAATGTCTGGCCAAGCCGGTGTTAACAGAGCGTTTGATTGCCGGTTTATCATCGCAAGATAAAGCACGGCGCTTCGAGTCTGCCCAGACAAAAGCGCTGGATGACACGTCGATGGCAACAACGCTAGCCAACATAACCTACACGCTTCCAAAGATTCCGGAAGGGTGCATCGACGATACATGGACAGCCACAAGCACGACTAACGCGCCGTCTCCCCGAGCCTTTCACAGCGCTGTTTGGACTGGCACTGAGATGATTATCTGGGGCGGGTATGACGGTACCAACAGTTTCAACACAGGGAAAAAATACAATCCAAGCACGGATACTTGGGCAAGCACAAGTACGACCGGCGCGCCCACCGCGCGAAGTATTCATACCGCAGTGTGGACCGGCAGCGAAATGATTGTGTGGGGCGGCTTTGGTTCTAGCGGTTATGTCAACACTGGCGGACGATACAACCCCATAACCGACAGTTGGACGGTTACGACTACGACGACTGCGCCTGATTCCCGAGCCTCCCACACAGCAGTGTGCACTGGCAGTGAAATGATTGTCTGGGGTGGAACAAACGGCGGCGATTTGAACACGGGCGGGAGATACAATCCCACCACGGATAGTTGGACAGCTACCAGCATCACCAACGCGCCCTCTGGCCGAACGTCTCACACTGCAGTTTTGGCTGGCAGCGAGATGATCATCTGGGGCGGCACCAATCAGTTTAGCAACTACTTTAACACCGGCGGGCGATACAATCCCGTCACGGATACCTGGACGGCGACGAGTACGACCAGCGCGCCCTCTGCACGCGCTAGACATACGGCGGTCTGGACGAACAGCGAGATGATCGTCTGGGGCGGTGGCCACTTCGGCGTTTTTAACACAGGGGGAAGATACAATCCAGGCGCGGACGCTTGGACAGCTACCAGCACCACCAACGCGCCCTCTGCCCGAGCGAATCACACGGCAGTCTGGACCGACAGCGAAATGATCGTCTGGGGTGGGTTCGGTCCCTTGAATACAGGAGGACGATACAGTCCTATTACCGACACATGGGCAGTCACAAGCACCCCAAATGCGCCCGACGCCCGAGAGTTTCACACCGCAGTGTGGACTGGCAACGAAATGATTGTCTGGGGCGGAAGCCCTGATGATATTAACTTCTTAGACACAGGCGGAAGATACTGCGCGCAATCCGGTGCGCCAACTCCCACGCCTACGCCCACGGCAACTGCTACACCGACGGTCACTCCTACTGCTATACCCAGAATAACTCCCAGGCCACGTCCGACTCCGCATCCGCGTCCAACTCCGCGAGGTAGCCAATAGTCGACAGCCGTCCAGACATCTAACAGAGCTAAGCAACCGTTACGGAGGAGCAAAGTGGATGGTATGGCAGCGCATGGCGCTGCCCTACTTCCATAAAAGCAGCCCGCGCGCTCACCCAAGCCTTCGAAATGTTGGCCGCAATGTGACCGATATCGCAGGCAGCACGGCTGCCTCTACAGCAGGCGCCCACCAAACTTTCCGCGTTATATCGCGCCGAATTTCCTGCAGTACCTCTGTGAAAGGGCAAACAAACCAACAAACATCACAGAGGATAACCATGAAAACAAAAGTAACAGAAAATAAATTCAAATGTGAACCTCGCGGTCTCAGGAAGTTATTCAGCAGGATAGCATGCGTGGGAGCGGCGTTTCTGATCTGTTCTAGCGCGTGGGCACAGAACTTGTTCGTGTCGGGAAGCGATGCCCGCGGTGGCGAGATCTTTAAATTCACCTGGGACGGAGGACAAAGTATCTTTGCGTCGGGATTAACTGACCCTTGGGATCTGGCCTTTGACAATGCTGGCAATCTCTTTGTGGTGAATCATGCTAGCAGTGGACTGGTCGGCAATGCCGCCGTCTACAAAATTACTCCGAACGGAGTGCGAACCACCTTTGCTTCCGGATTGAGTTACCCTGCATACTTGGCAGTCGACAGTACAGGCAATGTGTTTGTGGCGGATTATGACCACGGCGTTATCTACAAATACAAGCCGACCGGATCGCGAGCCACCTTTGCCTCAGGGTTGCATCACCCGGTAGGTATGGCTTTTAACAGCGGGGGCAACTTGTTTGTGGTCGATAACAGCGCCGGTAACATCTATCAAGGCAGCATCTATGAATACAAACCGGACGGGTCGCGGGGTATCTTTGCCGTGTTGGATCCGGGTGATCGCCCGGCAGACCTGGCCTTTGATAGTATGGGCAATCTGCTTATGGCGGATTTGGGCGGCAACATCTATAGGTATAGTCTGAATGGAGTTCTACGTCCCCATCGTCGAACGACCTTTGGCTCCGTGCCGAACAGCGCGCAAAGTCTAGCCGGTGACAGCGCGGGCAACCTGCTTGTGGTGGATCCGGGCGCTGTGAGCAGTGCAGGCAGCGTCATCCCCAACGCCATCTATAAATTCACTCCGCAGGGAGCGCGAAGCACCTTTGCCTCTGGGCCCGCGCTCGGTGAAAGCTTTGCATGCCTCGCCTTTCAGCCAATACCGTGTTGCGAGTGAGGAGCAGGAGTGGATAGGGCGATCGACCTCGACCGCCCCCGTAAACGTTAGTTATTCTCCGATAACGATGACGAAAACTTTTCGCCGGTGAGGTGCACGGCGATGTTCGAACAGGAAAATGCCCTGCCAGGTTCCGAGCTGCATTTTTCCATCGATAACCGGCACGGTCTCGCTGGTGCGCGTCAAGACCATGCGGATATGCGACGGCATATCATCGCTGCCTTCGGAACCGTGCGTGAAGTAACCGGCTTCTTCCGGCACGAGGCGGTCGAAGAATTCTTCCAGATCACGTCGCGCAGTCGGATCGGCGTTTTCCATGATGACCACGCTGCAACTGGTATGCTGGACAAACACGGTCGCCGTCCCGTTCCGGACGCCGCATCTATCGATCGTGGACTGCACTTCGCGCGTGATTTCGTACAGTCCCTTTCCATTTGTGGGAATCTCGACTTGACCGTGATGAACGTTCATTGACAGGCGACGTTAATCAGCGCGGGCATGAGAGCAAAAACCCGCCTTCGCACAAGGCTATGCCGGGCAGGCAAGGAACGGGGGTCTCCAGTCCGCCGTCCCCTTATAGCGCGTTGATCTCTGGCTCGGCTGATGGCCTAATAATCTTGATGAGAGGCGATCTGGAGAAGGTGTTATTTGATGAGCCGGCGATTCACCGGCGCTTGGATGATATGGCCGCGCAAATTTCGAACGATTATCGTGATCGCGAACTAACCGTGATCGCAGTCTTGCACGGGAGCTTGATGTTCGTGGCTGACCTGCTTCGCCGAATTCCGCTTCCCTTGAAACTGGATTGCCTGAGCGTGGCTAGTTATCACGGAAAAGTGCAGTCCAGCGGCGAGGTCGTTTTCAAGCTCGCCACGGCGGGTCCGTCCGGTGGCGGACAGATCACGCTCCCGGATGTCGCGGGCCGGGATATTTTGGTACTGGATGATGTTCTGGACAGCGGTTTTACGCTTGCAGCCGTTCGCGAGACTTTAGAAACAGCCAGACCGCACAGCATTCGGACATGCGTGCTGTTGAGCAAAAGGAAACAACGCGCTCGGGAGGTGGATGCAGATTATGTTGGGTTCGAAATCGAAGACGAATTTGTAGTCGGCTACGGGCTTGATTTTAGGGAGCGTTACCGCAATCTGCCCTATATTGGCGTGCTGAGAAGAGAATTGCTGGAGCGACCAGGCAAATGAAAGTACGAGCGCAGTTTTATGCGCAATTGTTTTATCTAGTTGGACGCCGTGAAATGGATGTCGATCTTGCGGAAGGGGCAACTGTCGGGGACTTGCTGGCTCAAATTTACGCGCAACAACCGAAGCTTCGCCCCCATGACAAGAGCATTTTGATTGGTGCAGGCGTGGAATTTGTGGATCGAAATTACAAGCTGAAACCGGGAGACGAAATTTCAATCATGCCGCCAGTGCAAGGTGGATAAAGAAGCCTCGTCCATAGAGCAATATCGAGAGATTTCTCGACTTCGCTCGAAATGACAAGAATGCCGCCGATGCAAGGCGGATAACCTATCCGCCAAATAACGCCAAAAAAGAATCTGAAGCGCTCACAGTCGCAGACTCATTTGTGTCGATTCGTGTTCATTTGTGGTTATCCGTCAGTCCCGAAAATTTTTGAAATTTGTGGCGACGCCAAAGTCGCGGCCACGGATGAATTGAATCACTGCCTGCAGATCGTCTTTCTTCTTTCCCGTAATTCGAATTTGTCGATCCTGCAGCTGGCTTTGCACTTTGAAACCCTGCGACTTGATCGCCTGAATAATTTCCTTCGCTTTGTTCCCTTCGAGGCCCTGCTGAATTTTCAATTCCTGCCGCGCGTGTCCGACCGATGAGATTGCGGGCTCGTCCTGTTCAATATTGCGCAAATCAACCCCGCGTTTTGAAAGTTTGCCGATGAGAATTTCGCGCAGTCCCCGAAGATAGCCGGCGTCTTCGGCGGTAAGGATAATCTTATCCTTCTCAGGAAGTATTTCGGCCGTTATGCCCTTGAAATCGAAACGAGTCGCCAACTCCTTGCGCGCCTGGTTGACGGCATTATCAAGTTCCTGCTTGTCCACTTCGGAGACGATGTCGAATGATGGCATGAAAATCTGGATGTTAGGTACCTGATGCTCGATCGCGAGTCCGACGCAAGCAAACCTTATGGATTTGCCTCAACGATCTTAATGTCGCCGTCCGCTGCACGCATTTTGATTTCTGCCTGTCTTCCGCCATTGACCAACATGTCGATTTTCGCGGCCGCTGAGGCTTCCGTTGGTTCAACCACGAGGTTGTCGAAATCATTGCCGATTTTTCCATGCGCCGTTTCGGCAACAAGGTGGAAAGCGGAATCGCTCGGAAGAAAAGCCCAAGCGTTTCCTTGGGCGATGTCCGCATGGACTGAAAACGTTCCATGCTCCCACCAGTCGTATGAGGCGGTAAGGTTCCCGCGCTGCAGGACGAAGTCAATCTTGGTGAAGCAGTTGTGAGCGAGCATGCGACCATCGCCTAACCAGGCATGCACGCCTGGTCCGCGCATTCCGTCCACGAGAACCTCGCCCGCGACCAGGCGCAATTGCGGTATGCTAGCCGTTGCAGGAAGCACGATGGTGTAATCAACGGTCCCGGAGCGATCAAACAGAGCCCATCTCGGTTTAGGAGGAAATTTGGTATTGATTGAAACCGTGGCCGACTGCACAGAAACATCGATCGCGATCTCTTTCAGCCGCATGTGACTGTAGGCTTTCTTCGTCGCGTGGATCTGCAGTTCGTTCGTGTTCGCTCCGTAAACCAATACGGCACCGTCATGGTTTTGAATACTTATGTCTGCGTTTGGTTGGACCGTGTAGACCCGCTCAAGAGTTTCCTCGAGGAGGGGCTCACTTTCCGAGCCGCAGCCCGCAAGCGACAACAGCAGTAAGACAGCAATCTGCCGAAGGTTACGCCTGTTAATGAGAGGTGAGCGCACGCACGAACTCTATCAGCGCGTGCACGTTGCTAATCAAGGGAAGAGCTGCGGTGATAGTGATGGCCGCGAAAAGGATGCCTTCACTCTGGAAATCGTGCCGGGCCTCGTCTTTCAAATAATCGCCGGCAATCTTCCAAAACGAACGCGAGGGGTAGCGCGTATAATGTCCGCTGGATTCTCCGAACGCGACGGAATGGTAGCAATAGTCTGTGATCGGTGACCGATGAGATTTGCGCGCTGTGCGATCGAAAGGATGGCGACGCCTGTCTTTAGAAGTCATTAAGCGTGTTGGTTTCATTTCCGTTGAGATGCACTGCCCTCGCTAATTGGATTCAAACTCGTTATTCCTATGTTGATGAAGCGCGTTCCGGGGAACCGAACCGGATCACAAGCAAGGGTACGGGTTGCTCATTGATCGCTACACCCAGAGCGTGCGATCAAATGTGCGGTATTGAATGGCTTCACTTACATGCTCCGGTGAAATCTCGGTCTTACCGTCGAGATCGGCGATAGTGCGTGAAACTTTCAGGATACGGTCGTAAGCGCGGGCGCTTAGGTTCAATTCGCTCATGGCCACCCGAATCAGTTCCTGCGAATCCTGGCTGAGCTTGCAGTGTGGTTTGAGGTGGCGCGTGGCCATGCGTGCGTTGCAATTTACCTTTCCGTCGCCGCGAAACCGCTCTTGCTGGCGTTGACGCGCTCGGATGACCCGCTCGCGAATCATGGCAGATGTCTCTTCAGCGCGCTCGCTGGCGACGTCGCGATACTCAACAGCGGGCACTTCAATGTGCAGATCGATGCGATCCAGCAACGGGCCGGAGATGCGCTGGCGATAACGTTGCACTTGAGCCGGACCGCACCGGCATTCGCGTTTGAGATCGCCAAAATAGCCGCATGGGCACGGATTCATCGCGGCGACCAGCATGAACTCCGAGGGGAAAGTGACGCTGCCCGCAGCACGGGAGACGGTGACTTTTCCGTCTTCGATCGGCTGGCGCATTACCTCCAATGCCGATCTCTTGAATTCGGGCAGCTCGTCGAGAAAGAGAACACCGTTGTGCGCAAGACTCACTTCGCCCGGGTTAGGAAACGTTCCGCCCCCGAGCAAGCCGATATCGCTGATGGTGTGATGGGGATCGCGGAACGGTCGTGTAGAGACGAAGGATTTTTCGGCGTCGAGCAATCCGGCGATGCTGTGAATCTTTGTCGTCTCAATCGCTTCCTCGAGGGAGAGAGGCGGAATGATGGTTGGGATGCGTTTTGCCAGCATCGATTTGCCAGAGCCGGGCGGCCCGATCATTAAGGCGTTATGACCGCCAGCCACTGCGACTTCAATGGCGCGTTTGACGTGTGCTTGGCCTTTGACCTCGCCGAACTCGACATCATAGCTCTGATGCGCGGAAAAAAATCCGGTCAGATCGGCGCGCGTCGGAAGAAGCGGAGTTTCGCCGCGGAGAAACGCGAATGTCTGTCGTAAATTTTGCACGCCGTAGATGTCGATCTTATCGACCATTGCGGCCTCGAGCGCGTTTGCTTCCGGGACAAATAACGCGCGCTTGCCGCGACGCCGCGCTTCCAATGCGACCGGCAGGACGCCTTTCACGGCGCGGACTGTGCCGTCCAGGGCGAGCTCGCCTACAAAGCTGAAATTTTCAAACGGTGAGCTGTCCAGGCCTTCGGTCACGGCGATCATTCCAAGGGCGATCGGTAGATCAAAGCTCGGTCCCTCTTTTTTGATATCGGCCGGAGCAAGATTGATCGTCGTACGACCGCGCGGCCAATAATAACCGCTATTGGCTACGGCGGTGGTGACCCGATCGCGGCTTTCCCTCACAGCTGCGTCTGGCAGCCCAACAATAACGATGTTCGGATCACCGCCGGCGCCGTTGACCTCGATTTCTATCTCGTATGCGTCCACGCCATAAACGGCTGCGGAGTAAATTTTCGCCAACATCGCCGTTGCAGAATCGCAAAAAATCGTTACGCGGAAAAGCGTCAAATATCCCTCTAAAGTGGGAGGCGACTCACGCCTGCGAATCCCGTAGAATAGTTGGAGGTGACATAGGAAAACAAGGCGAGTGGGGCCCTCTAAAAAGATTGAACAGGAGGCGTCCAGCGACTGTCACTATTCCGAATATTTAACCTTGTTAAATACTTCTCAGGATGGTACAACGCGTGATCGACAAGGCCCCACCGAATACACATTACGGGGAGTTGTCGAATCCACCCCCCCAAACGATTGATGAAAAAAAGTTATATGGCTGCTGAAGATAGCGATACCGGAATTAAGATTTACCTGCGCGAGATCGGGCAAATCCCACTTTTGACTCCGGATCAGGAAATCGAACTGGCCGCTAAGATTAAAAAAGGCGATCGCGAGGCGCGAGCGCTTATGATTCGGTCAAACTTGCGTCTGGTCGTCAAGATCGCGCACGATTACGCCAATCTCGGATTGCCGCTTCTCGACCTGATCTCAGAAGGAAACATTGGCCTGATGAAGGCCGTGGAACGTTTCGACCCCGCAAAGGGCGGGAAACTTAGCACATACGCCGCATGGTGGATCAAACAATCCATCAAACGGGCGCTGGCGAACCAGAGCAAGACGATCCGTCTGCCTGTGCATCTGGTGGATAAGATCTCCAAGATGCGCCGGGTTTCTCTGCAGATGAGTGAGGAGCTTGGCCGCGAGCCGACTGACGAGGAACTGGGTGACGAAATTGGAATTGCCAGCGGAAAAGTCTCCCAACTAAAAACGGTGTCGATCCGCCCAGCGTCGCTCGATGCGCCGATTAGTGACGACGATTCTACCGAGTTCGGCGAGATTGTTGGTGACGAGGACGCACAAACGCCGTTTGAACTGTTGCGCGACAAAAATCTCCGCAACGAAGTCGGCGGGCTGCTTGACGTGCTTGACGATCGGGAGAAGAAAATCATTTTCCAGCGCTTTGGACTAGACGGCGGCAAACCGAAGACGCTCGAGGAAGTGGGCAAGAAATTCGGCGTCACGCGCGAGCGGATTCGCCAGTTGCAAAACATCGCGCTGTCGAAGTTGCGCCGCGCGCTCAGTAAAAAGGAGCGCCCCGTGGACGTCGAGTTGCCGGTGGAAGCTTAAGCTGGATCAATATCCTCGCTTTAGAACGCGCGGACATGGAGTCCGCGCGGTTTGTTGTCATTTCACCATCCGCAGTTGGATCGAATCGACCAATGCGCGGCCCATCCGGACGTCACTGATAATCACCATGTGATCTCCGGGCGTAGCCCACTTGTTCTTGCGCAAAAACTTCTCGGCTGCTGCTATCGCCCTGTCCGGACCGCCAGAGAAATCGACGCGGGCGGGAAACGTTCCCCAATAAAGCGCGAGTTGCCGATAAACTTCCTCGCTTGGTGTGAAAGCAAAGATCGGTGCGCGCTGCGGCCTCAAATTTGAAACATATCGCGCCATCCTTCCCTGCAGAGTGAAGACAATTAGTTTCGAATCGTGCAACGAATTAGCCAGCGTAACAGCCGAAGCTACCATTTTCTGTCGAATGTTTTCCAGGAGTGCATTCTCTGCATAACCCGCGCCGCCGCTGCGCTCAGTGCGCACCGCCACCCGTCGCAGGATTTCGACGCATTCAACCGGATAACGACCAATCGTCGTTTCGCCGCTCAGCATGAGAGCGTCAGCCTGTTCGAAAACGGCATTTGCCACGTCGGTGATTTCGGCGCGAGTAGGCAGAGGATTCGTGATCATCGACTCCAATA
Source organism: Verrucomicrobiota bacterium (assembly GCA_003219415.1). GTDB lineage: Bacteria > Verrucomicrobiota > Verrucomicrobiia > Chthoniobacterales > UBA10450 > Udaeobacter. Next base: position 10,404 of record QHOS01000051.1, on the reverse strand, counting down.
ACTGAGTCGCGATTATGACCGGCTTGCCCAGACGAAGGCAATTTTTAACAATACGGCGCTGGATGATTGGCAATTCCTCCATCGGACATTCGATTCCCAAATCGCCGCGCGCGACCATGATCACATCCGTGCTCTCGATCATCTTGTCTATTGATCGCACCGCGAGCTGGTCTTCGATCTTTGCCACGATCTGCGCCTTGCTCTTTTTCCTCAACAGCAGGTTTCGCAGCTGTTCGATGTCGCTTTTTTTGCGTACGAAACTCAGTCCGATGAAATCCGCGCCTATCTCCACGCTGAGGGAGACATCCGCCAGGTCCTTCCTCGTGAGCGACGGAAGATTCACGTGCACGCCGGGCAAATTAATATGACGCCGTGAACCGAGAATCGCGCGCGTCAAAACCTTGCAGCGTACGCGATTTCTCGCTTTGCTAAGGACAAGCAATTTGATCAAACCATTATCGACCAAAATCGTGTTCCCAACTGTCACGTCGTCGGCAAAGCCGCGGTAATTCACGTCGACCGAATAGCGTTCTTTACTCTTCGCTCCGTCCACAGTGAATTCCAGAATGTCGCCGGGCTTCAGATGCAGATTGGCCTTCAGGTCGCCGGTCCGGATAGCCGGTCCTTGCGTGTCGAGGAGAAGCGCAACCGGTCGGTCCGCTTTTTGCGCCAGCGTTCGAATGCGCGGAACGATTTCGCGAACCCAGTCGTGACTGGCATGGCTCATGTTCAATCGAAAGACATCAGTTCCTTTTTGAATTAGCTGACGCAATATCTCGGTCTTTTCCGTTGCCGGGCCGAGCGTGCAGATGATCTTGGTCTTGCGCATCGATTAAAGGATTGGGTTTGGCATGGCAAAAGCCAAGACGCTTTTGAACGGCGCAGTCTTTTCAAGTTGCGCGCACAATTTGGGAGATGGTCACAAAAAAATGCGGCACCCCTTTCCAGGCGTGCCGCATCGCGTAATCAGTGTGTTTCCTTATTTCAATTTGCTTTGAGTCTCTTTGGCCAGCTCAAGATGTTCCTGGACCATTTTTGCCGTGTCCTCCGCAAACTTTTTCACATCTGGATCAGACCCGCTCTTTGCTTCCTCCTGAAATTCGGCCAAGTCCTTTTCATGATCCTTAACCATCGCGTCCATATAGGTTTTGTCCGAGCTCCACTTGGTAGTCGGCTCCTTGCTCGGTAGTTGGACGCCTTTCTTCGAAGCGATGGACTTCAATTCGTCATTGGCCTTGCTGTGATCGGTCACCATTCGTTTGCCGAATGACTTCACATCCTCGCTCTGGCCGTTTTGCTCAGCGAGCTTTCCCATTGCAACTTCCATCATGCCGCCCTTCGCGGCTTTCTTCATGAAAGTTTTGTCCTTCACGCTAAGCGACGAACTCTTGGCTGCTGGAGTGTCCTGCGCCATCGCGACTCCAACCACGCTAAGCGCTGCGACTGTTAGACTGAGAACACAAAACTGCGAAACAATTGTGATTTTGGTTTTCATGACGTTGTACGGTTGAAATCTGCCGAAATACCCGGCAATTAATAATCGAAGCCAGACGCCCGCTTGGTCGCGGAGGAGTCTTGATTTCGGGTCTCCGGGTTGCTCCAGGTGCGCGACCTCGGAAGACCCGGATTAATCAGGCTCCCCGGGTATTGTTTTCATAGGAGCTCTCTACCCGCCTCGCCACGTCTTTGTAGCCGTGTTCGATTTCGTAAATCTGCTTCATACAGGCGAGCGATTTTTCCTGGTCGCCCGCCCGCTCGTAAATAAGTCCGAGATTGTAAACTATCTCTTTCTTCATGGCGTCCATTGGAAGAATTTCCTTTGACGCCTCCTCCAGTTGCTTCGTTGCAAGATCAAGCATCCCAAGCTCGCCGTAGCAGCAACCGAGCAGGTTCATAGCTTTCAAACGCGCGTGCGGATTTTGCCGCGCCCGCTGCAACTCCGGCACTGCTTCCCGAAAGCGTTTGGCACTGACCAGGTGCTCGCCCAACTCGAACCGAAGCTGAAGATCGGTCGGATTTCGCGCGACGCGTTCTCGCGCATCGGTAACGAGAATTTCTGCGCGCTTCGCTTTGGCAGCCTGTAATTCTTCAGACTTTTTCGCATGCAACTCATGGGCTGCATCGTGCGTTGAGAGAAATTCTTCGTGGACAGCGATCTCGCGTTCCAGGCGTTTGGTCCTCAAATCGGAAACTTTTCGGACTAATCCGGTGTCCGCACCTTTGGTCAGGTCGGCCGCATATTGATACCAGCCGATCGCTGCCTTCAAGTCTTCCTTTTGCTCGTTCAACGTGCCCAAGCGCCGGGCAAGGTCGACGTTTGCCGGCTCCGCTTTGTGACGCGCGTATGTTTCGGCGATCTGTTGGTCGAGCGATTCGCCGGTTAATCGCATTCGGCCTTGTTGCTCGAGCGAAATCGCCATTTCTTTGTCCTTGATCAGATCGCGGTAACTTTCCGCCTGTGTCCATCCACCGCTTTTCATAGAGGCGTGAGCTGCCGCATCTTTACCCAGACGGAGCGCTTCGGCATCGAGTGGATTTATCTCGATGATTTGATTATAGACTTCGACCTCCTGATCGTTCTCTCCCCGCTCGCGGTACAAACGCCCGAGTTCATGTAGCGCTTTGACGTCGCGCGAATTTTCTTCAAGCAACGTTCGCAGCGCGAACACGCCAATCTCCTGCCAGCCCGCTGCTGTTGCCGCTTCCTTTAACGCCATGTTCGCCTGTCGATTGTAAGGTTCATCCTCCAGCACCTTTTCAAGCATTTCGATCGCGCGTTTCGGGTCCTTCTTAATTTCCCGCTGCGCTTTCATGATGGCGATTGGTGCGGTCGATATATTTAAAAAACTTCTTTTGGTTGACCTCTTTTTCGTGACTTCAGCGCGCCGAAGCAATTGTCGTCCCATTAGAAATTGCGGTTCCTGTTTCAGGATTTCCTGCAAAAGCGAAATTGCGTAACCGAGATTGCGCAACTCAACGGCGGCCACTGCCTTGAGCCAAAGATTGCGCTGCGCTTCGCTCAGTTCCTTTTCCGTCTTAACCGCCATCGCGGATAGTTTATCACAATATGCAATTCTGCGACGAGGTACGCCTCAGCAGAGGGAATGACAGCCTGGAGGGTCCGCGTTCCAATGCGTGTAGTTCTGCGACCGTGGCTCCGACAAGCATAAGGACTGGAACCGTCCACCTCATAGCAGATCCAGTTGCGGTTTATCAGGAGTTGCGGCGGGTTTCCTCCTATTGCGTAATTTTCCGACGGGCGGTGTTTCGATCACGCCTGTCGGACGCTCCAGATGCGCAAGAATTTCCTTGGCCCGGTCGAGAATTTCCTTTGGCAAACCTGCCAGCCGCGCGACTTGGATGCCATAGCTTTTGTCCGCACCGCCTGGCACGATTTTGCGAAGGAAAATGATTTGATCGTTCCACTCGCGGACGGCGACATTGAAATTGCAAACGCCTTTGCGTTCCGCGGCGAGTTTGGTCAACTCATGATAATGCGTGGCGAAGAGGCTTCGCGCTTTGATTTTGTCATGGAGAAACTCGGCGACGCTCCAGGCGATCGAGAGTCCGTCGAATGTGGAGGTGCCGCGACCGATCTCATCGAGGATCACCAGGCTGCGTTCGGTCGCGTTGTTAACGATATTAGAGGTCTCGTTCATCTCTACCATGAACGTTGACTGGCCGCGTCCTATGTCATCGTTCGCGCCGACGCGTGTGAAAATGCGATCCACCAGTCCGATCTCGGCGCTCTCCGCCGGAACAAAACTGCCTATTTGAGCCATCAATACAATCAAGGCCACCTGGCGAATGTAAGTCGATTTTCCTGCCATATTTGGGCCTGTCACAATCGCCATCCGCATGGTCTCGCCATCCAGCGATGTGTCGTTAGGCACAAATTTTTCATCCACCAGATTCTGGTCGAGTACCGGATGCCGTCCATCCTTGATCGTAAGCCGCAGGGTATTGTTTAAGTGCGGCCGACAATAACGGAACAACCGCGCCGTCTCGGCGAACGCGCAGATGACGTCGAGCACTGCTATGGCAGCGGCAGTTTGCTGGATTGGCTCCAGCTCGCGCAGAGTTTCTTCGCGCAGTTTTTGGAAAAGCTGAGACTCGAGTTGGCGCGCGCGTTCGTCTGCACCGAGGATTTTCGCCTCCATTTCCTTTAACTCGGGCGTGACGAAGCGCTCGCCCCCCACGGTGGTTTGCTTGCGCGTGTAGTGGGCAGGCACACTCGCGAGATTCGATCTTGTTACCTCGATGAAATAACCAAAAACCGAGTTGTAGCGTACCTTAAGAGACTTGATGCCCGTTGCAGCAATCTCGCGCTCCTGCAAATGGCTGATCCATTTTTTTCCCTCGTGCGACGCCCGCCGCAGTTCGTCAAGATCTGCATCGCACCCATCCCGAAAAATCCCGCCATCCTTTAGCGCCAACGGTGGATCATCAACGACTGCTCTGCCGAGCTTCTCGGCCAGCGCTGGCATTTCGTGAATCTCGTTTTGCAGCTGAATGGGTAGGGCGCGACCGCCGGGCGCGCCGGCGCTTTCTTGCGCGACGTTCGGCGGGCTCGGCGAGCCCGCCCTACCAAAATTGCTGCGATCAATCAGCTTTTGCAGTTCGCATTTCAGCTTCGGGATCTCTTGCAGCGAGAATTTCAGCGCGACCAGGTCGCGCGCGTTTCCTGAGGCCTGACTCAATCGCGACGTTGCCCGTTCGATGTCGCGAATCGATTTCAGTTGAGCGCGGATTGCCGCAAGCAGATCTGGTTCCTGCGACAAATCTGCGATCATTTGCTGGCGTCGCTCGAGCTCATGCAAATTGCGCAGTGGCTGCAAAATCCACGAGCGCAATCTCCGGCCGCCCATCGGCGTGATGGTACGATCAAGGACCCCGAGCAAAGTGGTGTTACGTGTGCCGCGTGATTCAACCAGCTCAAGATTCGTTTGCGTCGCGGCGTCTAGCATGACGTAGTCCGCCGGCGCGTCGCAGCGCAACGAAGTGAGATGATCGATGTTACGCCGAAGTTGATGCTTTAAATAATGAACGATTGCGCCTGCGGCGGCGACCGCCCGCGACATCTCGCCGCAGCCAAATCCATCTAGCGATTTCACTTTGAAGTGCTCGCACAAGGTGAAGATCGCCTGCTCCGGCAAGAACGCGTAGCTGTCGTACTCAAGCGCATGATCCATCTGGCCAAGCTGATTTTTCTGTTCGGCGCTGACGAGCAGCTCCGATGGCGAAACACGCGCGAGTTCGTCGAGAAGGGATTGTCGATCTTGCAGTTCGGTTAGCCGGAACTCGCCCGTGGTCAGGTCTGCGTAAGCAAAACCAAATATGCCGCCTTCAGCGTAAACCGCGCCCAGATAATTGGCGCGTTTCGCTTCGAGTAGGTCGAAGTCGCTAACCGTGCCCGCGCTGATGATCTGGGTGATGTCGCGTGAAACAATTTTTCCCGGTTGCGGCTCGCTTGTCTGATCGCAGATCGCCACGCGCCGGCCCGCCTTGATCAACTTTGCGATGTAAGTTTGCGCGGCGTGATATGGCATGCCACACATCGGCACACCATTGCGTTTGGTTAGGGCCACATTCAGCAAGACCGAGGCTTCCTTTGCGTCTTCAAAGAAGAGTTCATAGAAATCGCCGAGCCTGAACAACAAAAGCGTATCTGCGGGGATGCTCCCTCGGAGCCGCCGATACTGCTGCATCATCGGAGTAAGCGCGTCCCGCATGATTCCAGAATTAAATCACGCCGCACGAATTGCGAGTTTGAATTGGAGCAAGCGTCTCAATGGCACCGCGGTATTCATGACCGGTAAATCGGCCCCGCGATGGGATATCCAAATTTTTTGAATCCAGCCAAGGCGTGGGGCGCATCTCATCCAAAAATCAGCCCATGCAGCAGATGATTACAACCTCACTTACTTCGAATCAGCCGGCGCAAACATCAGCCACAAACGGATCGACTCCCTTGATCCGTCTGACCGATCTTAGCAAGATTTTCATTACCGACGAAGTGGAGACACACGCGGTGTCCGGAGTCCATCTCGACGTCCGCGACGGCGAGTACGTTTCCATCGCTGGGCCTTCAGGCTGCGGCAAAACGACATTGTTGTCCATTTTGGGACTGCTCGATACACCTTCGGAAGGGAGTTACGAGCTAAAGGGGACAGAGGTCGCGAACCTGTCGTTCGCCGATCGGGCGCGCATTCGCAATCGCGAGATCGGTTTCATTTTCCAAAGTTTTAATTTGATCGGTGATTTGACCGTTTACGAAAACGTCGAGCTGCCGCTGACATATCGCGGATCGAGCGCGAATGAACGCAAATCTGCTGTCATGGGAGCGCTCGAGCGCGTCGGCATGATTCACCGCGCCAGGCACTTGCCTGGCCAGCTTTCCGGCGGGCAACAGCAACGCGTCGCCGTTGCCCGGGCACTTGCCGGCAAACCTGCGATTCTGCTTGCGGACGAGCCAACTGGAAATCTCGACTCGCGCAACGGTGAAGCCGTCATGGATCTGTTAAAAGAGCTGCATGGCGCTGGCGCAACGATTTGCATGGTGACCCACGACGAACGATTCGCCAGGCACGCTGAGCGCGCCGTTCATTTGCTTGACGGTCAAATCGTGGAGGATCGGCTCGCAGCCTGACTAGGATCGACAACAGAGGTTAACAAACATGAATGATTTTCGATTTGCGCTGCGGCAGCTTCGTAAATCGCCGGGATTTACTGCTCTGGCGATTATTACTTTAGCGCTCGGCATCGGCGTTAACTCGGCTATTTTCGCGCTCGTCAACGGTGTGGTGTTGCGGCCGATGGTTCCGCTGCGGCCAGCAGAAGTGGTAAACATTTTCACCGCGCGCCAAAACACGAACCACGATTATCGCCAATTCTCGCACACGGAATATCGGGACTTGCGTGAGAACGGTGGGGATCTGTTTACGCATCTTGCGGCGCTTGAGTTCGCTGTCGCTGGAATCGGTCGCGATCACGAGATGCGGCGAAGCTTCGCCTTTCTGACTTCGGAAAATTTCTTCTCGCTCATGGGCGTGCAGCCGCTGCGTGGCCGCTTTTATACCGCCGAGGAATGCCGGCCGAACGCTAACGTGTCGGTGGTGGTCGCCAGTTACGCATTTTGGAAACGGATGGGCGGCCGTAATGACTTCGTGGGGAGCAATCTCCAGATTAATGGACAACCGTACACCGTGATCGGTATCACGCCGGATGGATTTAGCGGGGTCAGCGCCCTTGTCGCACCCGATATATGGTTGCCGCTCGGCGTTCATTCACATCTGGGCTCGGCATTCGCCGACTCGGAAAGTTTGCATGACCTGGCGGAGCCAAAAAATTATGCACTCAATCTGACCGCGCGTCTGCGACCAGGGCTCACGATTGAGACAGCAAAGGCGCGCGTGGCGCCGCTCACCCAGCGATTCAACGCGATTCAGCCGTCTAATGCAGAAGGCGCACGAGATCTGCAGCTTCACGAACCGTCCCGATTCAGTATCAGCACCTCCCCGGAAGACGATGGCCCGGTCACTCTTATCGGCACGCTGCTGATGGGGATGGCCGGTGCAGTCCTGCTTATCGCCAGCTTGAATCTTGCGAACATGCTACTCGCCCGAGGCACTGCGCGCTCAAAGGAAATCGCGCTACGTCTGGCGGTTGGCGCGTCACGTTGGCGCATCGTTCGCCAATTACTCTGCGAAGGTTTGCTGCTTGCGATCTGCGGCGGCTTGGTTGGACTCGTCATAAGTGTCTGGTGCAACGACCTACTGCTGCATTCGCTCGCGCGCCTACTCGGTTCGACGAGTTTTTCCTTCGTTGTTAAATTGCGACCCGACCTAACTGTCCTCGGAGTCACGTTCCTGTTTTGCCTGATTGCGACCCTCCTTTTCAGCCTTGGCCCCGCGCTAAAGGCGACAAGGGCCGATCTTGTCAGCGATCTCAAGCAGCAAATCGGCGAACCGGCACGCATCGGCCGATTCAATCGCTTCTTTGCGGCTCGTCATATTTCGGTTATGGCGCAGATTGCGCTTTCGTTCATGTTGTTATTCAGCGCCGGGTTATTTTTCCGTGGTGCTCTTAAGGCAAGCGGCCTTAATCCGGGTTTTGTTGCCGCGGGCGATTTGGTTACCGAGATGGACTTCTCGCTGATCAAAAAAGACCCCGCTGAAGCCCGTCGTCTGATATTCGAGGCTGTGAGACGGGCGCGCGATCTTCCAGGTGTGCGGACTGCAGCGCTGGGAACGATGTTGCCCTATGGCAACTTCACAAACTCGCGACGGATCATGTCAATGCGTGAAACTTTACCGAGCGATCCGAAGGCGCCCGATCCCGGCGCGGGCGCGCTCTTCACCGCGACGACGCCAGGTTACTTCGATGCAATCGGCGTAAAGCTTCTGCGCGGTCGCGACTTCACCCAGGCCGAAGCTGAGACCAAAAATACGCCGCGCGTCGCGATCATTGACGACGAGATGGCAAAGAAAATTTTTCCGAATATGGAAGCAGTCGGCCAGCACATTCGTTACACCCAGCCGCCGAAAGACGGTTCGCCTAACGACTTGCTCGTGGTCGGGGTGGTCAGTGGCCATCGCCACGATGTCCAAAACGATACGCTCAATCGGCGACTGTTTGTGCCGCTGGCGCAAGGTTACAACGGCAACGTTTACCTCCATGTTCGGCTTGCCACGAAAGATCGACGTGCAGTCGCTGCGTTTATTCCCACCATGCGGCAAACGTTGCGTACCATCGATCCCGACCTGCCAATCCTAAGCATTGAGCCTTTTGTTGATCTTACGGAAAAGAGCGTTGGCCTCTGGATAGTACGTCTCGGCGCGTTGCTCTTTGGAGTGTTTGGCGCAATCGCGTTGTTACTCGCCGTTGTCGGCGTGTATGGCGTAAAGGCATACGCGGTTGCCTGCCGGACACGCGAGATTGGCATTCGGATGGCGCTGGGCGCACATCGCCGTGACATTTTCGCCTTGATCATGCGCCAAGGCGCAATCCAAACTGCGCTGGCCGTGACGATCGGTCTTCTGTTTTCATTGGCCGCTGGCCGCGTCCTCGCTCGGATTCTTTATCAGGTTAGTCCGAGCGATCCATTCGCGTTAGTCATATCCGGTGCCCTGCTGACTGCAGCGGCGATGCTTGCCTGTTTTTTCCCTGCGCGACGCGCCACACACGTCGAGCCGCTCAAAGCGTTGCGTACCGAATGACGCAATCGATCCGGCGCAGCAACTTGTTCCTTCTGTTTGCGTTTTTTGTTGCACACGCAACGCTTTGGTCGGCGGTTCCGCTCGTGCAGAAAAATCCGCCGGTTCGCCCCTCCGATGCTGATTCACCGGTGCTGATTTGGGACATTGAGCTAGCCCGGGCTAGCGCTTTGCCGCGAAACTTTCGAACAACTGACGATCGGCTCAAGGCGATCGATGCCCGAACTCCTTCGACCACTGGATTGATTGATCTTCACGCCGCTGGCAGTGGTGAACTATGGGGCTGGCCCCACCGATTCATTTAGCTACTATCAGGATTGGCCACCTCCGCATTCCCGAAGGGCCCGTTACGGGGACAATCGCTTCGGTCACGGACGCCAAGAGCCGCTTGGTCGTTACGAAGTTGATGTTCATGCGTACGTGCTTATGCCCAATCACTTTCATCTTTTAGCGCGCACACCCAAGGCGAACTTAAGCCGATGGATGCATTGGTTAATCGGAGCTTACAGTGTTTCCTTTAATCGGCGGCACAGGAAAAGCGGCCACCTTTTCCAAGGCCGTTATAAGAGCTTTTTGGTTGAAGGAGGAAATTACTTGCTTGGGTTAAGCCGGTACCTGCATTTAAACCCGGTGCGCGGTCGGGTGATCGGTGCGGGCGGTCCGAAAGAGCGACGTAAACGGCTGCGGGCATATCGCTGGAGCAGCTATCGAGGTTACACTGGCTTGGGGAAGCAGAATGATTTTGTCAGCGAGGAACTAGTCCTGGGCGAATTGGGTGGAAGCAGTAAGCTCAAAATCCAGCAAGCAAAGCTGCGCTATCGGCGTTTTGTGGAAGAAGGCCTGTTAAGGGAAATTGAGAATCCCTTTGAAGCGGTGCAATGGCAGATGGTGCTGGGAAGCGAGTCCTTGCTGCAAAAGGTCAAAGATAAGTTGCGCTCGAAGTCTGATCACCAGCGGGAGGTGACTGGGTTACGTAGTGCGGCCAGTACGAGTGAGCCCAAACGGGTAGCGGCGCGGGTGGCATCCCATTACGGACTGCCGGTAAACAGACTTTTGAGAGAATCCGTCTATGGGTCCGAAGCTCGAAACGTGGCGATCTGGCTTGCCTGGCAAAATAGTGGTCTTACACTCCGGGAAATCGGTTCAATGTTTGGCGGTATGGATTATGCCGCAGTGAGTCAGCGTATTC
>QHOS01000050.1 GCA_003219415.1 Verrucomicrobiota bacterium | reverse complement strand
CGTTTATTCTGTCTCTTACTATCGGCCTGCTCCGGGTCATCGTGAGCAATTGGAAAAAGCGCTCAGCGAAGCGCCCGGAGCAAATGACACCAGTGCGGGCAACGTGCTGATGCAGCACTTGGAAGGCGGTCCATGGACGTTTCTAACCATCGCTCGCTACAATTCATGGGACGATTTCGCCACCGGTGAGAAAAACAGTGTGGCTCAAACAACCAAGAAGGATAGTCCCTGGTCCCGTATGCGTGACCACACTGATTTTCATACCGACACGCTCACGGATCGTATTTCGCCGTAGTCGCTGCTGGTTGGAAATCGGTAAAGCTGCCAGGCCGGTAGGCTGGTCAATCGACTCTCATTTTCGTCACGAAAGTAAGTTTGCCAGACCTCCACATACGAGGCGTTTGCAAACGGTCATTTCCGAACGGTGGCCGTCTTGTGCACGCGTCGGTGAGTTACCGCGCGTTTTCTTTGTTTTCGGCCTGTTCTGATCCGCGGGTGGGCGGCGCGCCATTCCCGCTGTTTCCGCGTGTAATACTCACGCCAGTATTCAGGCGTGCGTATTCGGGGCCGGCCGCGCTTCTTAATCCTATTCATCAGATCAAACAAGCGACCGCGTGACACAAACAGTTGGTCGAGGCTCTTCGGAGCGCCTCTAATTTCTAACCCGCGTAATCAACGGCATTGCCGATTACGTCCGCCTCGCCATGACCAAACGGTCCGGGACCACCGCGATCGCAAACCTGCGCTTTTAGCGAAAGTATTCGTCCTATGACGTTTCTACGGAAGTGGCGGAGCGAAGTTCTCGGAAACTTTGCAAAGAACAAAGGCATTCAAAATTCGAGCGCTTAGCAAATTATTAATGGAAGGTCGCGCAATCGACGGCCGGTTACGCTGTTGCAATCTCCTGGTAGGGCGGTTGACTCACTCGCTCCCGCTCGCTCGCCGCTTCGGCTTCCCGTCTATGTCGCTCGGCTCCCGCCGGCTCCATTCACCTGGACCGACCGGGCGATTGAGGTCAATCGCCACTACCTGCGCTATCACCCCTCGCCCAACAACGGGATAGGGCGTCGTATCCTGCGCCTGCGGGATTTGAGACCGAATGGTTCTATCGCTTTGTTACGAATGTGCGCGATTGCTTCATCGACCGAATCGGTCGCGTAGATCAGTTTGAGATCGGAGGCAGCGATCATTCCTCGCTCCGCCATGGTTTCGATGAAATGGAGCAGCTCTTTCCAATAATCGGTTCCCATAATCACGATAGGAAAATTTTTAATCTTTCCGGTTTGAATCAGAGTGAGCGCTTCGAACAACTCATCGAGGGTGCCTGCGCCGCCGGGCATGACAACAAAGGCGTAGGAATATTTAACCAGGAGAGTTTTGCGGGCGAAAAAGTAATGCAGCCGCACACAGCGGTCGAGATAAGCGTTCGTCGGCTGCTCAGACGGCAGTTCGATAGTGCAGCCAACAGAACGGCCGCCAGCTTCCCTGGCGCCGCGGTTTGCAGCTTCCATTATGCCCGGGCCACCGCCAGTGATGACAGTGAAGCCAAGCCGCGCAATGGCTGCCCCCATTTTTCTGGTTAGCTCATAATGCGGATCGTCGCGTTTGATCCGGGCCGAGCCAAAAACCGTCACGCATGGACCAACGAAATGAAGGGTGCGAAATCCGCGCAAGAAATCGCGCATCACTCGCAAGAGCGTGAAGAATTCAGCGAAACGCGAACGCGGTCCTTCCAGGAAAATTTCATCCTCGGGTTCCGAACCCGCTGGTGGCGAACTCGCGGGTGGTTCGGTGACGGAACGGTCCTTGTCCTCCACAACCCTCACCTCAGTCCTCTCCCTCGCCAAGGGAGAGGCGGATCACGCTACGATGCATATGGATGGTCATTGCAAGAGGCCTTACGGGTCGCAACGGGGCTAAACAAGTTTTGATTAACTCCTGCTAGAGCGGACGTAAAGCTAAACGGCAGAATCTTCCGGGGCCGTGCGGCTGCGGCCGCCAACAACATCGCTCGCCATTCGACGAACTTTTTTTAGCCACCGCCGCGCCCACGCGTACTCAGTGGCAAGAATAGCCAGTCCGACCGGAATGACGATGAACGCAGGCCCCGGCAAAATCAGGAACGCAACGCCGATAAGGAGAACCGTTGCTCCGACCACTGAGACAATTACGCGTTTAACAATCTTGATATTTTCAAGATTCCAAACGCTGAAGAGACGTTTCATCCATGATGCGGAGCCGATCGACTGTCCATTCTGAGCACGAGATCTCATTGTTATTAAGATCGTCACATATAACCAGAGCGGATCGGTGTCCGGCAAGGAACGCACTGTTTGCTTTAAACGCCTAAAACCAATCTCGTAACCAAATTTGTGCGACTTGGTAGGGCGCGACCGCCGGGCGCGCCGAGGGGAGGACGGCCCAGCGGTCCGTCCCTACCATGATGAGTTCCGATATTGTCTGCCGATCAGCCTTTTATCGCGGCGCGCAAGCGGTCAAGAAGAGGCACCTGCGCCGGCTTAAGTTTTCGTCTGGCGACTTCTTCCGAAAAGAAGCACGCCTGATCGACTTCTGGAAATTTCTGGTATTTGGCTGAGCGCGGTGGCCATTCCATTTCGAACAGATTTGACCTGCACTCGAACGATTCTGGTAAATCGCCTTCGAACGCCCAGGCGTGCACAGTTTTGCCACCCTTTTGTATAATTGAGCCGAGCTCAATCCAACCGTGAGAGCTTTCGGGGCGAAATCCGACCTCTTCTTCAAATTCGATCTGAGCACGCGTCAGGAGATCTTCTCCCAGAGCCGCTTCACCCTTTGGGATTGTCCATGCGCCGTCGTCTTTGTGGACGTGGAAGGGTCCGCCGGGGTGCGCCAGCAGAACTTCCAATTTGTTGCTCCTGCGCCGGAACATGAGCAGGCCGGCGCTAATGCGACTTCTTGGAGATTTTGAGTTTTCCGGCACTCAATAACCATAGGGCCGCAACGTGCTCAACGCATTTTGTTAAAAGCCGGGCTCTTTTCTTTTTTCGCGACTCCAGAGATGAAACGTGTACGTGAAAACTATGTAGCCAAACAGATCGTGCTTTGAACCATTGTTAATGTAGAGCGCGGGATTGAACTGGAAGTCTGGTGTGATGTTGCAGGTGAAGCCGATCGTCGATGAGTTTTCGGAACCGCTCTGCCAGTCGACCTGCACCCGCCATCTTTCATTAAAGTCGTAGGCATAGCCCAGAATTGCTTCGTTTTTGTAGTCGGCATGAATCGCTCCGGCGATGATCTTATGATGCTCGGTGTAGTAGCCGGCTTCGATAAAGGGCTGAGGATCTACATTCAGGTGAGGCGACCAATTGATGAACCCAACGGAAAGAAGATAAGGCTCTTTCCTCAGTAATCCGATCTCTGTTCCAAAGATCCACTCGTCCGGTTGAAATCCGCGAAACACGGCTGCCTCCGCCCATTTCGTCAGGCCCAGCTCGGCTTGCAATTGATACGGGTTCGCAATCCGCTTGTCTTGAATTTGCAGACTTAGAGAGAGATCTCCTTCTCCTTGCAAATCCGGCGTTACGATTTGACTCAAGCCTTTCGTCGTAGCGAATAACGAAGGCGCGGTGGAAAGAGCAACGATCATGATCACGATGATCGTAAGGGAGCTGATTAACTCTTTGCTCACCGTTCGTGTATGCACTGCGTTCCACATTTTGCCGGGAGTAAAGCGGTTGCGGAGGAACTTGTCGATTCCATGTTGAACCCGGACCGGGTGATTTTAAGATTAACAGTAATGCGCGTGCTCGCCGTTGACGCTTCTCTGCGCAACACCGGTGTTGCGATTGTCGATGCAAACAATGGCAAACCGCGCTCCATCTATTTCGGGACAATCCACAATGCCAGCTCGATGCGGTCTTCTTCCTGTCTGGTTGCGATTCGCGATCGGTTGGTAGAACTGATTCGGGAACACCAACCGGACTGTTGCGCGCTGGAATCGGTCATTTATGTGCAAAGCCATAAGACCGCGATTCTTCTTGGAGCCGCGCGAGGCGCTGCCATCCTGGCGGCCGCAGAAAACGGATTGCCAGTTTTTGAATATTCTCCGAAACGAATCAAACAATCCGCCGTTGGGCGCGGCGCGGCCGGAAAAGATCAGGTAGCGTTCATGGTGCGCGCTCTTCTCGGTTTAACTGAAACGCCAGGCGCTGATGCCGCCGATGCACTTGCGATTGGGCTGTCGCATCTGCGCTCGCAGGAAGCAGTCGCCATAGGCCTTCCAGGGGGGATGCAAATATGAATAGAGGGGCGAGCTCCTGCGAGCCTGGCATCCGAGCGGAGTTGTGCTCAGCAAAGACAGCGTCGCAGGAGCTCCGCCCTCCAGATCTTCACGTGCGCTGGCTCGGCCGGGTAGAGTTCACACGCGCACTCGCGTTGCAGGAAGAAATTGTGTTGAAGAAGCGTGACGATTCGTCAGTAGAAGATCAATTGCTTTTACTCGAGCATGAACCGGTTTACACGATCGGACGGACGCCGGATCGATCGAGTTTGTCCGCCCCAGGACGGATTCGCCGTGGCGAACTGGACGCCGGCCATTTGCCGCATCCCGTTTTCGCCATCAATCGTGGCGGCCAGGCCACTTATCACGGGCCGGGACAGCTCATGGGTTATCCGATTATCGATTTGCGCGGATGCGGTCAGGATTTGCATAAATATTTGCGCTGGCTCGAACAATTGCTCATTGATCTTCTCGCTGAATTCGAAGTTGCTTCTTCCCGGCGTGAATCGCTTACCGGAGTTTGGGTCGGCGACCGCAAGATCGCTTCCATCGGCGTAGGCGTTCGCCATTGGATCACCATGCACGGCTTTGCGTTGAATGTTTCAGGCGATCTTTCGCCCTTTAATCACATCGTTCCGTGCGGCATCAATAACGTTGCAATGACTTCCATGGAAAAAGAAACGGGCGCGGCATTTTCCGTTACCCGCGTTGCCGCTTCGATTGAAAAATTGGTACTAAATCGGATTGGTGATTTGCGCGTTATTCGAGAGGCACAACCGATTAACGTTTAAGCAATAGAATCCACAGAATATGATCTCTCTCGAAGACAACGTTGGTGATATCATCGGAAAGGCGCAACGCGGTTTGGGCATTTCTGATTCCGAGCTGGAAAAAAAAGCGGGCGTCGATTTGCAAACGATCCGCAAACTACGCGAAGGCGATGTCGATGAGCAGGCCCTGCAGCGCGTTGCGCCAGTCCTGGGTCTTTCCGCGGGCCCGCTTTGCGAGCTCGCGAAGGGCGAATGGCGTCCCGAAAGAATCGATGAGCGCGCCGGTTTCGCGCAATTCAACACGAGGTATCACGATATGACCGTGAACGCCTATCTCGTCTGGGATCCGGCAAGCCGCGTTGCCGCGGCCTTCGATACTGGAGCCGATTGCAGCGAAATGCTGCGATTTGCCAACCGCCACAAATTAAACGTGCAATTGATTCTTCTTACCCATGCGCATCCGGATCATGTCGCGGACTTGCCGCGTCTGCGCGAGGAGACCGGTGCGGATGTTTTTGTCCCTGCCCGCGAACCTGTCTCCGGCGCCGAGGCCATCGACGAAGGAAAGCACTTCCACCTCGGAAATCTGGAAATTGATACACGGCTGACCTGGGGTCATTCCCAAGGCGGTATGACATATCTGGTGACGGGGCTCGCACGCCCCATCGCGATCGTGGGCGACTCGCTTTTTGCCGGATCGATGGGTGGTGGAAACGTTTCCTATCGGGACGCGCTACGGACTAACCTCGAGAAAATTCTCACATTGCCGGATCAAACGATCATTTGTCCGGGTCACGGCCCCATGACAACGGTGGGCGAAGAGAAAGAGCACAATCCTTTCTTCGCGGAACGGATTTAAAAGATGTTTGATGGTTGATGTTTGAGGTTTGATTGTTCGCGAATGAGCACAACGAGCGAGGAATTAAAGCAACGTGCGAAGCAGTTTGGCCTGCGAATTCTCATTCTGTTAAACAATCTGCCAAATACGATCGGAGGGCGCGCGGTTGCGAACCAGCTGGTGCGAAGTGCCACGTCAGTCGGCGCGAATTATCGTGCAGCGTGCCGCGCACGTTCGCGAGCTGAATTCGCTTCGAAGATAGGAACTGTGGCAGAGGAAGCTGACGAGAGTCTTTATTGGCTCGAGGTTATTGACGAAGGGAAATTAGTTCCTCACCAGAAGGTCGCCTCGCTGTTAAAGGAGGCTGACGAACTCACCGCTATCTTTACGTCGGCGCGACGTTCAGCCTCGCAACCTCAACCTTCAACCATCAAAAATCAAAAATCTCATTCATGAACATCGGTTTTGTTGGAGTGGGCCGGATGGGCGCAAACATGGCCCGCAGACTGAGGGATCGACAGTTTCACATCACGGCTGTTTACGACACCAATCGCGCGACCGCTACGTCGCTTGCCGCGGAGCTTGGCTGCGCCGCCGCTCAAGACCTGTCGGAAGTAACCGCAGAATCTGACGTGATCTTCACTGTCGTGACCGACGACAACGCGATGCGAAACATCTTCGCAGGAAGCGGCGACAATCTGCTGGTGAATGCTCGCGGCAAGCTGTTCATTAATTGCGCGACAATCTCACCACAGGTGCATGTCGAGATTGAAAAACTGGCGCATCAAGCAGGGGCACAAACGCTCGAAGCCTGCATGGCATCGAGTATTCCCCAGGCGCGTGAAGGCAGGCTTTATTTGATGTGTGGCGGAACGGAAGATGCGTTCCGCAAAGCCGAACCGATTTTGAAAGAGCTTGGTTCAGACGTGCGTTTTATCGGCAAGGCTGGCGAAGCTGCAAAGGTGAAGGCGCTCGTCAACATGGTGATGAACATCAACACCGCAGGGTTGGCGGAGGGACTTGCCCTCGGCGCGGCGCTCGACCTCGATTTGGAAATGTTGAGGAAGGTTTTTTCCCAGACAGGCGCGGCATCCCGCGTACTGGAAACCGATGGCGAAGATATGCAAAATCGCGAGCACAGCTGCTTTTTCTCCGCTGCGCACGCGGCCAAAGATAGCGGGATTGCTCTCGAGCTCGGGCGCAGTCTCGGCCTCGATTTACCACTCGCGCGCGCGACCAAGGAACAATACGACCGCATGGTGACGGAAGGCTTGGGCGAGCTCGATAAATCAGGAGTCGCGGAGCTTACCTTCAAAGATCGACACAAACACTCCGGCAATCACGTTTAAGCCAAGCTCCTCGAGCGTCATCTCGCGCCGACCGGATTGGTTCAGCATCGCCGCCCAAAGTTTCGGGGCCGATCCAACAGGCCCACGAGGGTGAAAAGATTCTCCCCTCGGCATACGATCGCCATAAAAGAGGCGGCCGAACGCGTTTCTTGCACAAGATTCTGTCGTTCCGTGAAACGGCGGTTTCTGGAAAACTTTACACTTTTCAAGAACTCTATCCCGCCTTTTCCGGAGAAGGAGGTGACAAGATATTAAAGGGGCGGGAACGAATCTTTGTTCCTGCCTAACAAATCAAAGGCGCGGCTAAGTGCCGGTGAAAAGGTTCCCCTGCCTGAGGCGGGAGGAACAGCCTTGAGCAACCTCGGGAAAAAAATGAAAACTAACAGCATAATCCTATTAACGATATTAACGCTTGGCAGCTTGGTGATGAACCCAGCTGCTTTTTCGGCACAACTGCCTCACCGGCCTATCCCAGTGCCTGCAGTCAGGTCAACACCGGTGCCGCGTCCGGGCCAGCCACCTAGCCCTGCTCCGGCTCCCACAATCCAGCCTGTCACAATTTCCTATGAAACATCAGCAGCCTCGAATATCGCGATAAGCGTTACAGCTGGAGACACCGGAGCGCCGGCCGGCTTTACAATCCAATGGATGACACTGGCCGACTACGTGGCCTTGGGAAACCAATGGCCCGGAACTTCAGAGGTTCCCAACGCGCAGGCTCCAAGCTTCTGCAAGGCAAACTTTAGTGGCATCGTTCGATCGTCGGGTTGCATTCCTTACAACCTTCACCCCGCGCAAAACGTTACCGTCGTCATCGGCGATGACAGCCTGTATGACAACTGCGCCGCATCCAGCCCTTGTTCGGGAGCTCCGCTACTGTGCAATACGGCGTACGTATTTCGTGCCTCCGCACTTGATGCCACCGGCCACCTCAGGATTAGCGACACCATTACGTGCGCCACGTTGCCGTGTGTTGGACCAGGCTCATGCACCTATTCGCAAGGCTACTGGCGTAACCATCCAGACGCATGGCCGGTAACCAGCCTTACTCTGGGAACAGCGACCTATCAGGCTGCGGAACTCATGGCGATCCTGGATGATCCCGCGCGGGGCAACGGCCTCGTCATATTGGTCCACCAATTGATCGCCGCGAAGCTGAATGTGGCCAACGGAGCGGATCCGTCAGCTATTCAGCAAACCATGACCGATGCCGACAACATGATCGGAGCCCTGGTGGTCCCGCCGATTGGCAATGGCTACCTGGCACCCGGACAGACTGGCGAATTGGTTGAAACCCTTACTCAATATAACGAGGGAACCATTGGTCCTGGTCACTGTAATGATTAAGATGGCCTGATAATACAAGGTACATTTTAATAAAAAGGCGACTGGTGGAATACCGGTCGCTTTTTTTATCTACAGGATCCATCGACACCTGGCAGGTCAGGTGCCTCACGCAACAGGCCATCCCTCCCAAACGAGACCGAAACATCTCGCCGCATCCTCGAAAGCAAATCTTTCTCGGGAACTTCTCCCTGCAGTTTCCGGATAAAGACCTAGGAGGTGGTCCAGTCCCGCATAGGACTATTAAGTCTGCGCAGTAGGGCTATGCCTGCAAACATAGCTTAGATAGCTATGACATCTTTGTGACTGCCCCGGGGTCACTGCGGCGAATGGTGGTGGAATGCCAAGTTCGTAGCGCGGTGTAACAACTGGAATGGAAGGCAATTGCCTAGAAGGCAGTTACAGCGTGGCCTCATTGTAGAAACCGCTTAGCAAGTAACACGACGACTGAGTCGGATAATAAGGCGCCACGTGTGAATCTTTCGAGAACCTGGTTGGGCCGTTTCCGGATAAAGACCTAAGCAGGGAAATACATCACGTGCCTTCGTGTGACGCAGTAAGGCCTCTGCCATTACGAGAATATGAAAACCAATTTCCTAAAACAGATAGCAGCTGTACTAGCCATTCTGGTAGCTTTGGCTCCACTTGCGCCACTTGAAGCAGCAAAACACAATAAAAGAAAAAAACATCGCAACCATCGTTCGAAGGAGCTTTTGGGCGCCAGAAATGTACAAAAAAAGGCGGCACAATATGCCCACGAGCTTCTTTCGAAGTTACCACCGGGGACGCTTGGCAGTGTGTCCATCACAGAAGGAACAGACTTTGACGCCGCGATTCAAAAGAATATCGGCGATCTGAAAGGCGCAATAGCTAACTCCTCGTGGCCGCAAGCTGCTAAAAGGGCCGCGTTCTGGAATTTTCCTGCCGGATTGACTGGCGGCGGAGGAGGAAGTGGAAATTGGTCAGGAGAAACGTCCGTTGGCGGCTACTGCTTTTGCTGGACGCGCACCACGATCTTTTTCAACGACCCGTGGTACGTGATTCGATTCACAGTGAAAATATGTTGTACGCCAACACCTACCCCGACGCCGAGTCCGACTCCCCCCCCGCCAACGCCGACTCCGCCTCCGCCAACGCCGACGCCTGACCCAACGCCGACCCCAATTCCGCACTCACGGAAACCGACTCCTTCGCCAAGACCGGATCCAACTCCTGTTCCAACAGCCACAGCGACTCCAACAGCTACCGTTACACCTATTCCGACTGCGACGCCCACAGCTTCTCCTACTGTGACACCGACGGCGACTCCTACGGCAACACCAACGGTAACTCCTACACCTACACCGGATCCAACCCCGACACCTACTCCGACCCCGACGGTTACACCAACCGCAACGCCCACCCCGACGGCGACCTCTACGCCTAGTCCAAGTGCGACGCCAACGCCAACCGTGACGCCTACGACGACACCAACTCCGACACCTACCCCAACAGCAACCCCGACAGCCACACCAACGGCAACCCCGACGTGCACTCCAGGTGCGCAATGTGTTTATACACGTAATGAGTGGGCCGCAATTCCAAATTGGCCCGTACAAGAACTGCAATTAGGAAACGTAACTTACGATCGGGAAGAACTGCAATCCATCATGGACGAGTCAACCGGCGATAACGGACTTATAGCAGTAGCGAAAGAGCAAATTGCAGCAAAGCTAAATATTGCAAATGGTGCAAACTTTGACTGCATTGAACAAACAGTTACAGACGTTGACGTGCTGATCGGAAATTTGATAATACCGCCTATTGGCAGCGGGTTTATTCCACTTGGTAATGTGCAAGGATATGCAGATCAACTTGCCCATTATAATAAGGGAGATCTCTGTTGCGCAATGCATTGCTCGGCAACTCCTACTCCGACCCCCACAGCAACCGCATCACCCACACCAACGCCAACTGCTACGCCTACCGCTACTCCGACAGCTACGGCAACCCCAACTGCAACGCCTACCGCGACTCCGACACCTACCCCTACGGCGCCCCCGACAGCAACACCTACGCCAACACCATGCCAGTTAGACCAGCCGTCAATCGCGTGTAGCACGTCTGCATCTTCAAACATTGCACTCGATCTGACCGTTGGTGACTCCGGCGCGCCGAATGGATTTGTCATTGAATGGATGACCGTGGCTGACTTTATCGCTAACGGGAATCAATGGCCGGATAATCCTGACGAAGTTTGCCAGGCCAGTTTTCCCAACAGTCTGGCGCCAAACCAAACATTCGAGGTGGTCATCGGAGATGACCGATTGTTCGACTCATTTGGTGTGCGAAGCGATTGCTCGGGCAACCCGCTCCTGTGTGACACCGCTTATGTATTCCGTTGTCGTGTGAGCGAAACAGCCTCTTGTGATGCAAGCCCGTGGGGTAATTCCATTGCCTGCGCGACGCTGCCGTGCAATCCGGGACAAAATTGCACGTATTCGCAAGGCTACTGGAAAAACCATTCCGACGTTTGGCCCTTGCAAAATCTGACGCTCGGCGCCGTCAGCTATAATAAATCACAGCTACTTCAAATCCTGAATCGTCCTGCGCAGGCCAACGGGCTTGTGATTCTGGCGCACCAGCTCATCGCCGCAAAGTTGAATATAGCCAACGGAGCCGATCCGGCAGCGGTTCAGCAATCAGTAATCGACGCGGACAGCATGATCGGAGGGCTGATCGTGCCGCCGATTGGCAATGGTTATTTGTCACCAGCCCAGACTAGCGAGCTAACTGATACCCTCACCGAATACAACGAGGGAACGATCGGCCCTGGACACTGCGATGACTGATCAGGTAGCACGGCGCTACTATTGAGAAATATTCGCCGTAGAGCTGCGCGGGGAAGCTCAAAGCTTCCCCGCAGCGTTAGGAATTCAGGGCGCAGGGGACTCCTTTCCCGAAATTCCCGTGCCAATTTTCATAGCGGGTTTCTGTTACGATTCCCGACAGGGGATCCGGGCTCGCTTCTGTGGCCGGCACCACCTCCAGGGCGGGTCGATCCACAGCAACGCGCAATATTCCAGTAACGGGCGGAAAATTCGGAGCTTGCCTAACAATCGTGCAAGTGAGATGATCGGCGGCTGTGAAATCCGAAGCATCTCAGGCCGGCGCACGCCGCCCCGACCGCTTCATGACGACCCGGTGGAGCATCGTCTTGTCGTGCACGGATTCTCAAGGCGATGAAGAGAAGGCGCACGCCGCCCTTGCCGAGCTCTGTAAGATCTATTGGCGGCCGGTCTTTGCGTTCATCTGCCGCCAGGGTCACTCTGTCCCTGACGCTCAGGACCTGACACAGGATTTTTTCGCGATGGTGCTGAAAGGTCGGCTTTTGCAACGGGCCGATCGGAGCCGGGGACGGTTCCGTTCACTCGTGCTCAAGGCATTACAGAATTTCTTGCACGATGCCGTGGACAAACGTCACGCGCGGAAACGCGGTGGCGACGTGCAATTCGTTTCATGGGACGATTGGATGGCTGAGGCGCCATCGCACTTGTCGATCCCGGAGCAGGACTCGGACAAATGGTCGCCAGAAAGAATCTTTGATGTCCGTTGGGCGGCGACGGTGGTCGAGCGCGCTTTGCGGCGATTGGGCGATGAATGCGAAAAGCGTGGTCGTCGACGTGTTTTCGATGTGTTGAATAATTGCCTCGCGGCTGAGCGGGAAGACGTTTCCTATGCGAAGTACGCAAAAACGCTGGGCTTGCAGGAGGCGGCGGTGAAACGCCTTGTGCACAGGTTACGCGAACGCTATCGCGCGCTGCTCCGCGAAGAAGTTGCTCAAACCGTCGAAGGACCGAACGAGATCGATGACGAACTCCGTTATCTCTGTGCGGCGTTAAGCGCTGCAGAATAGTCAGAAAAATTCGAGATCAGAGCTCGCAAGATCGAGCAACGTGTAGACGGGGCGAATTTCTGACGCATTTTCGCAAAAGACCCTCGAGCACTAAGTCTGTTTCGTTCTGCGACAATTCGGTCGGACGTTTGATTTAGATCTTGGATATTGTCGGTCCTGATCGACGAGTCACTTCGCGTCCGAATGTTGTCCATTCGTATTGATTAGCGATTACATTTTTTTTCGAGAACTCCGCTCGGCCAATTCCGGAGAATGCATAGAGGAGGCGTCGGAGCGGACAGCCGATACTCGACTCTCGCCCTGGCTCCCTCCGTTTGCAGCCTTTTTTAAGTTTTTAGAATCCGATGAGCGGCATTCCTGTTTCAATTCGTCTGCAAAAGGAACCGCTCACCTGCCCGCAGTGTGGATCGGCATCGCGCATAGGACGCAGTCTTTGTCTGAGCTGTTTGCTTGCTCAGGGCCTGCGCGCTCGAGTCTCGCCACCTCAGTCAGAAGAAACGCTTGAGGACGTGCTTGGGGAACTCGATATGCGGGACGCCGAGTGGCGAGTAGGTGATTACCAAATTCTCGAAGAAATCGGATGCGGTGGCATAGGCGTCGTTTATCGGGCGCGACACAGGCGCCACATCGTGGCGCTTAAAAGAATTTTGCCTTATCATGCCGAATCGCGAGAGACGCTGCTGCGTTTTCGGCGCGAGGCGGAGACTGCAGCGGGTCTCCTTCATCCGAACATCCTGCCAATCTCTGAGGTGAGCGAGGGTGACGATGGGCTGCCGTTTTTCAGCATGAAGTTTGCCGGCGGGGGCAGTTTGCTGGACGCGGCCCCGGCATTGCGTAGCGAGCCGCGACGAGCGGTGGCGTTGATGGCGAAGGTGGCGCAGGCGGTGCAATACGCGCATGGGCAAGGGATCCTGCATCGGGATTTAAAACCTGGGAACATTTTGCTGGATGGACGGGGCGAACCGCTGGTAAGCGACTTCGGCCTCGCCAAATGCCTGGAACCCACGAGCAATCTCACGCGCACGCTCACCGCCTTCGGTGCGCCTGATTACGCTGCACCGGAGCAAGTCAATCCAGCGGGCGCCGGGTCGGGCAAACTTGGTCCGGCGTCGGATGTTTATAGTTTAGGCGCGATTTTGTTCGATTTGCTGACGGGTCGTCCGCCATTTTTGGGTGAGCACGCGCTTAAGGTGATCGAGCAAGCGAGCGAAAAGCCGGCGCCGAAGCTGCGCACATTGGTGCCGGGGCTGGATCGGGACCTGGAAACGATCTGCGCGAAATGTTTGGAGCGGCAACCAGGTGCGCGTTATCGCTCTGCTGGCGCTCTTGCCGAAGACCTCGAACGGTGGCTGGAAGGACAGCCCATTGCCGCGCGGCCCCTTTCGCCGCCCGCGCTGGTCTGGCGCTGGACCGGGCGCAATTCAGCTGTTGCGGGAATCGCAGTGCTTCTGATGGCATTGGGATTGGTGGCAGGGGCGATGATGTGGAAGGGTGGCGCGGCAAGCCCCCCGGCGACAACCGGCATTGCTGTTCTGCCCTTCGAAAGTTTGAGCGACAATAAAGAGGACGCCGTTTTTGCCGATGGTGTTCAGGACGACATTTTGACCAAACTCGCCAGCATCCACGATCTCAGGGTGATCAGCCATACCAGCGTAATGCAGTATCGCGGGAAGCGGAATATTCGCGAGATTGGTAAAGCGCTTGGGGTTTCTCACATTCTGGAGGGTACCATGTCCCACAGTCGCGGGAGCGCGCGTTTTCACCTCAAGGCTCGATTGATAGACGCTCGCACAGGTAATCTCGTCTGGGCAGAGGAATACGATCGCGATTTGAACGACCTGTTTGCGCTCCAAAGTGAGCTTGCCCGAACGGTCGCTGGGCGCCTTCGCGCGAAAATTTCGACTGCGGAGAAATTGGCCGTTGAACAGCCGCCCACGACTGATCTCATAGCCTTTGATCTCTACAATCGAGCCAATAATCTTCTTATGCTGCGTCTGAGTAGTGCGCTGAAAGCGAATCTGCTGCAGGCAGTCGACTTGCTGAACCAGGCCGTTGCGCGCGATCCCTCCTTTCTTCAAGCCTACTGCCAGCTCGCGTGCGCTCATGACCAGCTTTATTTTCTTGGCTTCGACCATACTCCGGCGCGGCTGGCGTTGGCTGAAGCGGCCATTGAGCGGGCATTTCGCCTTCGTCCAGACTCAGGCGAAACACACTTGGCGCACGCGAGAGATCTTTATCATGGACACCTCGATCATGGTGGCGCGTTGGCTGAATTGAAAGTTGCTCGCCAGACTCTTCCTAATGATGCGCGGATATTCCAATTCATGGGTTACATCCAGAGGCGACAGGGACGTTGGGAGGAGTCTATGCAAAACCTCGAGCGCGCAGTTGACCTTGACCCGCGTAATACTGAAACGCTTCAGCAGATTGCGATCAGTTACGGAGTCCTCCGGCGTTACGCTGAAGACAAAGCAGTGCTCGACCGTGCGCTGACTGTGGACCCGAACGATATCATTACGAAAGTCGCGCTCGCGGCTGTGCAATTTCATTCGAAGGCCGATACGGCACCATTACATCAAACGATCGATTCCATTCGAAATACAGATCCCGCTGCTCTGCCGAATGTCGCCAATGATTGGCTGAGTTGTGCGCTTGCCGAGCGCGACATCCCTGGGGCACGCAACGCACTGGACGCATTCGGTGACATGCCTCTAACCGATTACGCGGTTCACTTGAATCGTCCGTTAATCGAAGGCGTTCTCGCTCGCATGACCAAACGCGACGATGAAGCTCGCGCCGCGTTTACGGCTGCTCGCACGGAGCAGGAGAAAATCGTCTGGGCTCAACCCGATTACGGTCCGGCCCTGTGTGTGCTTGGTTTGATCGACGCTGCTCTTGGACGAAAAGATGAGGCGCTGCGCGAAGCCCGGCGCGCGGTCGAAGTTCTTCCGGTCGACAAGGACGCAATCAATGGTCCGCTCATGGTGGAGTATCTGGCGATGATCGCCGCGTGGGCCGGCGACAAAGATCTCGCTTGCGAACAGCTGGCCATCGCCGTTCGTCCGCCAAGCACGGTTAGTTATGGGCAATTAAGGCTCCTGCCGTTTTGGGATCCACTCCGGGGCGATCCACGCTTTGAAAAAATCCTTGCTTCGGTCGCGCCGAAAGAGGAAGCAAACAAATGACAAAAGATACACGCGTTCCCATGCGAACAAACGTTCAAACCAAGTGAATAACGTGGGCAAAAATATTCCATTTTTTAGTTGGCAACCCACTAAAGTTCATCTACCATCCTGACCTTCGATGCGCGTGCCCTCCAGTTCCGACCCGGTGGACCTTCAAAAGGAGCCGGGATTCTGCCCCGAGTGCGGCTCAGCATCGCGCGTAGGACGCAGTCTTTGTCTTAGCTGTATGCTCTCCGCGGGCATGGGCACCAACGGGCATAATGGCAACTCGCCCGATGAGACCTCGGCGAAGGCGGAAACGCTCGATGACCTGCTTGGTGAACTCGATGTGTGTGACGCCGATTGGCGCATAGGCAATTATCAAATCCTTGAAGAAATCGGGCGCGGTGGGATGGGCGTGATTTATCGGGCGCGGCAGCGGCATTCGCGCCGCATCGTGGCACTGAAACGAATTTTGTCTTATCACGCCGATTCGCAGGAGACGCTGGCGCGTTTCCGGCGTGAAGCCCAGGCTGCGGCGAGCCTCGATCATCCGAACATTCTGCCAATCTATGAAGTGAGCGAATGCGACGATGGGCTGCCGTTTTTCAGCATGAAGTTTGCCGGCGGGGGCAGTTTGCTGGAGGCGGCTCCGGCATTGCGTAACGAGCCGCGGCGAGCAGTGGCGTTGATGGCGAAGGTGGTACGGGGAGTGCAATACGCGCATGCGCAAGGGATCCTGCATCGGGATTTAAAACCTGGGAACGTTTTGCTGGATGGGCGGGGCGAACCGTTGGTGAGCGACTTCGGTCTGGCCAAATGGCTGGACGCTAGCAGTCACTTGACGCGCACACTTACTATTTTTGGCACGCCCGGATATATTGCACCTGAGCAGGTGAATGGATCGGCGGGCAAACTTGGTCCGACGTCGGATGTTTATAGTTTAGGTGCGATTTTGTTCGATTTGCTGACGGGTCGTCCGCCATTTTTGGGTGAGCATGCGCTCAAGGTGATCCAGCAAGCGAGCGAGAAGCCGGCGCCGAAGCTGCGCACATTGGTGCCGGGGTTGGATCGGGATCTGGAAACAATCTGCGCGAAATGTTTGGAGCGGGAACCAGGTGCGCGTTATCGCTCTGCGGGTGCTCTTGCCGAAGACCTCGAAAGCTGGCTGGAAGGCCGCCACATTGTCGCGCGTCCTGTTTCACCGGCTGCGCGCGCGTGGCGTTGGACGCGGCGGAATCCAGTTGTCGCGGGAATGGCAACGCTTCTGTTGGTGTTAGGATCGACAATTGGTGTGATGATTTGGAATGGTGAGATGGCGGGCACACCAGCGGCGAGTGGCATTGCGGTGCTGCCTTTCGAAAGTTTGAGTTCAGATAAAGAAAATGCATTTTTCGCCGACGGCGTTTACGACGGTGTTTCCACCAAACTCGCGAAAGTGGCCAACCTAAAGGTGATCAGCCACAACAGCGTGGCAAAATATCGCGGCGCGCGGAACACACAGGAAATTGGTCGTGCGTTGAACGTCGCGTACGTGCTCGAGGGAAGCGTGCGCAGGGAAACAGGCAGGATCCATTTGAACGCCCAGTTAATTGATACGCGCACCGACGCTCACGTGTGGGCGCAAGAGTACGATCGCGCTTTGAATGATGTGTTCACGCTCCAGAGCGAGATTGCGCAAAAGATTGCAGATCAGCTCGGAGCGGAAGTCTCATCGAGCGAAAAAGCAGCCATCCAAGAGCCGCCAACGACAGATCTGGTTGCTTACGACTCTTATCTGCGAGGCAAAGACCTTATCAGCGGGATTTCATGGAGCACACGGGCGAAAGAAGATCTGATGCAGGCGGTGCAACTGCTTGATCAGGCCGTGGCGCGCGACCCGTTGTTCTTTTTGGCCTATGGCGAGCTCGCCGGCGCACACGACCGAATTTATTTCCTCGGTTTCGATCACACGGATGCGCGGCTTAAATTGTCCGAAACGGCCATTCAATCGCTTCGCCGTTTGCGTCCCGAATCTGGAGAGACGCATCTGGCTCTGGCTCAACATTTCTACTGGGCATATGCGGATTACGATCGGGCACGGAATGAGTTGGTTGCCGCCCGGCGTACTTTGCCTAACGAATCGCGAATTCCTCTTCTGTCTGGCTACATTGATCGGCGCCAAGGTCACATGGAGAAATCTCTGGAGGAAATGAAGCAGGCGTTGGAATTGGACCCCCGCGATTTTTCCATACTCCAGCAAGTCTCTCTTACTTATCAACTTTTGCGCCGCTATAAAGAAACAGCCGCAACTTTGGATCGGGTGTTGGCGGTAGCCCCAAACGACATTCCTACCCGCGTAAGACGCGCCTGGATTGATCTTCAATGGCGTGCAGATCCAAAACCGCTACACACCACAATTGAGGCGGTCCTGGCCCAGAACCCAAACGCGGCGCCTGTTCTCGTTATCCAATGGCTCGACCTTGCGCTGGGAGAGCAGGACCCAGCTGCCGCCGAGCGCGCGCTCGCTGCCATGCCCACAGACGGGTGTTACAACGAAAACATCCCATTTCCTAACACTTGGTGTGAGGGGCTTGTCGCCCGGTTACGTGGTGACGAGCGGGCAGCTCGCGCAGCCTTCACCACTGCGCAGAAAGAACTGGAGCAAACCGTACGCGACCAACCAAATTACGCCCAGGGCCTCTGCGCGCTCGGTGTGGTTGATGCTGTTCTAGGAAATAAACAGGATGCCATTCGCGAAGGCTTGCGCGCTGTCGAGTTGCTACCTGTCAGCAAAAACTCTCTTGAGGGCCCGATGTTGATCCAGTACTTGGCCGTCATTTATGCCTGGACGGGCGATAACGATCGCGCAATCGAACGGTTGAGCGAAGCTACGAGGCTATCAGGGAGCCATGTTACTTACGGTGATTTGCATCTAAATCCGCTTTGGGACCCGTTGCGAGGGGATTCGCGTTTTGAAGCGATCGTAGCTTCGCTCGCGCCGAAGTAGCATTTCTCCCGAACTGCGGCGGCGCTCCGCTGGTTTCTGTCATCGGCGCGCTTACAAACGGACGAGCTGTTTTTATACGAGCGATAAACCTAAACCAAACGGCCACTGGCGGAACAGCTGTCTGATTTCAATTACGACCGACGTTTGTGTTCCCTTATTTTTCCATACGGCTTTTTCTGGTTCTGGACCTCGCTCCGACAGCCTCGTCGAGCATGGCCAGTTTTGATCCCACGTAAGAGAGTTTGAAACATTGAAAAAGTGAATTGCAGCCAGGTGCTAACACCTGCTCTATTTCGCTTCGTACTGCGATTTTCTGCTAGACAACGCGGGTTGTCCTAGGAAAAAATCCTACGCATGTTCAGGTAACTTGACCCACCCTGCCTTCGATGCCACTGTACAAACTTTTTTATTTTTCTAGTTGACAGTTATTCACATCGCCTGTAACCGTCGCAACTTATGAAGAAGCTCCAAGCCCAAATCACCATACGCTTGGTCGCGGCAATGCTGGTTGCTATGGCTGTTATCGGCCTTAGTGCCATCACAATGCATGCGCCCACCCAAAAGCCAAACTCGCTGACCCGTTCCCTGAAGAATATTCAAACGGACAATGCCACGCTGTTCTACGCGGACCAAAGAATGGACCGAGGTTGGTGCGTCGAGATGGTCCTGCCGGGAACCACCGAGAGTAAGGCGGCGACTGACAACCTGAAACTGATAGCAGCGACACTTTAGTCGCTCGCTCGTTTAGCTAACGAATCAATGCGCCAGTCCCGGATGTATTCGGGACTGGCGGTGTTGTGTACTGGCGGACGGAGCTCTCCGAGCCCAGAACGAGTTTGTTTAGCGCCGGTCGCACCGGCCGCTCGCGACTTGCTCGTCCATTTTGCCATTAGGTCGCGTTTCAAAGTCCCAATTATTCTCGGGGTAACAGGAGGAAAACGGGGCAACGGAAAGAATTTGAATGAAATCTTCATTTCCTTCGTTGTGTTGTGTAAAAACATTCTGCGATGCTCTCCAAGCGCATTCACGCGACCTGGTTTGGAATACATTTTTTTCTCATCACAGCCGTTTGTTTCGCCGGCATATTCTCGCTTATCGCCGAGGGCGCGACAATATTGCCATCAGCGCTCGACAAGTACGCGCGCAAGGCTGAACTGACGGCAGCATTTGTGTTGGGAAAGGAAGCGGCTGCATCCAGTACAGTGCGGCAAGGTATCGCCACCTATTTGCATGCTGCCGGTATCCAGGCTGGATACAGTTTTTTTGCGCCGAATATTCCAAGTTACCACAAGTTAATCTTCGAACTTTACCACGAGGACGGGCGAGTAGAATACGAGTCGCCCCACGTGAGCGGGAACGCAGCTGCTTTGCGGCTGGCTAGTTTATTAGATCGACTCGCAGACAATCGTTATGAACCGTTAAGGGAAGTGGTGGTCAAGATGCTCGCCTTCTCTGTCTGGCAAGAGCGCCCTGACGTGAAAAAAATTCGAGCCACCTTCGGGGCGGTTAACGCGCCTGACATTAGTGACTTTGAACATGGAAAAGGTGAATCGTTCCAGCCCATGTTCAGCTACGATTTCAGCCTGCGTGAAGGGCAGAAGCGATAGAGGAACCACAGATTGCACCGGATAGCGCAAATTAGACCGAGGGCCTTCTGGTTTCGAAGAGTCGCAACATACGATCCTGCTTCGTCATTACGCTTTGGGTTTCCTAATTCGCTGCCGTGATGCGTTTAATCCGTCTCTGAATCACACATCGTGAAAGAACATGATGCAACGAACCTACTGCGGCGGTGGTCGGGAAATTTCATGGGTTTTCTGTTCCCCTTAGAAACGGACAAGTGGCTTGGCGCTTTGCGTATCGGCCTGGGGTTGCAAGTATCCGTTTATGCGCTGTTCTTGCGAAGTGACTGGCACTATTTGTTCGCCAGCACCGACAGGAGCCTTGTCAGCCGCAAACTTGGAGAGGCCATTACATCCTTCGACAGTCCACTCATTCCCAAACTCGGTTGGCTTGTTGCTCTTGGCGGTTACGCTCACATCGGCGAGGACGCCGTGCTTTCCATTGCCTGGGCCTGTTTGCTTTGCATGGGACTGTTGTTATTAGTCGGCCTTTTCTCTCGCCCGGCCGCAATCATTGCGTGGTTTCTTCATCTCTGTGCAGCGGAAAGCGGTGGGCTATTCGCATACGGCGCCGATAACTTCATGACCACCGGCCTCTTCTATTTAATGTTATCGCCGTTGCCAGATCGATACTCATTCGATCACTGGCTGCTAAAAGTAGAACTAAGAAATCCACAACTCTTAGGTTTCTGGCGGCGCGTTTTACAGGTGCATATGTGCTTCGTTTACTTTATCGG
>QHOS01000049.1 GCA_003219415.1 Verrucomicrobiota bacterium | reverse complement strand
GACGAAGGATCCCAAGTTTGATTATTTTAAGAACCATCTCGATCTGCAGATGCAAGCGGCTTCCGCCTGGGTAGCCGCAAGCGAAGGCAAGAAAAGCGAAGCGATTGAGATGCTGCGCCGCGCTGCGGACGCCGAAGACATTCTGGGCAAGCATCCGGTTTCGCCCGGTGCATTTGTTCCGATTCGCGAACAACTTGGCAGTCTCCTGCTCGAAGGGGGTCAATCAAAGGAAGCACAACAGGAATTTGAAGCAGCACTCAAGATCTATCCGGGACGATTCAGAGGTCTATATGGAGCCGCGCGCGCCGCCGAACAAAACGGCGACAAGGAAAGTGCAAGCCGTTACTACGCAAAGCTGGCGGCACAAACCACAAAAGCTGCCAGCTCACGAGATGAATTGAATCACGTCCGCGAATTCCTCACCGCCGAAGCTAAAGCGACGGATCCGAAGAAGGTCAGCGTTCGCGAGTAGCAAACGATCGGCGCGTCTTGCGTGCAAAACGATCAAGCTAGCCGCACGGCGCTGCTGATTGCTGCGAGCCTGGTTCTTCTGCATCGCGATCCCAAATACTCGGATCTGGTCTCAAAAACGGCGGCAGACCTGTGTGCTCAGATACTCGACGCGCATTCGGCGCAGACGCGTGTGTTCTTAAAGATCGTACGACAGGACTGGTTTCGGCCGATCGCGAAGTTGATCGAGCGGATCACGATTCGAGGAATCTTGCTGCATTATGTCTTGCGAAAGAAATGTATCGCCGGCCTTGTGCGGTCAGCAGTCATCAATGGGGCCACACAGGTCGTCATAATTGGTGCTGGTTTCGATCCGCTCAGTTTCGAATTACATCAGGAATTTCCAGGTGTGCACTTTTGGGAAATAGATCATCCGGCAACACAGCGTTACAAAGTGCGCACCTTTTCTAAAATCGACGCCGAACGATTGCATTTTGTCGCGATGGATTTGAGCACCACTGCCTTCGATAGCGAAGCACTGATCAAGAATAGTTTTGATTCGACTGAACGCGCGGTCTGGATCGCCGAAGGTCTCTTAATGTATCTGACGCTGGAGCGCGTTTCTTCACTAATGAGGACGTTGAAAAGTGTGAGCGCACCCGGTAGCCAGTTTGTATTCACGTTCATGGAAAAACAAAGCGACGGCCGGATTCGTTTCGATTCGCAAAGTAAATTGGTTGATTGGTGGTTGTATAGACGTGGCGAACCTTTCCTTTGGGGGACTACACGAAGTGAACTTGTCGACCTCGTGCGTCCCTGGCGCATGGTTCGATTTTTCGATCACGATGATCTGCGCGAGCTGACATCTGGATTGGCCGACGAACCTCTCGCGAAAGGAGAGGTGATTTGCCTGGCTGAGGCTTAGCCGCACTGATTATACTTTCGCGTGCTTACCCGGCGTGAATTCATACGCACGACGGCGCTCTTCGCGCTTGCGCCACGGATATTAGCGGAATCCGAGCGAGAGATTTGGGTAAATGACGTCCATTCACAGCTCAATCGGATCCGCGTTCGCGAGCTTCTGACGCCGCGTACCCGGGACGAACTCGCAGAGATTGTGCGTTCGGCGTCGCGAAAAGGCTTGCCCATCTCCGTTTCGGGATGTCGGCATTCGATGGGCGGCCAGCAATTCGCCACAGACAGCATTTGCATCGATATGCGTTCACTCGATCGCGTAATCTCTTTCGATCAGGAGCATGGTTTGGTCGAAGCGGAAGCGGGCATCCAATGGCCCAAATTGATTCGCACTTATCTGGACGCCCAGGCGAATAGCGCAAAACAATGGGGTATCGCGCAAAAACAAACCGGCGCGGACACATTTACGCTTGGGGGGAGTCTCTCTTCGAACGTGCATGGACGCGGGTTAACGATGAAGCCGCTTATTTCCAACGTTGAATCGTTCAACCTGATTAACGCTGACGGGAAATCGATTCGCTGTTCACGCGACGAAAACCACGAATTGTTCCGACTCGCGATCGGTGGTTACGGGCTGTTTGGGTTAATCGAGAGCGTAACGCTTCGTCTCGTTCCCCGGCAAAAACTGCGACGTGTAGTCGAGATAATTCGAGCGAGTGATCTGCCCAAGCGGTTTGAAGAGCGAATCGCGCAAAATTTTCTTTATGGCGACTTTCAGTTTTCAGTCGACGAAAAAGCGACGGACTTTCTCCAACGCGGCGTGTTTTCTTGTTACCAGCCGATCGACGAACGCGAACCGATCGTCGCTAAGAAGGAGCTACGCGACGACGATTGGCTGGAGCTCCTGCGGTTGGCTTACACGGACCGCGGGAAAGCTTTCAAGCGTTATAGCGATTACTATTTATCGACAAACGGACAGACTTATTGGTCCGACACGAATCAACTTGGCGCTTATCTGCCGAATTATGCGCAGAAGATCCGGGGTCAGATCGGCGGAGATGAATCGAGCCTGATCATCACTGAGATTTACGTGCCGCGAGGAGACCTTCCCGACTTTTTAGCGCAAGCGGCAGAGCTCCTGCGCTCGAATCGCACAATCCTCATCTATGGCACAGTCCGGTTAATCGAAAAAGATAATGAGAGCTTTTTGGCTTGGGCCAAAGAACCTTACGCGTGCATCATCTTTAATTTGCTCACGTTCCACACATCGGACGGCATTGAAGCGTCCGCGCGCGCCTTTCGCGGCTTGATTGATTTGGCGATAGCCCGCGCCGGAAGCTATTATCTGACTTACCATAAATTCGCAAAATCGGAGCAGGTCATGGCGTGCTACCCGCAGTTCAAACAATTTCTGGACCTCAAAAGAAAGTACGATCCGACTGAGCGCTTTCAGAGTGATTGGTATCGCCATTATCGGAAGCTTTTCGCGAGCTCGTGAATTCTCTGTCATGTTGAGCGAAGCAAAACACCTCTGAATATTTCGGTTAGTTTCGCTTCTAATTACGAACTGAGATTCTTCGCTTCGCTCAGAATGACATACTAGAATGGCTTTTCATGCAGCCGTTCGCAATCATTGCCTTGGTTCTGATTCTGACGCGCGTCGTCACTGAACTGTGGCTGAGCGGACTGAATCAGCGTCACGTGCGGGAGCGGGCGAATGAAGTGCCGTTTGCATTTCGCGGCGTCATCGACGCGGCGATGTATCGCCGTTCGGTTGATTACACACTAGCCAAGGGCCGCTTTGGAGACATCGTCAACGTGTTCGATACCGTGGTACTCATCGCGGTACTGTTTAGCGGCCTGTTGCCATGGGCGTTTGGAAGATTCAGCGTGAACCTTGGCATGTCGATCCTGGCCATGGTTGGATTTCTATTTTTTACAGGCATCGCGTTGAGCATCCCGGGATTGCCTTTCGCCTGGTATGCGCAATTCAAAATCGAACAGCGATTTGGCTTCAACACCACAAGCATGAAGACGTGGATCGCTGATCGTATCAAGGGATTATTCCTCGCATTGCTGCTCGGCTATCCGCTGCTTCTGCTGGTGTTGAAACTGATCGAATGGACTGGCACGAACTGGTGGCTTTGGGCTGCGGCGGTTGTCATCGCCTTCCAATTGCTTCTGCTGCTGATCGCGCCGGCGATCATCATGCCGCTTTTCAACAAGTTCACGCCACTGCCCGAAGGAGAATTGCGCCAACGCCTTTTTGCACTGGCGCAGCGTACCCATTTTCCTACGCGCAGCATCGAAGTGATGGACGGGAGTAAACGCTCGCGCCACTCCAACGCCTTCTTTACCGGCCTTGGACGTTTTAGAAAAATCGTGCTGTTCGACACACTGATCGCACAACTCACCGAGCCGGAGCTGGAATCCGTACTAGCGCATGAAATTGGCCATTACAAAAAACGCCACGTAATCAAGATGCTGAGCGTTTCCATGGCCGGCGTCGTCGTGGCGTTCGCGGCAACAGCCTGGCTGGCACGCCAGCAGTGGTTTTATCGCGCGTTTGGTTTCACGTATCAGGGAGGCTTTGCCGCCGCACATTTCGTTCCCGCCATATTGCTGTTCGCGATGCTGGCGGGGACAATCAGCTTTTGGTTTTCGCCGCTGGTTCACGTCTGGTCGCGCCGTTTCGAATACGAGGCGGACGCATTTGCCCGTGTCGCGATGAGAGAGACGCAGTCGCTGATTCAAGCGCTCCGCAAACTGACCAAAAACAACCTGAGCAATCTCACGCCACACCCGCTCTACAGCAGCTTTTATTACTCGCACCCGACTCTGCTGGAACGGGAACGCGCTCTGGGAATAGAGGGTTAGGGCTAGCAGCGGATGTCTTGTAGATTCCCCGCGTTGCATTTTCTTG
The DNA here is from genome assembly GCA_003219415.1 of Verrucomicrobiota bacterium. Classification (GTDB taxonomy): domain Bacteria; phylum Verrucomicrobiota; class Verrucomicrobiia; order Chthoniobacterales; family UBA10450; genus Udaeobacter. The sequence goes on along the minus strand of QHOS01000049.1, from coordinate 17,614 downwards.
TCATGTTGAGCGAAGCGAAACATCTCTGGTTATTCTCTGACACGTTGTGGAATAAATGACCTGAGATTCTTCTCCCGCGACTGCGGGATCAGAATGACAAGGTTCCTACTATGTCGAAAGTCATTGTTGTTGGGGCGGGAATTAATGGTGTCACCGCTGCAATCGAATTAAAGAAACGCGGACACCATGCGATTCTGATCGATCCAGGACCGTTACCGCATCCGCTGGCGGCATCCACTGACATCAGCAAAGCGGTTCGCGCAGCTTATGGCGCGGATGAAGACTACATAGAGCTAGCAGAACGCTCGATCAAACTGTGGCGCAAATGGAATGAAGAATTTGGAATTGAACTGTATCACGAGACTGGCGTGATGTTCGTGCGCCGTCGGGAGATGAAGCCCGGCGATTTCGAATACGAAAGTTTCAAAACACTACAACAGCGCGGGCACAAGGTTGAGCGCATGAATTCAGCGCAACTGTGGAGGCGGTTTCCAGTCTGGAATCCTGAATTGTTCCGAGATGGTGTTCTTGAGTTCGAAGCGGGTTATGCGGAAAGCGGTCGCGCGGTCGCGACGTTAATCCAACGCGCGGAGTCCATCGGCGTCGAACTTCGCCGCAGCAGCCGTTTCGCCCATTTGGATGAACGTGATCACCGCATTGAGGGAATTATCCTCGACAACGGAGAGCGCATCGCGGCCGATCGCATTGTGATGGCGGTTGGCGCGTGGACACCGTATCTGCTGCCGTTCACAAAAAAATTCTTCCGCGCCAGGGGCCAGCCAGTGTTCCACTTGAAACCTCCGCGACCTGATCTCTTTGCATCTGAGCGTTTCCCCGTATTTGGCGCGGACATTACGACCACGGGATATTACGGATTTCCTCTTAATCGTGATGGCCTCGTGAAGATCGCAAACCACGGGCCAGGACGCGAGATGTCTCCCGAATCTCCCCAACGCGCAGCCACTTCCGAGGATGAAGAAAACCTGCGCAAGTTTTTGTCATGGGCCTTGCCCGAACTCGCCGAGGCGCCAATTGTTTATACCCGCGTGTGCATGTACTGCGATACCCACGATGGAAATTTTTGGATAGCGCCCGATCCGGAACGTGAAGGACTCGTGATCGCCGCCGGCGATTGTGGACATGGATTTAAATTTGCGCCGGTGCTTGGCGAAATTATTGCGGATGCCGTCGAGCAGAAATCCAATCCGATTCTGGAAAAATTTCGGTGGCGACCGGCAGTGCCTGTAGGAACCGGAACAGACGTCGCGCGTTTCCAGAGCAACCATGAATCGGCAACTGATCCTTGAAAAGAGGACAGAGAGTCTGAATCAAATCGCACCTATCGGACGGCAACCACGCGGCGATACAACGCCTCATATCGAGGGACAACGCGAGCGGCTGAGAATCTTTCCCTCACGCGAGTGCGACTTCGTTCACCGAGTTCACGGGCCAGATTTGGAGATTCGACCAACGCGTCTAAGGCAGCAGCCGCGGCGGTTACATCACCAAAAGGATATAGCGGACAAGCGTCACCTATCACTTCGGGAATACCGCCGACACGAAACGCGACGACAGGTTTGCCATAAAATGCCGTCTCGAGAATGCTCAGCCCGAAGCTTTCGTATTCGGATGTGTAGAGTCCGGCATCCGCGGCTTCTAAATACTCTTCCACCGCAGCTGTGTTCTGGCGAACAATGACGCTGTCGCGGAGTTTCAATTCGTCGAGCAGTGGCTCGTAAGGCTCAAAAGCGTCGCCTGCTAAAATGAACAATCGAACGCGCGCTCGGTTCTTCGACATCGCAATCGTGCGCAGCAACAGATCGATGCGTTTGACGGGTCGCAAATTCGACATGTGTAGGACAAGAAATTTATCGGTTACGCCGAAATCGCCTCGAACTTCTTCGCGGCTCCTCTTCGGTTTATTCGGAGTGAAGAAATTCGGAATCACTTCAATCGGTCGCTTCAAACGAAAAACTTCCTGAGTTTCGTTCCGAAGACTCTCTGACACTGCGGTCACCGCGTCGGAATGCACAAGGGCGTGCTCGATGGCGGTGCGGTAGTCAGGATCCTGGCCGAGCAGAGTGGTATCGCTTCCGTGCAAAGTTGTGACGATACGCGGAGCTGACGATCCGACGATTTGCGAGGCTAAACACGCGGCTAGCGCGTGGGGTACCGCGTAATGAACATGAAAAAGGTCGAGCTGCTGGGAACGCGCCACTTCCGCCATTTTCACTGCGAGCGGCAGGGTATAGTCGGGACACGGGAACAAAGCGTTGTTCGCAAAATCAACTAGATGGAAATGAAGGCCTTCCTGCGGCAGGTCTAGCCGAACGGGTTGAGCATAACTGAAGAAGTAAACTTCATGACCGCGCCGCGCTAATTCTGACCCGAGGGCCGTCGCCAAAATCCCACTTCCGCCAATCAACGGAAAACATGCAATCCCAATTTTGAGCGGCCCCGATTCCATTACAGTTCCGTATAGGCTCTATCGAAATCAGAAATTTCGTCGCGCTTGATAAATTTCACGTTGGAAGCGTCCTCCTTATTGATGTAATGCTGCTCGCTGGCCCCGGCGACGTAATGAGTGCATCGAATCACTGATTGCATCCAACAAAAACGCGTATCGCGCGTCGGGCTGATTTGCTTCGGACCAAATTCTCCTCCCGGAATCTCCAAAAACCGATTGCCGCCTTTGTGTAGCAACAATTTCCCATCGCGGTAACGTGCGCGAACGATCTCTCCTTCATAAGGTTGATCGACGAAATAGTCTGATACCGCAACAGCACGGGCTCGGAACTCGGGCACGCTGGATCGCTCCACCCTCACACCTTCGAGCAACGCCATGCGCGTGTACATCTCGAGACAAAAATCGGCGACATTTGAACATTTTGTCTCCTTGAAGTGTGCGACCAAAGGCGCTGGAGCATAATTTGGAAGTTGGCGCGCAGTTTTTTCCTGCCATTCCGGAAGGACACGTTTGGCATACAGTGGCGAAAACTCTTTTTGGATCTTATTCTCGAATCGAAAGTTTAGGGCTACTTCCTGCTTGCTGCTTCGATCTCGCAAAATGGTAATCGTCTCGCGCGGGTCATGATCACTGTCATGAAGGAAAAAGACGATTTCACCGCCAATCTCTTTTTGGAGACGTCTGGCCGCCGAAATCTTAGCGAACAAAAATCGCTTGGGAAAAAATCCGCACGGCTGCTGGCCGAAACAAATAATCGGATGGCCCATCGCTCAGAACGACCTTCATCCCGCAGCGTGAGCTTCCGTGCCGCGAAAGATAGTTTGCTGCAAGACCGGCGCGACGATCAGCACAGCCGCGCATCCAATAAAATTGTACCAGAGATAACCGATATTCGTCGTAGCGAACAGGACGAAGACGAGCATTTGGGCAAGGAGCGCCGCGAAAAACGCGGCCGATCCGGTAACTCGACGAATAAAGAAAGCGGCCAGAAAGAGACCCAGGATGCTGCCATAGAATACCGAGCCCAGAATGTTGCCCGCTTCGATCAGATTTTCGACTAAACTGGCAAACGAAGCGACTCCGATGGCAATTAAACCCCAGGCCGCTGTCAGCGCTTTCGCCGCGACGACATAATGATGGTCGCTTGCGTTCGGGCGAATCAACGGGCGATAAAAGTCGATCGCGGTAGTGGAACCGAGAGCATTCAGAGTTGCTGCCATCGCCGACATGGTCGCGCACAAGATCACCGCGATCAGCAATCCGACAAGCCCGTGCGGCATCTGCTGGAGAATAAAAGTAATGAATACGTAGTCCGATTCCTTGCTTTTTGGATCCGCGCCCGCCTGCTGGAGAATTGTCTTGGTTTGGTTGCGCAACTCGCGTGCCTGCCCCTCGAGTTCCCGCACCTTGGTCATGGCGACATCACGCTCGTTTGAGGAACCGTTGGACGATGCGCTGGAGACAGCGCGAATAGCAGCGCGTTTTTGGGTGAAGACGTCATCGAATTGCGTTTGCAACGCCGCCAGTTGCGGCGCATAGCCACTCTCCATGGCACGTTGGTACGCCGGCTGATTGAAATAAACGGGCGGTTTTTCGAATTGATAAAACATGAAGACGATCGCACCGAGCAGCAGAATGAAAAATTGCATTGGCACTTTCACAGCGGCATTGAAAAGCAACCCGAGACGACTCTCTTTGAGCGAGCCTCCCGCGAGATATCGTTGCACCTGCGATTGATCCGCCCCGAAATAGGAAAGCGCGAGAAAAAAGCCGCCAATCAGGCCAGACCAGAATGTGTAGCGCTTGTGGGGATCGACAGAAAAATCAACCGCCTCAAGTTTGCCCATTTTGCCCGCAACCGAGAGCGTGCTTCCAAACGAGAGATCGGGCGATAGCCGGTAAACCGCTACTGCAAATGCAATCGCCATGCCGATCAAAATCACAACCATCTGGTAGCGTTGGGTGATGCTTACAATCTTGGTCCCGCCCACGACCGTGTAGATAATGACTAATCCACCCGCGAGCCAGATGGTCAGGTTCAAGCGCCACCCGACCAACGCGGAGAGAATAATGGCCGGCGCGTAGATCGTGATGCCAGCAGCGATGCCTCGTTGCACAAGAAACAGGAATGCGCCGAGTAGCTGCGTCTTCCGATCGAATCGCTCGCCCAGGTACTGATAGGCCGTGTAAACTTTGAGCCGCTGATAGATCGGAACGAAGACGGCGCACACAACGATGAGCGCGAGTGGTTGCCCAAAATAATTCTGGATAAAACCTATGCCGCTCTCATACGCCTGGCCGGGCATGGAGAGAAACGTGATCGGCCCTGCCTGGGTCGCGAGCACCGAGAGTCCAATCGTGCCCCACTGAATACTCGCATCACCCTTGAGATATTCACCTAACGAGGCGCTTCCGCGGGTTCGCCAGAGCCCATAAATCGGGATCGCCAGAATCGTGGCGATGAGAACGAGGTAATCCAGCCGGTTCACGAAAACCGGAGGGTAAAGAGGTAGAGGAGCACCACCTCCACGGTAAAAAGCGAAAGCGCCAGACCATACGCTTTGCGCCAGGAACGCGCATCTGGCTTACCATCCCCCACGTTCATTTTCCTAATGACAGCATGTTCGCGACTAACCGGTAAGCTCCGGGGACGCCGGCCGGCAATTGCCTGAACCAGGAATAACTCGTGTAGATAAAGAAACCTTTCCCTGATTTCGCAACCAGTAGACCGCCATCGAGCGGCTTTTCCTTTGGGTCATTGGACGAAAGGATCGCTGTCCAGGCTGGATCCCACTTCTTGGGAAAGTAAAGTCCGCGTTCCTGCACCCATCCTTCAAAATCTTTCGACGTGATTTTGTTTGGAGTAGTCATGAGTGAATGATCCGGCGCAAGAATACGCACCTCCGCGTTTTCGTCAGTGACGCGGTCGCGCGAGATTTCCAAAGGATACGGCGCCAATTGATCAGTCTTAAGCTCGGCCAGGGTGTTGTACTGCGCGACAGCAACTCCGCCAGCTTTTACATACGCAAATAATTCCGGCAACCAATTGGCAATTCGCTCCTGCGTGTTATAGGCGCGGACCCCCAGCACGACTGCAGAGAACTGCTTGAGGTTTTCAGCCGTGATATCGGACTCGCTCAAAATCTTCACCGAGTAACCGATCTGTTGGAGGCTTTCTGGAACATCATCGCCGGCGCCGGGGATGTAACCGATACGTTCGCCTTTTTCGCGAATATCGGCGCGAACAAGCCTGGCTTCCGCCGGTGGCATCAGCGTGTGCACGCCGATGTGCGGATACGAAATGCGCACGCGCCCCAACGAATAGTCGCGGCCGTCAATTGAGACGACGGCTCGCAACGTCCCTTCGCTATCCTGGTCTGGTGGCTTGACGGTAAATGTGGCTACCATCTCGGCATCGGCTGCCTTTAAATCTATCGGAATAGACGCCGGATAAACTCCCCACCCCTGCGGCACAGCCAGTTTAAGTTCCCCTTTCGCAGAACCGGTGGCGGCCGTGATATGTACTCCAACGGATTTCGGTTGGTTCGTCGCGAAAATCAATACGCTATTCGCGACTTTCGCGAAAACGGGTGGCTCAATAACCAGCGGTCGCCGCAGCTCGCCCGCCACTGGGTCGACCAAGCGGTACTTTGTATCCACGATATAACGGAGTTCCTGGCCATTGACCTGCAGAACAATCTCGACGGGCAGATCGGGCGGATTTTCGGGCAGGCCGACCAAGGTTTGTTCATCCACCGCGAAGGCGCCAAGCGTTCCAGATTTACGAAGCCAATACGGCTGGGAATAGGGAGTATTCTCCGGGATCTTGCACGACAGATCCCTCGTAACTAGTTCGTTGGATGGAAGCGCTGCGTCAATTTTCATCGAGTCGCCCGAGAGTGAAAAACGGATTTCCTGCAGCGTGACTGGAATATTACAGCGATTGATTGCCTCCAGCTTTATCGTCGCCGTCTGCCCTGGAGTGATGGCCTCGTTGGTTGTCGACGCCTCCACATGCAAGCCGAGACAGGCGGCGATGATCCCATCCAACTCGGCTTTCTTCTCCGGGACCCAGGAATCATCCTTAATTCCATTCATCGCCTGCCGTAGCTTCAACAACTCAGGCACCGACGCAGCCGGGTCGGCTGGAAGAAACTGCGAAATGATCTGGCGAATCTGTGTAGCAATAGATTCCGAATTTGCCACGCGCGACCAGTTCGTATCGATGCCTTCGAAAAGCGAGGTCGTCATGGGCTGACCTTCCAGCAGTTTGAAATATTCTTTTCGCGCGCCGCGTCGCGGGGGACTGCCTACGCCCTGGCTCTTGTGCATGCTCAGACTGGCGGCCGCGATTTCCGTGTACGCCTTTCCGAGAAGCGAATTGTAACCGCCTGCTTCCAAAACGGTCAGACCGGTCGGATCGAAAGGAAGGTTGCGGTTCGAAAAGAAAAATGGAGACGTGTTCCAAACCAGCCGCGTGGGGCGCCATGGTTTTACGAAAGCCAGTTGCTCTGGGAAACGATTGGGGTCACCGGCCGCCGAGAATGCTTCGCCCGCCAGAATGGCTGACGCCGTGTGATGGCCATGCGTCAATTGATCTTCCGGACTGAAGCGCGTCACTATTACGTCCGGTCGAAACTTCCGAACCACCCAGACCACATCGGACAGAATTTTGTCATGATCCCAGATGCGCATGGTCTCTTCAGCCGTCTTGGAAAACCCGAAGTCGATTGCTCGTGAGAAGAACTGTTTGCCATGGTCGACGCGCCGCGCTGCCAGTAATTCCTCAGTTCGAATAACGCCGAGTCTCTCACGCAGTTCCGGTCCAATTAAATTCTGACCGCCATCCCCTCGCGTAATCGAAAGATAAGCGGTCTCATAAAGTGAGCCGTTCGACCACAATGCCATGAGATTTGTGTTCTCATCATCGGGGTGAGCTGCAATGTAAAGAACCCGGCCAAGCACGTTGAGCTTCTGTAGTGCGAGCTGAATCTCGCCGGCATTCGATTGCTCATGAGATAACAACGGCGGCGCATCCGACGCATTGGCCATGCATCGGACGGCGAACATCGCAACCCCAATGGCTGATCGCCAACAACGCGAAATGCTCTGGTGCGTCAAACGCAAAGTCGGACTCCCGGTTGTGAACGTCCCATCGCGCGCTATCGCCGTTCCTCCCAGGATAGCATGTGTTACGCGCTACTTATTGACGTCCTGCTTTGCTTCGAGTCGCGTGATTAATGCTTGGATGCTCTGTTTCTGCGCATCGGTAGGAGCAGCAGCTTGTGCCTTCTTGGCATCGCTGGCCGCGCCGGCGAAATCACCTGCTGCAGACTTGATGCGGGCGCGCGCAAGATCTCCGTAAACTCCCTGCGGAAACCGTTTGTCGACATCTTTGAAGATCTCCATCGCTTCAGCGTTCTGTTTCTGAAACTGCAGCCGTCGACCATAGGAATAGAGTTGCGGTGCAGTCGCAACTTCAACAGCGTGGTTCCAGGTGGTTTTCGCCTCATCCGGGCGGTTCAAAGCTTTGAGAATATCCGCTTTGGTGCTGAGATTATCGAACCTTTCCTCATTTTGAATTGAGGCATCGGCCCAGCGCAACGCTTCATCGAGATTAATCTTTCTGGCTAAACAAAATTGCGCGCCTTCATCCAAAGCCTGCCAGGTAAATTGACCGCGACCCTTTAGTTGCGCCCGGATGTTCTCCAGCGTCTGCTCCGCATCTTTAATCGAGACAGTGAAGGGAACACCCAACTTTTCCCACTTGAGTGTCACGGCCGTCGAATCTGGTTTCAAATCTTCGAACTCAAACTCAAGCGCCTCTTCCGACTCAGACAGGGGTTTCGGTTTTACATTCACGCGCAAAGCATCTTCGTCCTGCTTATAACTGTAGCTTCCCCACCCCGTATTGGTTTTCGAAAAGATAACCGTCCACGAATCCGGGTTCGGAATCATGTGCAGACCATAAACTCCTTTGGCTAGCGGTTTCCCCTCCACCGAAACCGGATCGCTGAATTCAATCGTCGTGTTTTCATTAGCACCTGCGCGCCAAACTTTGCCGTACGGAACGAGGCCTCCCCAAATTTTTCGGCCGTTCACCAATGGACGATGGTACTTGACCGTAATATCCGTCAGGGCGATGCGCTGTTTGACCTCGGCAGCCTGACTGACATCAGGCAGGTTCAAATCGTTTTGTGCGGAAACGGTTCCGCCAAGGACAAAAATGACGAGACAAAGAGCAAATAGCTTAGGCGTGAGTGTTTTCATGATTTTAAGCGATTACCCTTCTCAGATTTTCGGCACTCCGCTACCGGATAATTACAAGATTTTTCTTCCACGCCTTCGAGTTGAAGTGACGCCCGATCTGCTGCGATGGAGCTGTTTTTGGTACGCGAAGCCGGCTTATTACGCCACCTAACGAGTGTGATTAGAGCAAGCTGCGACCCCAAGAGAAATTCTTCGCCTGATTCAGGATGATATCTGCTCTTTTTGCGCTGCTTCTTTTTTTGGTTGGCGCTTGACCAGCGTGATTTGCTTGATGCGCGCCGAATCGGACGGGCTCCACGTCGCGACATCGGGATCGTCCTTGAAAGCATTGTGGACGAGACGCCGTTCGTAGGAATTCATCGGCTCGAGCTGAAGCGAGCGACCGGTAATGCGCACACGTTCGGCCAATTCCCGAACCCGTTGCACGATGCGGTCTTCGCGCATCGAGCGGTAATGCTCGCAATCCACGATTACCTTTTCAACATCCTTGTCCCTGGCTTGCAGCAGCCGGTTAAGCAAAAACTGGATGGCCTCCAGCGTCTCGCCGTTGCGCCCAATCAGGCGACCACTTTCCTCGGTATAAATCTGCAATGTCGGGTTACCGCCCTCATTACTGGTCTCCTCGATTTGCACCACGAAACCGAGGTAACCCAGCAAAGTATCGAGCAGATCTTTCGGTGGCATCATCGCTTTCGCTTTGCTGTTGGCGCGACTTTTTCCAGTGTGGGCATGGGTTGTCGTTTATTCTGATAAAATTGCAAGATGCTGAAAAGATTCTGTGCGGTGTAATACAATGCCAGAGCCGCGGCAAAATTGTAGCAGATAAATAAAAAGATCAGCGGGGTGAACATCATCACGCGGCGCTGAGTCGGATCGCCGGTTTTTGGCGTCATCGCCATAAGCCAAATCTGTGTCGCCGCCATACACAGCGGGATGATATTTACGGGCCAACCCAGCAGTGGCAGGTGCGCTATTGTGTCCGGCTGGGAAAGATCCCTTACCCAAAGAAATTTTGCGTTCCGCAATTCCACCGCCTGGCCCAGCATTTTGAAGAGACCGAAAAAGATCGGGATTTGAATCATCATCGGCAAACAGCCACCGACCGGATTGATGCCGTACTGTTTGTAAAGTTTCATCAACTCCTGATTCATCCGGGTCGGATCGTCTTTGTACTTTTCCTTCAACTCCTGCATCTTCGGCGATAGCGCGGCCATCTGCCGCATGGACCGGTTTGCTCGATTTTGAATCGGCCAGAGCGTCAGCTTGATAATCGTCGTGAGGGCCAGAATGGAGAGGCCATAGTCCCCAAGCCAACTGTGAAGCAGGTTCATGAAGTTGAGGAGAAACTGGCACACCAGCTTGAAAATCCCGAAGTCCATCACCTCCGCTTCATTATGCGGAAGTTGCGCGAGCCGATGGTAAAGCTTCGGCCCGGCATAGATTTCAAAACGGGCGCTGTATGTTTGCCCGGGTTGCAACTGAAATCCCGGCATCCCAAGCGCGCCTTCGATCGCGGGTAGTTTTTGGTCCGACGCATATTCGGTTTCAAAGCGCCGACCCCATACGCTAGTGGCCTTCGCCGTGAGTGGCGCCATCAGCGTGGTGAAAAATTGGTTACTCACAGCGACCCATTCCGCACCGGCGATACTCTCCTGGTAATAAGGCCGCGCAGCGCGCTGGCCCAGCCCAAGGAATCCGCCGCTGCTACCAAACCAACCAACATCGATTCCTTTTGCCTTGCCATCGATGCACCAGACGAGCCGCGTGTAGGAAGGATAATCTTTGGGATGAATAGGCGCTGCCGACCCAAGCGCCACAAAATAGCCAGGGTTTTGATATGGCTTGCTCCCCCGGTTCTGGAGATCGACGTCCATTTCGATCACGTAGTTGTCTTTCTTCTCCGGGGATTTCTCGAAGAAGAACTTTTTCCGAATGGCGACTTGTTCGCCCGTTGTCCCCTCAAATTGCACAACCGAATTTGATTCTGTCGATGCGTTAAACTCAGGAAGCGTTGGCGTCTCGATAAATCGCGACTCAATGATTGCGCCGATTGGCGCGTTCTGCGCCGAATTCAACACAACGTGCTGTCCTTTCTCAGCCATCTGCCTCAAGAGAACGGCTTCCTTGATGCCGCCTCCGCGATTCGTTAGACGCAACTCAACATCCGAGTTTCGCAGCGTTTCTATCTTCTCAGCAAAACTCGGAGCCGCCTCGGCGCTCTTCGGCGTAGTCTCTGGGGTAGCCGGCGACGGGGATGCTTCAAAAACTTTCGGGGTTGCCGTGGGCGACGCTTGACCTGACGCGGCATTAACTGGCGCGGGCCGCGGAGGCATCTGTTTTGCTATGTAAATTTGCCACCCTACGAGCCCGATTACGCAAACGGCAACGACAATCCATGCAGTTCGATCCATAAACGGTAGGTCGTCGTTGAGCGGCTACTCAGCAGAGCCGGATATGGCGTCTGACGCGGATGCTAGATACTGGATGCTCGATTCTGGATTTTTCCGGTGCGGCACTGGATCATACCCACATCCGCCCCAGGGTTGACATCGCGCGAGGCGTTTTAATCCCAGCCAGCTTCCGCGGCCGATGCCATGTATCTCTACCGCTTCCAGAAAATAGGCCGAGCATGTCGGCGTAAATCGGCAGCCCGAATCAGGTCCGCACAGCAAACCAAGGAGGGGCGAAAGCGTGCATTGATAAACGCGAATCATAGAACGAAGCAGCCAGAGCATCAGAGCAGAATAGAAGCGCGTCTCGCGAGACGCAACCATTCATCCTCCAAGGCTCGATAGCTCGCATTCGCAGCGTCGCGCTTTGCAATAAGCACGATCCAAAAGTCCTGTCGCAAATCATGCTGATGCTGGCGCACAATCTCACGCAAACGGCGCCGAACACGATTGCGAATTACCGCGCTTCCCAAGCGACGAGAGGTAATGAAGCCTACACGACACAACCCGGAATTCTCGACGACTGTTGCGCTGAGTGTTAGCAAGTTGCCGCGCCGTACCAGGCCTTCTCGTTTTACACGCTCGAATTCGGACGCGCGCGTCAGGCGACGCGATTTTGGAAATGAAAGCGAACTTGACCGCTTCATATCGGTTGTCGATTCGTTACTATAGACCGAAAAATGTTGGAGGAGCTCTTCGACGCAATCTTGGGCTCGCGGAGCTCGCCCCTCCAAGTACGGATGCGGCATCCGTACAGCAAAAGTCTTCTCCCGGAAAATCTCGAGAGAAGACTTCGCGAAGAAAAAAGCCGACGAATTTAGGGAGTTGGCGAGCTCTCAGCAGGAGATTCGCTGGTCCCACCGGTAGATGTTGACGTTTCGGGAGAAGATTCCGTTGTCGAAGCCGGACTGGTTGTTTCAGTTGTTGTCGGCGGACTCGTGGCCGCCGGACTTGCCGCAGGCTCAGTTGTCTCGGTCTTTTGCTCGCACGCCGCGAGGAGCGCGGCACCGGCCAGAATGCAGATGTATTTTTTCATAATGTTAATTGGAAGAGGCATATTGCTTTAACAGTTTAATCGGAGCAAGGCGGTTTTTGACCGCATTTGATTCTGCTTTTTAAAAGTAAATGCTTGGTGCGCGCGGATTAAAGCGGGGCCTCGTATTTGAGTCCATGCGCCTCCGCCACCGCCTTGCAAGTGAGTCGTCCGTCGCGGGTGTTGATGCCACCAATTAAGGCAGGTTGTTTTTTACATGCGCCCTCGAGACCGAGATCCGCGAGCAATTCTACATAGCGAAACGTGACATTTGTAAGCGCCTGGGTTGCTGTGCGCGCGTAGGCTGCCGGCATGTTTGCCACGCAATAATGCGTGACATCTTCCTCCACGTAAACTGGATCAAGATGCGTGGTGGGTCGCGACGTTTCCGCGCAACCGCCTTGATCGATGGAAATATCCACCAGCACACTGCCCGGCTTCATTTTTCGCAGCATCTGTCGCGTGATTAACTTCGGCGCCTTCGCTCCGGGCAATAGGACGGCGCCAATCAGCAGATCGCAATCCGCCATCAAGTCCTGTAAGTTTGCCTCGCTTGAATAGAGCGTATTGGTATTTTCCATCGCGAGGTCGAGATAACGCAGACGTTCTAGATCAACATCAAGGATCGTGACTTCCGCGCCCAGGCCTGTTGCAATGCGTGCTGCATTCACACCCGACGTCCCGCCGCCCACAACAACGACGCGTCCAGGCAAAACCCCCGGCACACCGGCTAACAAGACCCCGCTGCCTCCGTTGTATTTCGCGAGAAAATTCGCGCCCATCACCGCTGACATGCGACCTGCGATCTCGCTCATTGGCTCGAGCAATGGCAAACGATGATTAATCTGAATCGTCTCATATGCCACTGCGGTCACGCCCGACTTCAGCAACGCTTCAGTAAGAGATTTACTCGCCGCCAGATGCAGATACGTGAAGAGGATTTGACCCTTTCGCAGCAATGGAAACTCCGCCTCGAGCGGCTCTTTCACTTTCACAACCATGTCAGCCCGCGTGAAAACTTCTTTCGCTTGATCGACAATCTCAGCGCCGGCCTTGACGTATTCTTCATCCGGATAACCCGAGCCTATACCGGCGTTCTTTTGTACCACGACTGAATGCCCCCGCCTCGTGAGTTGACTCGCAGCCGATGGCAGCAGGGCGACGCGTTGCTCCTGCTCCTTAATTTCTTTAGGGATACCAATGATCATGTAAGAAGGTGAATGGTGATAAGTGATCAGTGAATGGTGGTAAAGTGAAATCCACCGACACGACCAACTGAATTTTTATTCACCAGTCACCAGTCAATATTCACTAATTCAAAGACGGATCGTCTGGCGCGGCAGCCAGCATCTTATACCACGGTCCCAGGCCGCGCATGATTTCGAACCACAGATTCGGAAGACGATCGAGTTTAAGCACCGAGGGATTAGCTTTTTGAAGAAGCCAGGCTTTCTGATTCATCTCGCTTTCAAGCTGTCCCGCTCCCCAGCCCGCATAGCCTACAAACGCGCAAACTGTAATTACTTTTTTTGGGTCAACTGCGTCGCTTGCTTCCTCGAGACCGACATTGTGATTGAGCTTAAGCCCTTTGCTCTGGTGCCATTCGAACGCTGCAAACATCAGTTGATTTTTCCCCACAGGTCCGCCGAGAAAAACGGGCACCTCAGCAAGTCCCCCAGGTGGCGCCTCGGTGACGAGATCGGCTACCTGTCTTTCGAGTGGGCGATTGATGATGACACCCAAAGCCCCCTCGCCTGGGTCATGCTCGGAAATGAAAAGCACTGTGCGTCGGAAATTCGGATCGAGCATATTAGGATGAGCGACCAGCAATGAACCAGCAAGGCTGCGCGCCGCTTGCTCCTCATCAAAATTACCCATGTAAAACTAGAGACCGCGACGCGCGCTCGCGCAACCCAGGTCACGCAATCGAATCTCGCACGCCAGACCCACAGGAGAAATGACGAAGAGAAACATCGAGCCTTCGTCATTTAAACATTCGGGTTTATTTCGTCATTCGTCGCTCGTCCTTCGTCATTCACTTCATTCCTCATTCGTTATTTTTCCACCCTCATCTTCCGTGCGAATTTTTTCATATAAAATTTGTTGCGATCTGCCGGAAGTTCGTTTAGTAGCCTCGAAGTTTTTCAAGATTGTTCTGGGGGGAACAGCCGCCCTTCACGCCTATCGGGTGTGGGGGGCGGTAATTTTTTGAGCGAAATTCTCTCTCTTTCTTCTTGCTCTTGCTCGTGCTCACCTGCCGCGCCGTAGATAGACGAAGGCGGGTGCTCGTGCTCGATTAGAGCCTGAGCAAAACAAACGCCCAACGTTCAACGTCCAACGCTCAATGTCGAAATCCCTGAACTCGGGCCGAATTTCGTGGCCGGTTGCTTTTACGCTGGTGGCGCTGCTAATCGCCATGGTGGTTGTAATCATTTTTTGGCGCATCGAAACCTGGCCGGCCCGCACAGCGCAACAAAGCACCGCCGAGCTTGAGCAACTGGGCAAGGATTTACGCAGCGCTTTTGTCGACATCGCGCATTTGCAGCCGCGCATCACGATTAACAACCGTGTCTATATGGAACAGACGACGCCCGTGAGCGAACTGGTTGTTTTGTCACGACGCATCGAAGTTGAACATGAGCTGCTCCATACATGGGTGGGCAGTTCGAAGCGTGTAAAGTTGCATGGCACATTCATCGTCAAAGCCGGCTTCGATCTACAGCAAAACCTGGCGGTCGATATTCGACCCAATGAAATCATCGTTCAGCTGCCGCACGCCCGGATCCTTGGTATCGAACAGGAGCAGGTGGACGTCCTCGCGTTTGAAAATGGATTGTGGAACCGCATTTCAGGCCAGGACATGCAAAGCGAATTATCGATCCTGCCGGAGCTTGCACGGGAAAAAGCAGCAGAAGGTGACTTGCCAGCCGAAGCCGAGCGCACGTTGCAACAACAAATCGAGCAACGCGTACACGCACCGCAACCGCTGCATTTGATTTTCAAAGGTGTCGCTGCAAATCAAGCCAAATGAATGACGAATATCTAACCAGGAATCAATCTCTAAGCGCGACTGGCCAAACAGAGACAATCACCGCCTGTTTTCTTAACCTTCGTCATTTGGACTTCCTTCGACATTCGTCATTCACAGAAATCTAAATGCCCCTAAAAAGTCGATTTCTCCTAGTTAGTCTGTTTCTTCTGCTTGCCGCGTTGCTGGCATTTTGGTTTACGCCATTTGCCGTTTCCCATGGTGTTCGTTGGTGGATTTGGTGGAGAGCGCGACAGGAGGGCTTCATTGTTAATATCGACAAGATCGATGCACCGTTCCTGCGTCCGGTTGCGATCCGGCAACTGCGCCTGAGAAACGCACACGATGACAAGCTCCGCATCGATCTTACAATCACGGATGCGACGTTCGAGTTGAACTTCAAGCACATCCTCCTTCACAGCCGAGGTCGCGCCATCCGTAATCTGTCGATTCGGGAATTGCATGGAGAGTTGCGCCGAAGCAATCCAACTGTGCGAGCGATGACGCGGCGGGGTTGGGCAACACTGCACCGAATGCTTCCGGAAGATCTGACCGTCGCCGGCTCGGAGGTGCGGATTGAAAACGGACCAACGCTTGTTTTGTTGCGAAACGGATTTCTATCCGCGAATCAGACCGAAGCGGGTCGTTTTAGCGCTGCCGAGGTGATGATAGCCTCGCCGTGGTTCCACCAGACGTTTTCGCAATTGCGCGGTGCAACTCATTGGGAAGCTGATCACCTGACAATCGCCGGGCTCACTTTAACGCATGGCCTCGATCTGCAGTCGGCTACGGCGGACTTGTCGCGCCTGGGAAACCAACGCGTCGGATTGCAGTTCGACGTTGACGCGTTCGGAGGAAAAATCCGCGGAAACATTTCGCACGAATGGCGCTCCCAACATTTTAACTGGAAAATTGCCGGCGGAGCTACCGATATTTCTCTTGAGCAAACTTCGGAAGCATTCGGGTTCGCCGATCGCGTTAGCGGTTTGCTCCACGCTGGTAACTTCACTTTTCGCGGAAACTTTGCTGAGCCGGACCTGGTAACCGCCTCACTTTGGAGCGAACTGACCGGGCTTACCTGGCGCAATCGCACCGCCGAAGCGATGATGCTTGGTGCCGCGCTCTATAACCGCCGGATTCAGCTTCAGCAACTGTACATAAAGCAACAGGCAAACCAGTTTACTTTAAACGGCGAAGCTGCATTTCCCTCAAGTGTGTCCGGCTGGCTTAGTCCGGATTTTCGCGGCAACATTTCCGCGTCGATCGATCAGTTGGGCGATTTCGCGGCTCTGTTTGGCGCGAACGCCGGCGATTTCGCGGGCAAGATCACCATTGATGGAGCGATGGATACTCGTGACCGCAAATTTGGCGGACATCTCATGGTTGAGGGTGCATCGCTCACATTTTTTAAGACTGCCATCGACAACCTGAGCGCGAAACTGAATTTAAAAGCGACGGACCTGGAGATCGAACAATTGGCGATGACGCACAAGAACGATTCTCTCAGCGGACAGGGTAAAATCGATCTGTCGCACGAGCACAACTATTCAGGGACGCTCGAAGCTAGATTAAACAACCTAATCGATTACCTGTCGATTCCGCGCGAAGCGGCTGGAAAAGGAAATCAAATCCCGGCTGATGTTCAGGCAACCATCGATTCCGGTAAGTGGGACGTACGGGGTGTGATCCACATGCCTAATTCGAGCCCGATTAGCTTCACAGCCAATTTTCCTTTGCCAATCGGGACGGATTGGAACGCTTTCCGGATATCTCCGTTGAATATCACACTCAACTTTCCATCGGTCTTTCTCGCAAAAGCGCCTCAGCTCTTTCACCCACAAATATTCAGCGACGGCATTCTGAGCGGAAACATTTCGCTTTCCGAAACGTTGCAACATCCTCACATCGATGGCGACATCCAGCTGATGAACGGAAAGATGTCCGGCGACGCCGGAGGTTCTATCAATCTCACTGAAGCAAGCGGACGAATTGTTTTTGGAGGAAATCGCGCATCGATAGAGTTTCTCAATCTTGCGACCAAGAGTACAGATCTTTCACTTCGTGGAGAGATCGATTTTCAGGATACGAACAATGTGACGGTCAGAATAGATGGTGGGATGCCGATCTTCGATCTAACGCCCCACCAAATCGGTTGCATGAACAAAATCGAATTTGCGTCGGTACCATTCACTCTGGCGCCCGCTGTCGCAGAGTTGCAATTCCGCGGATCGCTTTTTCAATCCGACTGGACCATCGGTTTAAAAGAGCGAACGATCGCAGGGTCCTCTGACATTCCAGATCCGGATGGTGTCACTCGGAAATTTCCGCTCTGTTTCTCAAGTAATCCCTTGGAAACAGCTACATTA
>QHOS01000048.1 GCA_003219415.1 Verrucomicrobiota bacterium | reverse complement strand
AGCAATCTTGTTGTCGAGTTGCCATGGCACATAATCGCTCGGGCCGATGTGAATATTTTCGTCCGCCAGGCGTTCGCCGATCACCGATTGGACGGCTTCAGTCTTGGAGGTTTTCTTCGATGCCAGGCGGGTGCGATTGAGCATATTTAGAAAATCGGTGTTCCCGCCAGTGTTTAGTTGATATGTGCGAACGAGTTTCACGCCGCGCTTCCGGAAAAGATCTACCATCATTCGGTGTACAATAGTCGCCCCCATCTGCGCTTTGATGTCGTCCCCAATGATGGGAAGATTCTTGTCCGCAAATCGTCTCGCCCACTTTGGATCGCTGGCGATGAAGACGGGAATGTTATTGACGAACCCGAGGCCGGCCTCCAGCGCGCAACCGGCATAAAAGCGCGTCGCCTCTTCCGAACCGACAGGGAGATAATTGACCATTATTTCAGCGGAGGAATCCTTCAATTCGGCGATGATTTGTTCGCGTGTGGATTCCTTTTCCAACGGGAGGAATGTGCGCAACGGGTCCTCGTCGCGCATATGCGGAGGGTAGCCATCAAGAACGCAGCCCATCTTCACGATGGCGCCGGTGAGCTTGATTTTCTCACAAAAGGCTTTTGTGCAATTGGGCGGCGAGAAAATTGCTTTGCTGACGTCGAGGCCGACTTTACGGCGATCGATGTCAAAAGCAGCGACAACCTCGATATCGCTCGGCCGGTAAAAACCGATCTCCCGGTGCATCAGCCCGATGGCAGAGCCGTCCGCGGAGGAGCCGCCATAAAAATTGATTCCTTGGACAAGAGAGCTGGCGCAGTTTCCAACGCCGACGATGGCAATTCTTATTTTTCTCATTTCTAAACTGTTAAAGGCGAAAGGCTACCTGAATTAGATTATTCGAAGCAAGATGCAAGTTAGGCCGTTTCACCACGACCGGCTGCGCCTGCCAGTAGTCTTTAAATATTATAAGCGCGGAATGTGTCCGAAGTCGCGCCAGCTTGCAAGAACTGATATAAGGGGAAAAGTCACGGGCATCCTTGGTACAAAGAAGGCCCTTGCAAGGAGATAGACGAAATGCGCTTGAAATTTGCAGCCATCACGACGCTGATCGCTGCTTTTTCCGCCTGGTCGCACGGATTCGGGGCTCCCATTTACACGATCGAACAGGCGGTCGCTGTCGCCCAAGCGCACAATCCAGAAATCGAGATTGCCCGGACGAAAGTACAAGGCGCGCACGGCGGCTGGGTCGAAGCGCGCTCGGGATATCTTCCGTGGCTCAACTCGACGGGGCTGGTCGATAAAAGACAGACGCAGAGCGAAACTCGGCTCCGCGATGAAGATTACAATGCGATAGTGAAGCTCGAACAGAACCTGTACACTGGCGGAGCAGTAACCAGCCAGGTGGCTATCGCACGGTTAACAATCGAGAAGCAGAACTATGAGTTGCAGGAGACCGCCAGTAGAGTGGCAATGGATGTGCGGGTCGCGTTCAACGAACTTCTCCTGAACCGGGCGAAGGTGGGTGTGCGGCAAAATTCGGTGAGGGTTCTGGAGGAGGAACTCAAGAGCCAGCAGCAAAGCTTTAGCGCCGGTATTGTTGGTAATTTGAACGTACAGCGCGCCGAAGTGGCTCTGGCCAATGAGCAGCCAGAACTTTTTAACGCCCAGACGCAATTGAAAAATTCCTACCTCCGACTCGGCGACCTTTTCGGCACGGAGATCCGGGCCGAAAGCGGGACGGCCCCATTTGAGGTTTCGGGAGAATTACAATATCAAGCAAACCATCCCGATCTGAACGATTGCCTCGCACGCGCCGACGCGAATCGGCCAGTCATCAAAGCCCGGCAAAAGGACATCGAGATCGAGGACCAGCAGTATGTCCTCGATCGGAGCGCGATGCGGCCACATATCCGGGCTTTTTCCGGCTACGAAGTTTACAGCGAGCGCGATCCGGATGTCGGTCAGGAATTTAATTACGGCGGGGTGGTAGGGATAAACGCGACGTGGAATATCTTTGATGGGTTTGCGACCAAAGGTCGCATGCAAGCCACACGCGCCCGACGCGGAGCAGCTGTGCAAGCATTGGCAGCGGCCAGGCGCTCTGTTGCCTCGGAAGTGCGCAGCGCTTTTTTTGATCTCCAACAGGCTGACCGCGTGCTTGAAATCGAGACAACCAATGTTCAGGCCGCAGATGAATCTCTCGACATTGCGAAAAGCAATTTTGCTGCCGGATTGGGGACACAACTCGACATCCTGCAAGCGGCATCCGATGTCACCCGGACCCGCACTACCCGACTAAGCGCAATTTATTTGCACAACGCGGCCCTTGCACGTCTGGCGCACGCCTGCGCGAGTTCCACGGAAGCGCTTAATTTCGGATCAAAAATCGAAAATGCGAAGAAGGAAAAACGCGGTGCGGCGCAAGCTGCCGACGTCGCGCGTCCACCGGAAAAGTTAAGTCGACGATGAAGCAACGATCTGTGTTTCTGAGGACGCAATCTGTAGCCGTTGCCCTGCGGGCGGCGCGACGCGCACATTTTGAACATGTCAGCTCCACGCGTCGCACGGGGAAGCAGCTACAAAGAATGCGGCGCGCCAGTTTCAGGCGAGCGTCAGTACGTATTCACCTGTTCGCTGCTGTTTTTACGGCTTGTTTCGCGTCTCCAGCCGACGCCATTACACTGGAAAATGTTCTGCAAACTACGCTGGAAAGAAACCCGGACATCCAGGAGGCGAAATCAGGGCTTGAGCAGGCTGCTGGAAAACGGCTGGTCTTTCGTTCCGTCGCCTTGCCTGACGCTGAACTGGGCGTCCCGGCAGGCGTTCAGGCCGGTCACCGCGCCGGTGAAAGCGGAGTAAAAGGCTTCGCCGTGGGACGCGGCGTCTTGACCCAGACGCTGTTCAACGCGGGTCTGCCCGCTTCTCTGCGGCGCGGCGATGTCGAAGTCTTGATTGCACAACAGCAATTGAACGTTGCTGTCGTTGAGCAGTTGCATGCAGCGCGCCTGGCGTTTTACGCCGCCCTCTACAATCGATCGTTGGAATCCCTCCGCAGGGAACAACAGCGACGACTGCAGGAGAATGTAACTGCTCAAAGAACCCGTTTCGAAGCCGGATTGACTGATAAGACTGCGCTTGCAAGTGCAACCGTTCAGGCATCTGAATTGGACACGCGAATTGAAGGCGCGCATCGCACCTATTTGGACGCACGATTGCAATTGGCCCTGGCAATGGGGATCGATCCAGCAAAAGCGTCGCTGCCCGAACCTGAAGGCGAACTACACTCCATCCCGATACGCGTCGATGTTGATTCCGAAACAGCGGCGGCTCTTCAGAGGAGAGCTGATCTGAAACTCGCGCGGCTGTTTGTGCGCGCCGCGAACGAGGATCAACGAATCATCGAAGCCGACTATTATCCCGCCGTGATCGGTAGCCTTCCAGGCGAGTACGTCCCGGTCACAGGGATTCATCGCGAAGGATCTACAAGCAAGACACAGGATTTTATTGGGTCGGAGATTCGCGAGAAGGCGGCCTACACGTGGCGCGTCGTCGATAACGGCAAAGTAGGTGGCGCGGTTCTTAGGGCTCGTTCGGCGCGAGAGATAAACGAACTAACGTGCCGGAAACTGGAGACGAATATCCCTCGCGAGCTTTCGCGGATCGCGAACGATCTTAAGACAACAGAGATTCGCGAAAAATCTCTCGCCTCCGCAACAGCTGCCGCGGACGAAAGCGCGCGCGCGGTGCAGCAAAATCTGGCCAGCGGTCTGGCATCCCCGCTCGAGTACCGGGTTACTCAAAATTTCTTTCTGGAGACCAAGAGCGGATTGTTAGATGCGATCTATCAGCACAATCTCGCCACGGCCGAATGGGACCGCGCCACGGGACGCTATTTTCAATTTTCTGACGACAATACGAAGTCGCGGTAGACGCAATGAGGCGGCTACAAGAACTGCTCGGATCTTGCAGCACACCGTTTGGCGATCTTTAATTCTCTTTCGCTGATCGAACGAGCGTTTCCGCTGCGGTGTCTTGGAAATAACATCCACGAACCTCTGCCAACAGGCTCGGATGAGGCTGAAAACGCTAAGATCCCAGTTTATTGCAAAGAAGCATCACGAACACCACACTAGTTCTCCAAATTGAAATTGCCGGAATCAAAAAGACTCTTGTTGGGCGGTGGAGCAGCATTCGTGCTCCTTTTCGCGCTGACATATTATTTCCTGATGCCGGTGGCGGAAGTGGTCACAGTACGCCGCGGTACCGCCATCTCTGCGGTTTATGGGACAGTGCGGATCGAACCGGCGTTTGTGGTGCGGGTTCGAGCCCAAAATGACGGCTTCATCCGGTTGGCCGAACCTTTCTCAGCTGGGCGCGGCGCAATTGGCAAGAGCGTTGAGAAAGGACAGTTACTGGCGACGATCGCCGACGAAGAAACTTCCAGAGAACTGAAGCAAGCCCGCGCCGATTTGCAGGCGGCGATCGACCGGGCGGCTCTGCCACTCCCGTCTTCGGAGTTGCTCAAAGCAGCTGAAGACAATCTGCAGCGGCTCGAAAAGGTTGTCGGCTCGGGAAATGTGCCTGCAGTCGAATATCAGAAGGCAAAAAGCGAAGCGAACCGGCTGCGCGGCGCAGTGGAAGCCGAGCGGATCGAGCGCGACCGCAATCTCAACTCACTGGGAGAAACAATGAAGAAACTAGAGGCCCAGATGAAGAACTCCGAAGTTCGCGCGCCCATCGACGGCGTTCTCACTAACGTCCAGACCATTGATGGCGAACTGGTTTCAGACGGCAACGAGCTTTTCACCGTTTCGTCGCACAAGAATTACGTTCGCGGCGAAGTAAACGAAGAAGATGTGGGTGAAGTGAAACCGGGAATGAAGGCAAAACTGCAATTGTATGCCTATCGGATGAAGACTTTCACCGCGCGCGTTTCGTCAGTTCAACCCGCAGCCGATCCAACGACGCAGCGCTACACCATTGTGCTGGAGATGGAAAACCCGCCGGACAATTTGATGGTCGGAATGACTGGCGAGATGAACATCATTACTGGCACACATCAACATGCTCTTTTGGTGCCGACGCGCGCCCTCCTCGTCGATCAAGCGTTGGTGGTGAGACACGGCATCGTGGAGACTCGCACGGTTGGCGTTGGATTTCGCACCCTCGATTTTACAGAAGTAACGAGCGGCCTGACGGAAGGCAGTCATGTGATCGTTTCGGACCAGGACAAATTCCACCCCGGCGAAGCAATACGGCAACGGATGGTCAATCCCCCGCCGCAGCCGAAGGAATCGTGACTCCGACGCTTTACATTGCCCTGCGTTTTTTGACGCATCGCAAGCGGGCATTGCTTCTGAGCCTTAGCGGCGTCGTTTTCGGAGTTGCGATCTTTATCTGCACGCAGGCGCAGACCCAGGGCTTCGCACGCTACTTCATTGACTCAACCATCGGTAGCAATGGCGCGCTGGTAATCAGATCGCGTTTTCGACCACGCTACGAACCACTCATGGTTTCCGCGAAGGGCTCCAAAGGGAGTGTTGGACACCGTCTCTATTTTGAAGGCATCACTAACGCCAATGAAATCATGCGGGTGAGCAGGCAATTTTCTAATGTGGTTTCCTGTTCCCCGGTCTTGCGCGGGACGGTGAGTGCCCGTGCCGGATTTGAAAACGCGACTGTCGATCTTTACGGCATCGATCCGGCTCTGCACGCGCAGACGACGGATATTCTCCACCAATTGATTGGCGGAAATTTTGATGATTTTCGAAACAACACCAGTTCCATCATTATTGGTTCGCGCCTGGCAGAGTTACTTCAGGCTAGTGTCGGTGATACTGTGCAATTGCTTGCCCCCAACGGCGAGTACTGGCGCTTCACCGTTGCAGCGATTGCTCGTGCAGGCATCGGCTCGATTGATTCAACCCGCGTTTATTCGCATGCCAGAGTGGCACAAGCCCTCCTGCAACAACCGTCCGGTGCAACGATGATCATATACAAACTGCGAAATCCCAACCGTGCACCCGCTTTGGCCAGTCGTTTCGAAACGCTCTTTCAGCATAACGCCACGAGCTGGCAGGACCGCGAGGAGAGTACGCTCCAACTTTTTCTGACCCTGAGAATGTCCGTCGCGATTACCGTTTCCCTGATTATCCTGCTCGCCGGCTTCGGCATTTTTAATGTCCTTACGATGTCGGTGCTCGCGAAAATAAAGGAGATCGCGATTTTGCGTTCAATGGGTTATCGACGCATCGACGTTTCTCTAATTTTCTTGTGGCAGGGCGCGTTGATCGCTGCGGCGGGATCGTTGCTCGGCTGTTTGCTGGGCGCATTAATGACCTGGGGTGTCTCGCACATTCCCATTCGCCTCCGCGGTTTGTTGTACACGAATTACTTTTTAGTGACGTGGGATTGGAGACACTACGTATTTGCAACGTTGCTCGCGATCCTCGCCGTTTTCATCGCCAGTTACGTCCCCGCGCGGCGCGCTGCCGAATTGCCACCGGTGGTTACTATTCGCGGCTCAAGATGAACTCAGGAACCTGTCTTAGTTGCGAAGGCATCGAGCGTTATCTCGGCGAAGAGGAAGAGCGGGTCCACGCTCTTCGGGGCGTCTCACTCGATATTGAGCCCGGTAGCGTCCACGCGGTGGTCGGTCCGTCTGGATGCGGTAAAAGTTCGTTGCTCTACATTCTTGGACTGCTTGATCTACCCAATGCTGGCCGCGTTTCAATCGAATCGGAGCCAGTGTCCCAGCTGAATGATGACGAGCTCGCGCATAAACGCAGCAAGTTCATCGGGTTCATCTTTCAATTCCATTTTTTGATGGAGGATTTCACGGCGCAGGAGAACGTGATGATTCCAATGCGCAAACTGGGGCAACTTTCCGACAATGAGATGCGCGAGCGCGCTGCCGCGCTGCTCGAAGCGGTAGGTTTGGGCGATAAATTACGGAGGCCCAGCCGTCACCTTTCCGGAGGCGAACAACAACGAGTCGCCATTGCGCGCGCGCTGGCCAACGATCCGCGTGTCATTCTGGCCGATGAACCAACCGGCAACCTCGATACCGCCAACTCCGAGCGCGCCTTTGAATTGCTTCAAAATATTGTTCAAGAAGGCGGCAAAGCTCTGCTTCTGGCCACGCACAATCCCGTCATCGCCGAAGCCTGCGATTGGGTCCACGAGATGAAAGACGGCCGGATCACCGCCAGCAACCCGCGGGGCGCGGGAAGTTCGATTTCTTAAGTCGATCAAACGCAGAGCCACGCCTCAACTGAAAATCGCTGAGAGTTGGCAGCTTGCGGCTTCGCCGTTAATCTCGCGGGCGATGGAGAATATCCTGCCAATCTTAATTGCGGATGCGCCCGAGGCTTTGACCGTATTGTGCGGCGTCAACTTACTGGAACGTTTGCTCCGCATTTTGCAGCGACTCGGACTTCGCAGCGCGATCGTTTTTTCCACAACACCCGAAATCATCGGAGCTGAATTAGCGAAACGCTCGTGGGCGTGCCAACAAATAATTGTCCATCTTGCCTCGTGCAGAATTGGACCTCTTACTTCCCAACTCGTTTTAGACCAAAGCGCCTCCGAGCGTTTCTTAATAGTACCGGCAAACATTTATTGTGACGCTCGTTTGCTTGCCGCTCTCTGCGCGAAACAGTCTCCCGCCGCACTTCTCGATTCCGATCCGCCAGAATTCGCACAGTCTCTAATCCGGAATCCGTGTGGGCCTGCATTGGTCACAAGGGATTTTCTCTTTGCGCTTTCGCCGGCGCCTTTTTTTGAGGAACTCAAAAAAAAGATCGACAACCGCGAGATCGATATCGTCAATGCGGCGGAGGAGGATGATTACATCGTCCCCATGCGGCGGCACGTGCGGCCGCTCTGTTTTTCAGCGACGCCAGAGCGGAACCGTCGTGTAGCGGAGCGCGTCATTCTCGATTCCGCGCAAAATGGAACACTCGACTTGCCCGCTTACATTCACGGACCAATCGAAACGGCACTCATCTCGCTTCTTTGCAAAACGCGAATCACGCCAAACCAAATTACGATTGGAGGTTTCATTATCGGATGCAGTGCGACCGCGGCATTCGCGCTTGGCCGCGTCGGGCTCGGAATCCTCGCTGCTCTCATATTTGGTATCGTCGATGGACTGGACGGAAAACAGGCGCGCGTCAAAATCGAAACGACCGAGCACGGCAAATGGGAACATCATCTCGATTATTTTATCGAGAACTCGTGGTGGGCGGCCATCGCTTTTCAATTGTGGCGGAGCGGCCAATTTCCCAACGTGTTTTACTTTTTCGCGTTGCTCGTCGGGTCACGCTTATTGTATGAATTCGCGCAACGCGGGGCGAAGATGGCTAAAGGCCGCCTGCTGGATGACGTCGCGCCGTTCGACCGTGCTTTCCGGCTGATCGCGGCTCGGAGAAATGTTTACGTCTGGATCCTGGCGTGTGGTTTTTTGTTAGGCGCCTTTCCCCAAGGTTACGTGATCATCTGCGGATGGGCCGCCATTAGTGCTGCCGTTCATCTGGCGCGGTCCATCTGGATTTGTGATGGTTCCATGCGGCGCTTTGTCGGTATTCGGAGTTAAGGAACGACGAACCGTTGACGGAATGCGCTTGGCGCGCGCAACGATTTCCTTGCCGAGAACCTGCGCCGGCTTTTCCACAAGGAGCGAAGCACTCACTGCACAATAAACACCACAGCCTTTCTGGCACGATTTCTTGCGGTAGTTCGCGTAGAGATCGTCCAGGGTGACGTCCATGATGTGCTTATCTGTATGCACCATGCTGCAGATCCAGAATTTCCCCTGCGCGGAGACGAAGAATAATTTGTAGCCGGCCATACACGTCCACTCGACGTGCTCGCCCCGGAGGAGACTCCGTTGGTAGTTGAGGATCGCTTCGCTGGTGTGAATCTTCTCTCCGCGGCGCTTTCGTTCGATCATCGAATCGATGAAGCGTTCGAGTTCTTCCCGCGACCCGCGGTCGACGCGAAACCGATTCAATGGGTCCGCATGGACGAGTCGAACTTCTGTCGGAATTCCGCGCGACAATCCGGTCTCAAGCACTGCTTGTGATTCGGGCAAGGTATCGGCGCAAATCACTCCAGTGATATGCAGACTGATTTTTGAGTCATTAAAGTAATCGAGCTTTGGCAAAATTGTCTTGAAGGACTTTTTCGTAATTGCACTCGGCGTCATCCGGTCAACGCTGATTTGCATGACCTGCAACCCGGCGTCTTCCAGTTCTGCGATCAGTTTACGCGTGAGAAGGAAACCGTTGGTGGTCAAGCTCGTGGCAAACCCGAGTTCGCGGCAGTAGCGAACGAGTTCGACAATGTTCGGATGCACGAGCGGCTCGCCGCCGACGAGAGCGATGCGCATGGTGCCAAGCTCGCGAATTTTCCGTATCCATTTTTTTAAATCGTCGAGGCTCGGGTGCGGCCGGCTATTGTCGTATTCGGTGCAATAAGCGCAATCGAGGTTGCACTGGTCCGTTACATAAAGACTGCATTGCAGCGGTTTGCGATCACGGAGACGCTTCGCCGATTCCAAGATGTTGTAGCCGGAAAATTCGCGACCGATTTTACCGAGAAGCTTCATGCGATGATTGAAAGAGCGAACAGCCTACGAGAACTTGCCCCCGAAGCAATTGTGCCCGGAGGACCTTCGCGTAACACTCGCGACCTTCTCTTGGGTCCCATAACCCGCCATTCCAGTGCAAGATCGAACCGCAAGCGAATATGCCTCAGCGGAAATCATGGGCGGAGTAACCTCTAGACTCGGCAGACTTGGAATCTCGATCCAACCGGCCTCATCGAAGAACCACGGACGCCGATCGACTTTGATAAACAAATCGTGGATCGGCGAAAACAGGTGCAATGGAAGCGTGAACTGGCCGGCAAATGGATGGCCCCGGTAACGGGCGATGCCAATTCTCTGATTCGTCGCGCAATCCAGCATTTCAAGATCGGCCGAGCAGCCGAGAAGACGGATCAGGCACGCACGTATTCGCCCAAGGGAGTCGCGACCAAAAATGAAAAGCTTGCTCCTCTGCATACGAAACGGATCGGCCGTAAAGCGAAGATCGACATTGAGGTTGTCGCGTGTTCGAGAAACGGAATGAACGGCTCCATCGCACCAGATAGCGCTCTCGCGTTCGACACGAAGAAAACGTTCCGGGCGCGTAGCGTATCTAAGAAAACGTCGCCTCGACAGTTTGATTTGCGTTTGATGGCGGCGAATTGAGTCACGTTTTGTTGCGGTCTCCACTTCGGATGGCGATAATTCCGCGGCGCGGTCGAAAAACGCGGGGCTGCGGCCGTGCACCAAATAATTCCACTGCGAGACTCGCGGTGCCAAAAAGTCGGCGAAGATGAGCCGCATCATCACGGCAACGGCGTTGTGGTCTGGGTGAATGTCGGAGAGTGAAGGCGCAAGGATGTCTGTGGGTGACCAATCGTCGATCACTTGAATGAGTCGCGTGAGAGCCCTGTTGCAATCACGCAAGAGAAGATCTGTCAGGCCCTGGTCTGGCAGGGCAAGGAATTGAACGTCCGCAGGGTGAATATCGAGGACGCCCAGCGCGGCCAGCGCTTCTGAACGCCGCAATTTTCCCCAGCGTTTTCGATCCGATGCGCTCAAGCTCCATCTTCTTTCGACTGCTCGCTGTGGCCAGGGATTGTCATCCCCATCTGTCACGTAGACAACGCGAATGGCCGCTCCAGCGCGAACCGCTTGCTGGAGAATGACGCTGCATGCCAACGCTTCATCGTCCGGGTGTGGCGCGATCAGCATTAACCTCGAGCGGGTATCGAACGTCGGAGCAGTTAAAGTTAGAGGGGACACCTTGGTTAGTAGAAGGGAAAGCAAGGGAGCTGGCAATTTAATTCAGCTGTCAGGCGAGGTATTACCACTCGGTCGGTCTGAAATGGCGATCAACGGCCTGCGCCCAGAAGACCACGAGGTCGTGTCCGGTGGAAGTTTGCACAAAGGTGTGAGTGCCCGGTGAAAGAAAGCGCTCCTTTCCTTCGTACCGCTCGCCGTCGAGCACCCCCATTACAGTACCAACGTCGCGCGCGATGATTTTGTACGAGGCCGGAATAACGGTTTCAAAAGCAAAGCGCTTCCCGTCCGTGGGTGAATGCAACAGGACACCTGCCACCCGCAATCTGTCTCCAATCGGCAAATAATTCTGTTCGAGAAAACGCAACGTGGCTGACGGCATGGCGCCTGGCAAAACGGCGACGCAGGTGTGCGTATCAATACAACGCTGGATCACATTGTCTGCCATCCATCCACGCCGAATGCGTTCCTCGGTAAACGTCTCAATAATGGGATAAAAGCAACGCTGCCGGAAAACCGTTTCTCCCCTGCGATCAAAAACGAAGTCACCCGGTTCAGTAAGTTTGAGCGCGTCCCGCAAAAGACCGCTCTCCAGTTTCGCCTTGTCTTCCCAGAAAGGGTGAACCAACAAGGCCACCAATAATTCGCACACACCGAACAAGGCGGGCACGGGCATGACGCGCCAGATCTTCGCGATATTTCGATTCCGGGCCCAGCGATCCGAAATCGTCAGAGCTGCGCCCGTACAAATGACAAAGGCGAGCGGATAAAAGGGGAGGTAGTCCTGCCGCGACAGAAAGGGCCAAAAGGAAAGGAGCGCGGTAAAGAAGAAGCCGGCCGTGACGAAGACAAAACTCCGGCGCGCCGCCACTATGGTCTCGGGCGTCGCGGCGACAACCCGACGCGCCCCGAGAGCGATGAGTGGGAATCCGACAGCAAAGATAATCACCCACCACGCGGGATGGTTGGTCAAACCGGGTACGACGTTGTGATCGAAAACCCAATAGCGGAACTGCGGCCAAATGCCATAGAGCGCAAACGTGGCCATGATCGTAGCAGGAACAATCAACGCGCTGGCGAAGAACGCTGCCAACGCGCCGAGAATCCGCCCCCAACCGATACCCAGTGGCTCGCGGCCGACGAAAATCAGAGTCATCGAGCCGCCGACCACGGTAGACATGACGAGAAGCACTGTCTTCATGGAGACGCCAAAGCAAAGACCCATGAGGAAACCCGCGATCAGCGCTCGCCGCATTGTCAATGTGCCGCCGAGTAGTATCGACAAGCACAACAGCCAAAGCGGAGCCCAAAGGTTGTCCGTCCGGAATTCAACTGAACAAAAAGCATAATCGAAGGAAAGTCCCACTAGAATGGCTGCCCAGACACCGACGCGCCGGGAAAAAAGCAGCGATCCGATCCGATAGGTGCACCAGAAGGCGACAATGTAGAGCGGTTGTAAGATGACCCGCATCCAGTAGAGAATGGTTCCGCGGTCGCCGATCAGTTTGTAAATCGGTGCGCATAGAATCTGAAACAACGGCATGTGGTTATCAGCCAGATCGCGATACTGAACAAAACCGCGAGCCCAACCCCAAACGACGTGCAGATGTTGCGACTCATCGATGGCAAACTTGTAGTGCGTGACGGTAATGACCCTCAGAAAGATCAGCGCAATGAAAAGTGAAGCCGCAGACGTGAATTCGTGCGGGTAGGATAAACCAAAATAATCGGCTATGCGTCGTGTTAACGCTCGCCCTCGACTGGACGAAGCAGGCGTTGTGGTGGTCGCCGCAGGTCGCCAGGACATGATTCTCAGCAGCCGAGCGCTAGTCCTGGGCACGGATCTTCCCCGCACATGCGCGCACGGATTCCCAGATGTCGACGCTGGGCATCTCCGCGCCTTTTGCTAATAAGTTTCAATAAACCAGCTAAGAAGACATTCCCCGGCCCCAGCTCCATAAAAAATTTCTATCCGCGTTCAGCGAGTTGCTCCGTGGTCCATATTCTTGGTAGATGCTACCCGCCAGGAGTTAAAATTCATTATCTGTTTGCGGCACTCGAAGCGACTGGCTTAGCAACAGTCCGGAAGCCAAAATGGCATTATGTGCCTATCGGCTGCAATGGGTGCGCTGATCAACCTCCACGATTGTTAGAGTTCCAGCGGCCACACGGGCGGCTAAGTGCCCTTTGGTATACTTCGCCCATTCTTTGCTGCGCGTTAAGTGCATCGACCACAAACGGTCGCCCGTGGTCCTCCTCAATCAAGGCGAGAGAAAAATCAACGGTCGAGCGCAACCAAACCTAGCGCATCCTGTAAATCACGCCTTCGGCAGTCTGCGCCACTGGCTCGTACCGTTCCGCCAAGAGTTTGGCCAGAATTGGAAAGTCCTTCACTGGGTACTGCGCACTTTTCGGGTCGGGTTGAACATCGACAATGTAGGTCGGCGGATGCCTGGCAAAATCTTGCTCCAGAATGGTCCAGGCGCCCGGCATGATCCGGCTGCGAGTATCGAAACCGGGGATCGGTCCGCCGAAAACATAACCCGTGAGTGGAAAGGTTGTGATGTAACGGCAGGCAGGACGTCTGTGAGCGTCTAGATAAATATCGGGACTTTGGCCCCAGACGAAAATCCTGTTAGCGGGGTCGGAATGCGCGAATAAGTATCGTCCCGCCTCAGACGGCGCACGGCGCGACGCCAGCCCCGTCCAGTGTTTGATTGAGAAGACAATGATCGTAAGAGCCAGCCAGGCATAGGTCACTCCAGGTCGCAGGAACCATTGGGGCGGCTGCATCTTGCGGGACCAAAGTCGCGCGTAGTAGGGCGCTGCGAGCAGTGCGAGCGGAGGTACCAATTGGACATAGTAATGAGGGTAAAAGCGGGCGCCTGCTGCAGCGCCAATCGCCGAGACAGCGAGCAATCCTAGAAGCGCTGTTCGTTCCGCCGTCTTCCCAGCCCAAATTTCATCCTTATCCCGGCACGCCAATATCGCCCCGATCACCAAAGGCGAACAGACTCCGAGGAAGGTCAGCGTATTCACGATTCCCTTCTGCCAGAAAACGTGCGGAACGTCATGATCGGCAATTGTCCAGTAAAACGCGTCATGGAGAATGCCTTGCTTCCAAAGCACAATCGTGACCAGACCGAGGGCCGCGAAAAATCCTGCCGTGAGCGTAGCCGCCTGAATAATCGAATGCATTGGCGTCAAACTGCGGCTAGCTCGATAGCTCGGGAGAAGTAGATAAGTGCCGAGCGGAACTGCTGCTATTGCGGCCGGCTGTTTGAGCAGGAAGGCCACGCCGAGAAGCGCCCCAGCTAGAAAGAGTTCGGGTCGCAGTCGCGACGAACTGCGGAGCAGCGCGATTGCCCACGCGCAGATGATAGGGAGATTCATTAGCATCTCGCCGTCGAATGAGAGGTTCTTCCACGTCCACCAGGGTTGGAAAACACTGTAGAAGAACGCAGCAATCAAACCGGTATTGGGGTCAAATAACTCGCAGCCGATTACATAGAGGCCTGCCATCGCGCATAGCGTCCACACGAGTGCAAAAATATGAAGCGCTTTCCAATTGAATTTGCCTGCTATTGTGAACACTGCCGCGTACGTCCAGAAGAGAAGTGGCGGCTTGCGCTCTACTGCGTCAGCGTACGGCCGATCTCCGTCGACGATCTCGTTCGCCACCACTGAATACATTGCTTCGCTGTCAATTGGCTGAGGATGCGAAAGAGAAGGAAGGCGAATCGCAACTGTGAGGAGGATTATCCCAAGCGCGGCGAAGCGAAATTGGCGCGAGCTATGAATTGGGGCACCCATCATTCGGCAGATTAATTTCCGGATGTGGTCCTCTTAAGAGAATCGTAAATGCCCGTAACTTCTTGAAAAACATCATCAACTGTGATTGCTTGCATGCAAAGATTGTTGCGGCAGACCGATTGCCGGTTGTTGTAGGCGTTCACGCACGGGCTGCAGGCGATGCCGGCCCACAAGGCGATCGCGTTTGGCGATCGCGCCGCAAACAGCGCGGGTGTCTCTGGCCCGAACAAAGTGACGACGTGAATCGGCGTCATCGAGGCGAAATGAGCCGGGCCACTGTCATTCGTCACCAAAATTTCACTGCGGGTGTAAAGCACGAGGACTTGACGCAGAGTCGTTTTGCCGGCAAGCGGGATAACGCGGCTTGAACCGACCTCATCTGCGAGCCGGTTATTGGGAACGGCTTCTGCCGGGGAACCGGTAAATCCAATAAACAAGTCTGGATAACGTTCGAGCAATCGCCGGGCCAGTTCGACATAACGCATCGCCGGCCACCGTCTCAACGGCAGCAAGTCGCTTGCGTTCGGGTTCAGCAGGATGAGTGGCGCAGAACCGATACGAGGATTCTCGCGCCGCAGCAGGGCATCGATTTCCGCAACTTCGGACAGGGAAGGCCGAAACTTTGGAAGTGGTTGACTTGCAGAAGGCGTAAACTCGAAGGTCGGAAGCACTGCCGGATCCCGGGTCAATGCTTCAACCATTGCTTCGAACATCTGACTTGTATGGAGATGTGGATTGTATAAGAGCCGGTGGGTCATTAAGTCGCCGCGGTACGGTCCGTCGCCAAAAAAAGTATGAAAACCTACACGCGTTTTGGCGCCGGTAGCGAACGTCAGCATTGCGGAGAAGCGTGTCAGAAATTCCATATCAACGACCGCGTCGATGCCGATTTTGCGGACCTGGAGCACTGATCGCAGCGTACTAAACGTGAACCCGAAAAGGCTGTGCGTAGCGATCGTTATCACATTTCCCTCGGGAATGAGGTCCATTGCGTCGAGAATGAAACGGTTGTCTTCAAATACAACGAAGTAAACGTTTTCACGTCCCACCATGTCGATCGCACGACGAATTGCAGGATAAGCGAGAACGGTAGAGCCCTGCTCCGCTAACTTGACGAAGAGAATGCGCCGAACCTGGTGGGGGCCTGGACGCC
This sequence comes from Verrucomicrobiota bacterium, assembly GCA_003219415.1. Lineage (GTDB taxonomy): Bacteria > Verrucomicrobiota > Verrucomicrobiia > Chthoniobacterales > UBA10450 > Udaeobacter. The sequence continues at coordinate 6,119 of QHOS01000048.1, read as the reverse complement.
TGGCACATTCAAAGATTCTTCTGAGAAGGGTTAGAATTGCGCAAAGCGGCACACCAACCCAGCGATCCGTGCGTTGTAAAGTTAGAATACCGGCTGGGAGATCCATTTTCTTGCCCTCCAAAGATAGTCAATCCTTGCGAAAACTTTCTAGGTCGGGGAAAAGGCGGCTTTTTCGCGGTTTTATGCTAGCAAGCAGGAGAGTCTCTTTCGCCCCTCTCTGCTCACACGTGATCGCTCGAATGCTCATGCTGTTTGGGCGAAATGGACCCCAAGTGTAGCGACGGCCACTGGTCGATGCAATAAAGGCTACGGTCACCCACTGATGCGTGACCAAGACGCTTTGCGAGAAAATTTTGGCGGACCCGAGCACTCAACTGTAGCGTAGGCATTCTTTTTCATGAAGTATGACAGATAACGCTGAAATCGCCCAAGCCTATGACCTGCTCGGCGAGAAGCCAATGAGCACGATAGAGGGTACGCTCGACATCCCGCCGCCAGCAGCGGATGCACCAGCGCGCGTAGACAAAACCGGCGCAGAGCTCAAACGCGGTGCCTACTTGAACACGATCGCGATGTTGGCGTCGAATTTCCGCGGCATATTCACGTTTCTCGTTGCGCGACTCCTCGGACCGGCTGCCTTGGGAACGTTTTCGGTTGCCTGGGCGAATACCGATCTGGCCAGCAAAATTGCGGTCTTCGGACTCGATAACGCCATCACGACTTTTATCGCCCGTTCGCAAGCGACCGGCAATCTCGCGCGCAGTCGCGCGCTGTTTCGGGCAGCCGTTGTTCTGGTTCTAACCCAGTCGACTCTCGTCGCAGCCATCGGCATCACGGCTCTGCAAATGTTTGGCGATCGATTGCAATTTCCGCGCGAGATGCTGTCCGCGCTGGCCTTTGTCCTCTGCGCGCTGCCGGGCATCGCTTTGTACCGCGTTTGTACGTCCATCTCGCGCGGCATGAAGGTGATGAAGCATGACATCTACTCGCGAGGCATGACAGAGCCTGCCATCACGACGCTGGCGCTTTTGATCGCGCTCGGCTTTGGATTCACAAGGTTCGCACCGGAGGTGGCCGCCGTTTCCGGAACCGCGGCTTCGGGAATTGTAGCACTCATATTTGCCTCAAGACTCTTCAGCGGTGTGACAGCGCGCGACACCGTTTCCATTTGGACCGAAGCAAAACCATTGCTCGCCTATGCCGCTCCCATCAGCGTTTATCAGATGTTTAACGCGTTCATCCTGCAGCTGGACGTTATGATGCTGGGATGGTTCATCGGCCGCGCTCCCGGGGTGACCCTCGCGACGGTTGGCGTTTATAGTGCCACTGTTGGGCTTGCGAGCGGCCTACGCAAGGTCAACCAAGCGTTCAATCCGATCTTTGCCCCAGTCGTTGCCGGCATGACTGCAACCGGCGATCAGCAACGCGCCGCCGCCACTTATGCTCGTCTGGCCGAATGGATGCTTTGGATTTTGTTACCATTGGTCGCCCTCATGATGCTCAGCGGATCGGCGATCTTACTCATCTACGGTTCGGCGTTCAGGCAAGGCGGTGCCTGGCTGGGGATCGTCGGAATCGCTTGTGCCACGAACGCGTTTGTGTCGTTGGGTGAGACCGTAATTATGGTGCAACGTCCGCACTTGAACCTGCTGAATTCTTCGGTCACCTGCGCCATAGCATTCGGCGCAAATCTCTGGCTGATTCCTCGATTCGGAGTGACCGGCGCGGCGTTTGGCATTCTGCTGCCCTACGTAATCCAAGGGATCTTGCGTTACGGCGTGCTGCGGCTGGTCTTTCGATGGCGCAATCCGTGGAGTAGCATCCGTCCACCGATCCTTACCGCAATCATAGCTGTTGTCCCGGCATTGATGTGTCGTTTGTTTCTGGATGGAATGGCTGGACAAGTCATGGCCGGTCTTGTCTTCCTCGCAATTTTCGGCGTTGGATGGTTACGCCACAGGCGCTCGACCAAACTATTGTGATGAAGCGGGTCTTTCTCACTGGTGCCAGTTCTGGCATTGGTCTCGCCATTGCTAAATTACTTGTGGCGCACGATCACGAGGTCTGGGGCACATCGCGCAATTTGGAACGGATCCCCAAAATGCCGCGGTCGCATCCGGTCCGTCTTGATCTCACCGATCCGCTTTCCCTCGACGCGGCATTCAACGCCGCACTGACCGAAGCTGGTTACTTCGATGTTGTGATTAACAATGCAGGGGCCGGTCACTTTGACCCCGCTGAGCTTGTTCCGATGGAAACGATTACGAGCCAGTTTCAAATTCTCGTTTTCGGCCAAATCCAATTGATGCAACTCGCTCTGCGCCACATGCAGGCGCGTGGCGAAGGTTTGATCATTAACGTCACTTCGTTAGCTTCCCGGCTTCCAGTGCCGTTCATGGCGGCTTATAACGCCGCGAAAGCGGCAATGGCATCCTTTACCATGTCAATCCAGCTCGAGTTCGGTAATTCCCGCGTGCACGTTGTGGATCTTCAGCCGGCCGACATTCGGACCGAATTTAACCAGGGCGTGATCAAGAGCGCCCAGGCTAGTCCCCGCTACGATACAAAAATCGCGAGGACCTGGGAAGTCGCTGAACGGAACATGAAGAGCGCGCCGACCCCAGACCTCGTTGCCAGACATGTTCTCAGATTGGTCAACGCTGCTCGGCCTCCGCCGCGTATAACCGTTGGCAATGCATTCCAATCAAAAATTGCTCCGCTGATTTTCAGATTTCTTCCGCAACGCCTCCGATTGTGGGGATTGAAGAGGCATTACCAGATATGACGGCTATCTCCGAAGCCGTCATCTTGATGGCCGGCGAGGGCTCGCGTCTGCGCGGATCGGACAGCACTTTCCTAAAACCGTTGGTCCCATTGCTTGGCCGTCCGTTGATTTCGTATGCGCTAGATGCCCTGATCCGCGCAGGGATCAAAACCGTCAACTTCGTGGTCGGCTACGAAAGCGGGCGTATGATCGAGCAGGTCAAGCAATTGATTCCTGCTGGCTTTAGCGCGTCCTTCATCGAAAACCGTGACTGGCAAAAACAGAATGGCATATCGCTTCTTGCCGCCGCTGACCGTGTCAGCAAACCGTTTCTTCTGACGATGAGCGACCATCTTTTCGACGATGCCGTCGTCGATCGTCTGCTCGCCTCTTTCGATTCCGATTTCCTTAACATCGGGGTAGACCAGAAACTCGATTCCATCTTCGATTTGGAAGACGCGATGAAAGTCCGAACACGGGGAAACAGAGTCACCGACATCGGGAAAAAACTGCGCGATTACGATGCCATTGATATCGGGCTGTTTGTTTGCCCACTCGAAATCTTCGAATATCTCGAACGAGCGAAGTCCGGCAGCGGCCAGAGTGATTGCAGCCTCGCTGATGGAGTTCGGTTGATGGCCCGCGACAATAAAGTCCGTGCTATAGATATTGGCGAAAGCTGGTGGCAAGACGTGGACACCCCGGAGATGCTGCAACATGCAGAGAGACAGATGGCCAAAGGGATGCGAAGCGCGCTGACCTAGGATGGCTCATCACTGCGGAGCTTGGCGCCTGCGGGCGATTACGATCGCGGCTCGCGCGTTACAATATCGCCACCACCATTACCCGCCCTGATCACGGCGATTGCGCTGAGGATCAGGCTCGCGCCGGCGACAATCGTCCAAAGATTAAGAATCCAGTCAGCCAGGCCGAGTAGCGCAAGCAAAAGAAAAACGAGGATTGCCATGTCACGTTTTGTTAACTGAAAGAGCCACCACACACATTCTTCGCCCAGATGAAGCAGGCCGGAATGCCCAATCATTCCATGATGCCGGGTGTAAAACGACTCATGCCATTTGGAGGAAGAAACTGACATTCGGCCCTTCCCGGCGCGCAAGACCAACTCATTTGCCGTGATGAGGACTGCACAAATAATCCCTTCGGTCACACGACGAAGGCCCAACCCCAAAGCGAGAACATAGAGAAGACTCGCCATGAAATCGCAGAAGTAATCCAATCGTTCGCCGAACTTTGATTCCAAATTTTTGGCACGCGCGATTTCGCCATCGCAACCATCAAGAATACTGAAGGCTTGAAAGATGGCCGCGCCGATGACGATGCTCACGTAATCGCCGCGTACCAAGAATACACCGGCGATGAGCGGCAAACCACAGATCGATATTGTCCACGTGCTGGGATGGATGGGAAATTTGAGTAGAACGCTCGTTATCCGACGGGAAATCGGCCGGTTCAAAAACCGTGAAACGAAACCGTCTTGGGGCTTGCTCATCAGGTCAGTGTTCTCTTCAAGCTTCGATATGTCTTGCAGTGCTGTTTTGCAATGTCGTTGCCCGAACATTCATAATAGGTGGAGACAACGAGGAGCGGGAAAATCAAGCATTGGTTCGATGTATTATTCCAAGTGTCATGGTAAATTGCCATTGCCTGGCATTTTCAGTTTCCGGCCAACTGCCACGCGCCTTCGGTTTTGCTTCTGTTGCTCGTGGCTGAAGGCATCGACGTTTTTGCCAAAGGAAGCGTTAATTTCACTATCGGCAAACTCATCGACGAGCTTGAAGCGTTTGAGCGATTTGTAAGGCTCGTGGGCGGACGGCGGAATATTTACGTCTGGATTCTCGCGCTCGGGCTTATCCTCGGCACTGTGGCCGGAGTCTTCAAACTCATCGCCTGGTGGGAAGCCGTCACGGGCTGCCGTTCACCTGGCACGTGTGGCCTGGGCACTGTGGGCCCTCCGAACCCAGAGTGCACCCCGCCAGATTCGACACGCCTTCTCCTTTGTCCGGGCCGATCGCTTCCAACAGGGTTAGGAAGTAGCCTAGTTGCTTGACACCGCGTCTATGACTGTGATAGGGGAACGAATGCTCGATCTCCGGCAGGTCCCTCGCGTTTTTGACACCAAACCGTGGTCTGCGCACCTGTACGTGACCGAACAGTGCAACCTGGATTGCCATTATTGCAACGAGTTCAACAACTCGATTCCGCATCCGGCCCTGGCTGATCTCGAGAAGTGGATGGACCACATTCGGAAGCTCGGCGTCATGCGCCTCGGTCTGCAGGGGGGCGAACCGCTCAAGCATCCGGACATTGTGGAGGTAGTGCGTTACGCAAAATCCCTCGGTTTTTGCAAAGTGAGCATGTCCACAAACGGGTTTCTCCTGAACCGCCAGCTCCTCGCGGACCTTGAAGGAGCGGGCCTCGATGAACTGCAAATTTCCGTGGACCGGATGACGCCGATCGCGAGCACACGCAAAGCGATGAAGTCGATCGTGCACAAGCTCGACTGGTTCAAAGATTCGAAGGTCAAGCTGAACGTCAGTGGCGTCCTTTTCAAAGAGACGCTCGATGAGATGGGACAGGTGATAGACACTTGCCTCGACTTGGGCATCCCGGTCCATGCGCGCGTTGTCCACGACGATCTCGTGCACGACCGCGCCTTGCGCGATGCAAGTGCGAGCGAGCCGCTGCTCCGCTTTCTCGAGCACCAGGAGAAACTGAAGCGCAGCGGCGAGAAGATTCACTCGAGCTGGAACCTTTTCGCTTACCAAAAGAAGATGCTGCGGCAGGAACCGGTCGAATGGACCTGCATCGCGGGCTATAAATATTTCTTCGTCTCATCGACCGGCAAGTTCTGGCTCTGCAGTCAGGTGCGAACCGAGAGGCACATTCTCGAGATCACGCGGGAAGATTTGCTGGGCTACAACCGGAAGAAGGATTGCCAGGCGAGATGCGGCGTTTATTGCACCGCACAGGCCTCACTGGCCGTGAGCCATCCCCTGCAATACGTCGGCCGGGAAGTGGCGGGGATGCTGGCAAGTCGGGTGTCAAGGATGCGGTGCGGCGAGCCCGAGCGCATTCGTGATCTGACGGCCGCCCAGCAAGACGAAGCTCCGTTTTACGAAGCCCCGGCGGCCGCAGCTTCATTTGGCAGTCGTTGTCAGCAGGGGAACTGTTTGCGGTAAATTCGATACGTCTTGTAGCGATCCGCACCGATTGCTTCAAGAAAACGATTGATCATGAAATTGTCTTCAAGAGTCATGCTCAGCTCTCCGGTGATCCCGCGCTTGATCATTGTTTCTTCTATCACGCGCAGCACGAGCATCTCGGCAATGCCGGT
>QHOS01000219.1 GCA_003219415.1 Verrucomicrobiota bacterium | reverse complement strand
GGGGCGTGGCCGGTAAAGCGGTAAATATTGTTTTTTTCATGTTTTGACCTGACGCAGAGGTTAGCCGGACAGCCGAAAGTCTGTCTGTCGGGGTTAATCCCTGAATTTTTGGCTTGGCGTCTGTCGGGTTTTACCCTACAAACGGCGGCAAATAATTCTGAAGTGCGCAGACACCGGCATAGGCAGCAAGGTAAAGACAGACCGCTGAGAAACGTCTTTGCGCATGGAATAAAGAAATCCCCGACAGAAGCCCCCGACGACGTGTCAGGGAAACGCCGGACAAAACCAAAAGTACTCGTTGTTCATCGAACAGGCTTCATTCGGTCCGGCGTGCTCTCGCTGATCGCTAAAAGCAGGCAATTTACAGCGTGCGGCGAAACGGACGAAGCGCCTTTGGCCCGTGAGTTATTCCTGCGTCACAAACCGGATCTTGTTGTGATTGGGTTGAGGCTCACTGGTGCTGACGGGATACAGTTGATTAAAGAATTCCGGAATCTCAATCCGATTGCCGCAATACTTGCCCTCTCCGAGCATGCTGATCCGTTTTCGGCTCAACGAGCATTTCGGGCGGGTGCACGCGGATACCTGACTATCGAGGATGCCCCCGAACTGGTCAGGGCGTTCGATGAAATCTCGAGCGGTCACCCGTACGTTGGCGCGAGTGTGCTACCGCTAATTTTAAGCAACTTCGCAGCTGGCGCGAAAGGATCGGGCAGCTTCGATGTTAACAGTCTGAGTGATCGTGAGCTGGAGATTTTCTCGTTTATTGGCAGAGGCATCAGTGTTTCGGAATTGGCAAGTGAATTGAATGTCAGTGTCAAAACCATTGAGACGCACCAGATGCGCATCAAAGAGAAGCTGGCGCTGCGTAGCGCCTCCGAATTGCGACAGAAAGCTCGGGAATGGCTGGCCAGGTCTGCCCTGAACCGAATACGCGAAGAACCAGAAGCCGCGTAATCAAACGGAGCGCGCGTTTCGCGTTGCTCGTTGACGTGACCGCGGGCGGCGCACGGGGCTACAGAAATGCGGTAATCTTCATTGCTGACGCGCACCGCAACGATCGAAGGCGTTTCGTTACGCACGCCGATGAAAACCTGATGGCGTTTGTGGAATTGGACTCGGCGATTCGTGCGGCACTTCATAAAATCAAAAACGAATCATCGCGTCAGGCAGGCGATAACTACATCGTGTAGTTAAATGTACCGTGATTTCTTCAAGAGACATTGAAATAGCCAAACGCCTACATTGGCAGCTGTTAAAACAACAAAAAAGTTCAATAGCCCGATTTTCCAACCATAAAAGCAAAAACCAGCAATGATGGTCGCTAAGGAAAGGATGCCTAGAAGGCACTGGATGACTTGTGTCAATAGCCCTCCGTGAGACGGATTGGCGAGTCCAGTAATGACCGCAACCGCGAAGGACGATACCAGAAAAAGCCAGAGCGGCATCAGCATCTAACGAGGTTTCGGTTGCTGGCTTTGCGCCTCAACGGCTTCCTGCACATGGAAAAAAAACGGGCAGGTTTCACCTGCCCGGCAAATCAATTTGTTACGGCTGCTAGGTCTAGGGACCCTAAGCAGCTAAATCTTTAGGACGCGCCGGGCTATACCAAGCGCCCCAAACGCTGTACCGAGTAACATCGCGGTGGTGCCGCCGTCGGGAACTCCTGGAACGCTTGGTCCAAAGAGCGTCCACCCCGAAAGAGCATACGCGCCAACCATTGCCGGAATCCTGATATTGCCGCTCAGATGTCCGACGTACCAAACTTCAGATCTGGAGTTTGGGCCGCTGTAGTTCGCGAATAAGTAGGTATACAAGCCGCCAGAGCCAAGATTTATCCTGTTACCGGTACCGTCTACATGACCAGCCGACACGGCCTGAGGCAACGAGCCAAACGCGTTGTTTAATCGTGAATAGCTCTGTCCGTTGTATTTGCCAGTGGTGCCCAGAGCCATGCTAGCCAAATGGTTGACATAAGTTAGTCGGTCAGAGCCGCAAAATTTCACGGAGCCGAAGTCACGGGCGTCGCCGATGTCAAATACCGTAAGTGCATGCGCACTGTGGCTGAACATAAGCAACGCGCCGGTAACAGCGGTGCAGAAGAGTGCGAATTTACCGCTTGGAATTGTGTTTCTTTTCATATAGGCAAAGAGACAAAGGAAAAAGTAGCATAGATTATGCCAAATCGACGTAAGTAGTAATTATCGACTTGAGTAGGAGCCTGTTACGATTAAGAAAGTTGTAGTGGATTGAGTTTCAATTGGCTTCTAAACTGTTAGTGATTCCGACAGTTGTCCGCCAACGCGACTAACCAAGACACATAACAACCACGAATCCAGTTACTAGAGCCAGCGCTTCCAGAACGTCAGGATGTCCGACGCTTCGGTTCGCAAGCTGACAGCCATCCTGGCGAATTGTTTTGATTATTGAGGCACACCGTAGGGCCCGCCGGGGTTTCGTTGTGCACGCGGATGAAAAGCTGACGACGTTTCTCGAACTTGAACGAGTCACACGCGAAAATTCAATGATATCAGGTCCTTCGATTCAATCTGCTGCCACTTGCGCCCGTCGGAGCCGTGGCTGAGTTTGTGTCGCGTCTTGTGACAAAAAACATCTGAAAGCAGGCCCTATGAAAACACACTCCCAATTGAGCACACTCGGATCGGAAAATATTGTCCCGTTTTCGCTCATAAGGGTCGCCCCCCGTGAATCTGTAGCTTTCAGCTTTAAGGTATCGAATCTTCCGCTTAAATGTTTTGCGCTGCTTTTCTCTGTTCTCTAAGTTTCGCGTCCGTCGGTGCAGCTCGCAAAACAAGGTGCCACTAGCTGCCGGACGACTACACTCACAACACAATCCGGCACGCCTGTGGTGCAACTGGTACTTGCGCTGCCGTGACATCGCGTGGAGTAAACGCTGGGTCATTTCCGGCGTGGCGCTTTTCCTTTTATTGTTTCGGGCTTGCGTGACTTCTCGTCATTGAGAACTCATTCGCAGCCCTTTACTTGTGTACTACGGGAAATCTGGCCTGAGGTTACGCAAAAAACATTATCCAACGCCTGAAAAGAAGAAACGTGATTGTCACGACTAAATCATGGCGTGATAGCGATTCCTGTAGCCATGAACACACAATTCTCCACAACTCCGCTTCCGTACTTGCGCCGCTTTGCCGGCTTTTTTGCGTTGATTCTGCCAATCTGCCTCGCTCTGGCCCAGAGCACGCCCGTCGCCCCGCCGGTTGTCTACACCAGCACGGACTTTAGGGCCAACGTCGCGGCTGGTCCAATCGTCAACCTGAAGCAGCTGGCCAGTGAATCGCCTGGCCCCGTAGGAAGTGCCGGCGGAGAGACTCACTTTAATCGTTTTCCCAAGCTGCTGCCGCCCATGCAGGACACTGGAGAAACCGCGCCGCAATTGCCTGCTACACCTTTGGCCAGCTTGCCTGAGACACCGGAATCGTCCTTCCGCGGCTTCATTGGTTTGACCCATCTCGACCAGCGGCTCTACGCCGGCGGCGGGAATCAATTCAGCACTGAGCCACCAGACCAGGGGCTCGCTGTCGGCAACGGCTTTGTGCTGGAAGGAGTAAATGCCGCGATTAATGTTTACGATACAAACGGTATCGTGCAGCTCCCCCGACCGATCTCGCTCGACGAGTTGTTTGGGTTACCGCCTGCCATCAATCGCACCACGGGAGAATTCGGCGTTTTTGCCGGTGATGTGAGTTGCTTGTTCGATCCGGAAACGCAGCGCTGGTTCGTCATGGCTTGGGCGCAGCTGAACACGCGCAACGGCACGCCTTTGCGTCAGAGCAGACTTTACCTTGCCGTCAGCCAGACGGACGACCCGCGGGCTGCCTATGCCACTTACACGTTCAACACGACCGGCGCGAATGCCCCGGATGGCAATGGCCCGAGAATACCCGATTTTCCGCATTTTGCTGTGGACCGTTACGGCCTGTTCGTTAACTGGCAGGAATTCAAGATAAACCCAGACGGCAGTTTTGATGGCTACATCGGCGCGGCCATTTTGGCTGTTTCAAAGACCGCGCTGATCAACAACGGCGGAGGCCGACCGCCCCGACGTCTTGAGCTGTTTCGGATTCCCTTTTCCGACACCGGGTTCGCGTTCAGAGTCTGGCCTGCCTACATTCCTCCAGGGCAGACTCCGGTGCTGAGTAATGGCGGGACCGAGTACTTCGCTAGTTCGAACGTCTCCGGCAACAGCGGCCGCCACATAGCTATCTGGGCGTTGACCAATACCAGCTCTCTCGATACGCCGAGCCCGAATCTGCAGTTGAGTAGAACAGCAGTAAGCACGCAGGAGTATGTGTTCCCGAACTTCGGCGTCCCGCAAAAGAATGGTTTCCACCCGCTGGGCGCGTCTCTTGGTGAGCCCGTCGAACGCTTGGATGCCGGGATTGACACGATTTCTTCTGCCGAGTACGTAAACGGTAATCTCTGGGCGACGCTTAGCTCAGCAATGAGGGACGACAACGGCAACAACATCGAAGTCGTGGAGTACTTTGCTTTCACACCGCAGATCACGAATGGAAATCTAACTGCCAGCCTCTTTACTCAGGGAGTGATCGGCCGCTCCGGCCTCTTCCTCATGTATCCCGCCATCGCCATTAACACCGATGGTAACGGCGCCATCGAATTTTCAGTGTCTGGCCGTAACAATTTCCCCAGTTCGGGCTTTGTCAGCCTCACAGGAACAACCGTGAGCTCTATCAACATAGCTCGTGCCGGGAACTTGCCGGAGGATGGCTTTACTGGCTACCCAGAGTTCGGCGGAAACGGAATTGCGCGGTGGGGTGACTACTCGGCCGCTGCAGTGGACAACGTCGACAACGCGCTCTGGATGGCAACCGAGTTCATCCCCGATTTAAACCGGACAGCGTTCGCGAACTGGGCTACCTACGTCACGCGCTTCCAACCATAGCAGCAGGACAGTCTTAAGTCGCCGGCACCCCATTGTAGCGTGCGCGGCTGAACATACGCATGAATGAGTCGAAACTGGAATGTTTAACATTCTCTGAGCAAACGTTCGGCCAGATTGGCATCGGCACCTAAGGCGCAAGATGCCAACTGATCGATTTTGTAGAGCCGCGTCAATCACCTCGTTGATTTGGATTGACGGGATCCCATGTCGATACTGGGTGCCCGTGACACGCGAGAGTATCTATCTCCGTTAGATTATCGGGCTGCGGCCCGGGAAATTTAATGATGTTTTTTTGCGTGACAAGCCGAGGATTCTGGGTTGAAGTTTCTTTTGCAGCGGCTGCGAGCACGTCACCGCGTGCGGAGAGGCGGTTATTGAAGTGGAGCCGTGCTAAATGTGGACACCGGGCCAAGGGTAAGTCCCCGGAATCCTTGGCGACCCTCGCAGTCGCTGACTTCAGGTGGTCGACTGTAGAACTGCGCGCATCCGATTGCACCGGTGGTCAGATCGACACTTATCTTACGTGGCTCGATTTCATAAGTATGCAACGGCCACAGGTTCCACCTAGAAGCATTTCCTAGCTCGAAATAGGTTTTCCTCTGATTTCTAGGGATGCGGCGAAACCAAAACGGAGAGTTCTGGTTTAATGGGCGGTGGTGACGGGATTACACCGGGCCGAAGGCAATCGCTTACGGGACCTCCGGCGGGCCGTCATCACCAAGTTATTCGGCAACTGTGTGGCAACGATTGGCTAGTTTTATCGTGCCACCACGGATATGAAGCCGTGCGAATCGCAAGGACTACCACGCTTTTAGAGCGCGGGAGCGGTCTCTATTCTTTTGCCGGAACGCCATTTCCTGTCCTGCCATACTTTGAGCGCGAGGAGCTGTTTGTATGGTTATCGTTTACCAAGCGCCCTTCATCAGCATCGATGAATTGAAACATTGTCTGGATCTCCGACCTGGAAACCATGGCTTCTTTTTTTTTCTCGCTTTCCAGCGTCTCGGAAAGTTCGTCATTCCAGCCTCGTTTTCGCATGAATTCATTCCACATATAAATCTCACCCTCGGACGGTCGATTTCCCATCCCAAAACACGACTGCAAAATTGCCGCGTCGTTGAGGCCGTGGTTCACGTACTCGACTACTAGCTCGTATCTAACTCGGAGAAAGGTTGTGCATTTTTCGTCAAAACCTTTTCCAAGGTTCATTTCATATTCGAGAGGCAATTCGCCGTTGTCATGGCGACGGATTTTGTCCAGCATTCGGCCGAAATAAAACAAGCCGCCCACCTTGTCGTAGGGACTACGAAGACCCAAGTCTCTCACACGACCGCCCATTTCCACAAACCCCCGGATTTATTGCAAGTTATTAACAGTTCTTCACAAACCCTTGCAAGACTATTTTTTCATCCGCAATTTTCTAGACGCTGGCGGGTCGGGAAGCGGACGACAACGGTTCCGCCGGATCGGCCAAAAAAGGAATCTAAGATTTCGTCTACAACAATGGATGCGGCCGCACGGCGCGACAAAAAATTGAATCATGGCTCTTTGAAATCGCCCACGTGCTCGTGCGTTTCGACCACGTTGCCCGCTTCATCGTGAACGCGGATGACTGCACCGAAGCCAGAAAGAGTAGCTTCGTTGCTTGATGCTCAACAGCCGATATGTTCGATTGAACGGTCATGCGTGCGGCACGCCTCCACGATGCACTGGAACGGCTCAGTGCGGCGATACGTGATGTTGAAGCGGGAACTTGCGGCGTAGCTGTTTCTGGCTTCATCCGGGGCGCATTGGATCACAGGCGCGAGCCTGCTCGTGGATGGCGGGGTGATGACTCATCAGATTTTTAAATCACACCAGCTAGGCAGCGAGTTGAGGCGGCCGATCTCGAGTCGTAGCGCAGACGCAGATACAACGCCGAGAAGGAGTGAGCAAATGCCAAAATACGACCGGTAAACTGGGCAGGCAGCAAATGATTGTCATCGTCAGGTGTGGTGGTTTCCCAGAGACTGAAGGTAACGGGACCGCTATCTTTTATCTTTTCCAACGCCGCAACTTTCGAATCCCCGGGGTTTCAATCTTTAGGAACCTATGACGCTATGAACTGGAGAAAATTCGTTCTCCTTGGTTGCGTGGTGGCATGCGTTTTCGCAGCCTCGATTGCGAAGGCGCAGATAAGGGGGCACGGTAATACGCCACGTTCGATTGCCCGAACGCCGATGCACCGCGCTCCGATGCCAGGTTCGATGGGACGGATGCCAATG
>QHOS01000218.1 GCA_003219415.1 Verrucomicrobiota bacterium | reverse complement strand
CCCGGATTGCATTTTCCTGCTCGGTAATATCCAGCGTGTTGCCGATCAATCGCGTGACCTTGCCGTCCTCGACGACTGGCTCTCCCGTGCTGTGCATAATCCGTTTTCCCTGTTTCGGATGGTCAACCCGATACGTCACGTCGATGCGAACGCTCTCGCGAAATATTCTCTCGAGCGTTTTGGCTACGAGATCGCGATCGTCAGGATGCAGAACGGTCAGCCATTTGGGGAGTGTAGGAATGCCTTCCGATGGATCGAAACCGAAGAGAACGAACGTCTCCGGCGACCAGTAATCGAATGTTCCATCCGGCCGGAGCGACCAGCTTCCCATGTGCGCGAGTCGTTCTCCTTCTCGCAGATAAAATTCGCTTCTTTGCAGCTCCTGGGCACTCCGCCGGAGCTGTTCTTCAGCGCACTTGCGGTCCTCGATGTCGATACTCGATCCAAACCACTTCACTATCTTCCCCTGTTCGTCATGAAGCGGTACGTTCCGGTGCAAAAGCGCACGATAAGATCCGTCAGCGCGCCGAACACGCGCTTCTACTTCCAACGGTTCACCGCTGGCCAACGCGGCGTGCCATTTTTGAACTAGCGCAGCTACATCTTCCGGATGAACCGATTCGGTCCAGCGCCAACCACATACATCCTCTAAGGACTTGCCCAAGAAATCCAACCAGCCGCGGTTGAAGTAATCCAAATATCCGTCAGGCCGGGCGGTATGAATAAAAGCAGGCGTCGTATCGACCGCGCGTCGAAGGGCGTCTTCAGTCGCGGTCGATTGGTCGTTTACGAAGCCTGACTGTGCCACAAAAGCTATTACACAATTTAGCCCAACAGAAAGCGAGTCAATGGGGACGGATCCCTACAATTCTAGTACAAATGTCGTCAGGTCACGAATCTCGCTATCCAGATGTACCGAAGTCTGGTGCGCCATTGTGCTAGATTTTGTGCTAAAATGACGATGTTTCTACTCGTCCGTCGTAAAGGTTCGCCTTCAACCGAAAACTGCATTTCCCCCTCGTAATCGCTTGTTTTTTGAAACGAAAAGGAACGTTGTGAAATCGACGATTTCGGAATCCTAAGTCTGGCGCATCTCCCGGAGTTGCCATCCTGCCCAATTAGCTCTTTCGATAGTGCCGCGGTTCTCGGATGATTTGGCTACCGGCGAATTTTTTGTCGAGTTCGTGAAAATGCTGTTTCGATGCACAACAGCTTTTGCCATCTTCCCTCGTATCAGGGCCCTTCTTGTGGAGCACTGAGCGAACACTTCGGCTAGAAAACGACGACAGGTGAACCAACCCCGCCGTGGCTTGTGGGTGGTTGGAAGGACCCGCCCGTTTGGAACTATTTTGGAACTTCCAAGTGAGGGGATCGGCTCGATTACCTATGAAAGCGATGCGCTGCCTCGCTAGGATTCGAACCTAGACAGAGAGATTCAGAGTCTCTAGTGCTACCATTACACCACGAGGCAAAAGCAGCGAAAGCAAATCCGAAATTTGAGGTCTCCCGGCGATCACGCGAATTAACGCGAATCAGCTGATGATTTCCAATTGCTTTTTATTTGGGGCTATTCGTGTGGTCCGCGGGGAGTAATATTTCTTCGCCTTCGCGTGCGGCGTCCACTTCAAGATCTTTTCCGCTTTCGCGGATTCGCCGTCGCGCATCGTGCACCATGGCATCGATCATTGCGTCATCGTGACTTGGATCATGATGAAAAAGCAGAAGCCTGCGGACTTCCGCATCGAGCGCCAGCGAAACCGCGCTGGAAACCGAACCGTGTCCCCATCCAACGTGACTCTCGTACTCAGTGTCGGTGTATTGCGCGTCGAGAATCAGAATATCGCTGCCGCGAAGAAACTCGACGAGGGCGATTCGCTCCTCTGCCGCAGTCTTTTCCGCCTGTTCCGGACTCATGCCGTTGGCCCGTGCTGAATGCAGAAATCGATAGGGCTCATGGTCCGGCAGGAAAGCGATTGAGCCGGCGCTGGTGAACAGGCGATAACCGGCACAAATGCCAGGATGATTTACGAATCTGGCGCGGACTTGTACTTTTCCCACGCAGAACTCCATCTCCGTTAGTTTTTTAATGTCGACCTTGGCGGAAAGTTCGCGCATCGCGATGGGGAAAAATGGCGCCTTCATCGGTTCAGCCATAATTTCAGCAAAACTCATTTCGACGCCGTCGTAGCCCCGTACACGGATTTCATTTTTCTTGTCGTATGCTGGGGCGAAGAAGGGCAATCCCTGGATATGGTCCCAATGAGCGTGTGTGATCAATAACGAGAGCCTGATCGGTTCCGACTGGAATTCTTTTTCCAAAGCTATTCCAAGGCAGCGAATCCCGGAACCCGCGTCGAGCGCGATAATCTCATCATCTGCGCGCACCTCGACGCACGTGGTGTTGCCTCCGTAATGCAGTATGCCAGGCTCCGGCACGGAAATGGAACCGCGCGTCCCCCAAAACCTGAGTAGTGTGGTCAATGCTGGAACGCTAGGCATGAGGCGAGAGCGCCCGACTTTGCCACGCGTTTTTGACGAAACCAAGCGTTTTTAGCCCACAATAGCAGGGCACTCGCGCCGGCCACGCTTTAAAAGAAAATCGGGATTATCAAGATCGCCAGAATATTGACGACTTTAATCATGGGATTTATCGCAGGACCGGCGGTGTCTTTGTACGGATCGCCCACAGTATCGCCTGTCACGGATGCGGCGTGAGCGAACGACCCTTTGCCGCCGAGATTTCCTTCTTCGATAAATTTTTTCGCATTATCCCAAGCACCGCCGCTGCTGGTCATGGCGATGGCAACAAATAGTCCGGTGACAATCGTTCCCACCAGCAATCCTCCGAGAACGACCGGACCTAACTGCGGAATCACCGCCACAGCCACCACAAAGATCAGTGGCAGCAGCGCCGGTACGATCATCTCGCGCAATGCCGCTTTGGTCACGATGTCCACGCACGTGCCGTACTCAGGCGTGTCCTGGCCAGTCATGATACCGGGATGCACCTGCAGTTGCCGCCGCACTTCGCGTACGACAGCGCCGGCGGCTTTACCTACCGCATCCATGCTGAAGGCGGTGAAGACGAACGGAAGCAATCCGCCAAGGAACAAGCCGATGATCACCTTCGGGTCAGTCAGGGAAAACTCGAACACGAACGGCTCGCCGTTGCGTGTCACGTGTTCCTTAAGCTCCTGCACATACGAGCCGAACAAAACAAGGGCGGCCAAACCGGCTGAAGCAATCGCGTAGCCTTTGGTCACCGCTTTCATCGTGTTGCCCACAGCGTCGAGTTGATCGGTGACGTTGCGTACCTCTTTCGGCAGATTGCTCATTACCGCTATGCCGCCGGCATTGTCGGTAATCGGACCGAACGAATCGAGCGAGATGATGATGCCGGCCATGGACAACATCGCCATCACGGCTATGGAGATTCCGTAAAGACCACCAAAGTGAAAACTCAGCAAAATAGCGATTGCGATAAAGCCAACAGGCAACGCGGTGGCGTGCTGACCAACCGCGAGTCCGGCGATAATATTTGTCGCATGGCCCGTCTCTGATGCGCGGGCAATTTTTTGCACGGGCCGGTAATGCATCGATGTGTAGTAGTTGGTGATCACGACAACGACGGCGGTCATGATCAGCCCGACCACCGACGCCCAGTACAATTGCGTTGGTGAACGCATCTGTCCGCTCACCATTATGCCAGTCGGGAACAGGTAGTGCGTGGCCGGCCAGAAGAGAACGGCCGAAATGATTGCACTGGTGACCACTCCGCCCATAAGGACGTTGGCCGGTCTGCCGCTGGCGAAGTTTACGAACAGAACGCCGAGAATTGCGCCCAACACGGAGATTCCGCCGAGTACGAATGGATAAACTACCGCCGCCGGATTTCCCGGCAACGTGAGCGCGCCAACCAGTATGGCGCCGATCAAGCTCACCGCGTAGGTCTCGAAGACGTCGGCGGCCATGCCTGCGCAATCCCCGACGTTGTCGCCGACGTTGTCTGCAATCGTGGCGGGATTACGCGGATCATCTTCTTCAAGGCCCTTCTCGATCTTGCCAACGAGATCCGCGCCGACATCGGCGGCCTTGGTGTAAATGCCGCCGCCAAGTCTTGCGAACACGCTGATGAGACTAGCCCCAAGGGCAAGACCTACCAGGCTACTAACCGCCATCTGCGGTCCGACAATATGTGAGACCGCAGTGTAGAAGATCGATACCGACAGAAGTGCGAGCCCCACGACGAGCAGACCCGTCACAGCACCGCCGTTGAATGCCAATCGCAGAGCCTTGGTTATCGACACGCTGGCAGCTTGAGTCGTGCGCACATTAGCCACAACCGCGATGCGCATCCCAATGTAACCCGCCGAAAGCGAACAAAACGCACCGATCAAAAACCCGATCGCCGTGGCGCGATCTTTGAAAATAAAGAGCAAAATAAAAATGATTACTGCGATGGAACTGATGGTGATCACCTGGCGATTCAGATACGCCTTCGCCCCCTCCTGAACCGCACCGGAGATATGCCGCATCCGCTCATTACCTGCGGGCGAACGAATCACTATGGCAATCAAAATGAATGCGGCCAAGAGTCCGATAAGTGCGCACACCATAGACAATGGCACGCCTGAGTTGAGAATCGTTAGGCCAAATAAAATGCTCATGAACGTTCCGGCTGAAAGTTCGGGACTTTAGTGGGTTTTCATCGACTGGCAATTCGTTATTTGCGAGTCCGTGAAGCAACTTTCGGCGTGAGGCATAGGCATCTTGGCTGTAGCACCGGCGGGGATCTTGCCTGCCGGCTCCTAAACTAGCAGGCAGGGACGTCTGCTTGCCCCACAGGCTTGGAAGCCTGTGTTACAGCTCGAAAAATGTCCGCAAACGGTGCAGGAACGTTGCTTTATATTCGCGCTCTTTTCTCTCGTTCTGGCTATGGGAAGCCGCCTCTTTCAGTAAACCTTCAGTTTCCATTTTCCGTTGGGCGAGCAGTTCGCTGAGCCGCTCCAGGCAATCGGGCGAAGCGCGGAGCAACTCTGCCATTACTGGCTTGCCAATTTCCATGACCTGGCAATCGGTCTCCGCGCGGACCGTCGCGGTTCGACGTTCGCCGGTGAGAAGAGACATTTCGCCGAAACAATCGGGTGCCTTCAAGGTGGCTACGGGAATCGAAGTACCATTTTTCGAAATCGAAACTTCTGCTGATCCCCTCAACAAAACGAACATGGATTCCCCCTCTGCGCCTTCCCGGATAACGCGCTCGCCGCGTCCGAAATGACTGACCCGGGATTGCTGCACGAGGTTGTCAATTTGCTGATCTGACAAGCACTCAAACAAAGCTTCGTCGCGCAAGATGGCGCGTGCCTCCTGGTGTTCTTCATGCATTGACGCGACCCCTTTGCGCTCCACGTGCAGTGTTCGAATTGGGAAGGGGATGGTGATCCCCTGCCGTTTGAGCTCATACCAGACATTCGTGCGCACCGCATCGTTGACTTCGTTAATTCTGGCGTGATTGCCCATATAGAATTTGACCTCGTAGATCACAGCGGATTCGGCAAAATCGACCAGAAAGATCTTCGTCTTTGGTTCTGCCAGAACGCCTTCCGCCGTCGAGGCCGCTCGGAACAGGGCATCCTTCACGCGGCTGGGCGGGTTTTTATACTCAACTCCAACGCGAATCCGCATGGCATGGACAACAGTTGGATAGTGGAGGTTAACGATGGTGTGGCTCACCATCTCATTGTTCGGGATGTCGAGGTAAATGGCGTCGTTGGTGCGCAATCGCGTCGAACGCCAGTTGATCTCCATCACTTCGGCAAAGCGCTCGCCGACCTGTAACCAGTCGCCGACTTTGTAAGGACGATTAATCTGAATCGCTACGCCGCCGATAATCCCCGCAAAGAAACCTTGGCCGGCAAAACCAAGTATGATTGCAATAACGCCCGAGCCGGCCAGCAGTCCTTTCAATTGTGTTTCGGCGTGATAGCCGTAGCTCAGGACAAAGAGTAGTACGATTAAAAAAATGATTCCGCCGACAACCTCGCGGAGGAAATGAGGAATCGGGGTCTGCCGTTTCTTTTCGAAATAAAAATCCCAAACGTACCGATTTACCAGAGCGACTACCAGCGCCGTGCTCAACAAGATCGCCGCTGCGCCGACATGGTTTCGCCAGGAGGCGTGGATGCCGTAAACGGCAATAGCGGCGTAGAACGCCAGAATCAGGCAGAAAAGGCGAAACAGCAGGCCAAGGCGCACTCCCGCGCGGCGTTTCAAGAACCGGCCCACGCCGAACGCGACAAAAAACGTTCCGACGAATACGACCGCTGTGATCGTATCTCGCTCTGCCTCCGACAGTGCGTTAAACATCGAGCCGGTAGTATATCAGAAGGGGACCCCTGGAACAGCATTCTTGTATCAAACGGCAAGGATGGATCGGCTTCTCCCTTGGCACGCCGTAGCTTTACGCGAAGGAGGCTGAAGACGATGCCGGAAGTCAGATGTGCTGAGGGTATTAATTGTTAACGCGTTGGGGACGACGCGTTCCACCTTTGCAATTCAACTTGGCCTACGCTCGCGGCGCGATCACCAGCCACGCCCAGCCTGCAAGAAAACAAAGACCGCCGACGGGCGTAATTGCTCCGAGCCAGCGAAGATTTGTTAGTGCCATCACGTACAAACTGCCGCTGAAAATGAAAATACCAGCAAAGAGTAACCACCATGCGCCGCGATTCGCGACACCATAAAGCGCAAGGATCAGCAGCGCGATCGCGTGAATGAAATGATAAAGCACAGCCTTGTTCCAGACATCGAGCATTCCTTGTCTCTCGAGAGTTTGCTTGAGGCCGTGTGCTCCGAAGGCGCCGAGCCCGACGGCTAGGAAACAAAGCGCAGCTGCAATCCGAAAAAGTGAAATCGACATTGCCGCTAATATGTCATTCCGAGCGAAATCGTCATGTCTTATCAGCTAAGCGCTGGTTCGAACTTCCGTTCTGACCGTTTGGCACGCTTCCCCGCCGGTT
>QHOS01000047.1 GCA_003219415.1 Verrucomicrobiota bacterium | reverse complement strand
CCAGCACAACATTCGCCGTTTTTCGTCCGACGCCGGGCAAGGCGTTTAATTCCTCCATCGTGTCGGGTACTTTTCCACCGTGTTCCTCTGCGATTGCACGCATGGCTCCGCGAATGCTTTTTGTCTTGCTGCGATAAAACCCAGTCGATTTGATAGCGTTCTCGAACTCAGTCTGCGGCGCATTCGCATAATCCTTCGCGGTGCGATATTTCCTGAACAGAAAAGGCGTGACCATATTGACGCGCTTGTCTGTGCATTGCGCTGAAAGAATCGTGGCTACAAGCAATTGAAGCGGATTCCGAAAATCCAACTCACAATGCGCAGTCGGGTAAACCTTCGGGAAGGCTTTGATTAATTGTTTCACCCGCTCGCGCGCCGTCATGCCGGCATTATTCTCGCCGGTGTCGATCTTGCAAGTTGATCGGGATAGCGAAGCGCGATGTCCTAACCGCAAGGCCCTAGGCCATTTTATTCTGCTCATTACTGTGATGACCTGCTATCGGTTGCCAGTAACTGGTATGCAGGAAGCGTCAAGCGAAGCAATCGACCGCCGCCCAATCGCAACGCGCAATCGAAAATGGGCGCAGGCAGCAACGATTTGGCTCGCTTCACGCAATGTTTCACCGAATGCAATTTCAATTGCAGGCATGTGTGCTTGCATTGTCGCGGGCATCGCCCTCGGCGCGACCTCAATTACTGACTACCGAATCTTGTGGCTCATCGCCGCGCTTGGCGCGCAATTACGTCTGACTGCGAACATGCTCGATGGGATGGTTGCGATCGCCTCCAGTCGCACATCGAAAACCGGTGAACTTTACAACGAGGTTCCGGACCGCATTTCCGACGCGGCCGTTCTTATTGGAGCCGGCTTTGCATGGGGCGGGAATGTTACACTCGGTTACATCGCAACCATTCTGGCCATCTTCACCGCTTATGTTCGTGCAGCAGGAAAAATTGCCGGATCGCCTAACGAGTTCTGCGGGCCAATGGCAAAACAACATCGCATGCTCGCCGTCACTCTCATCTGTGTTTATGCAGCAATCACGCCACGGTCCTGGCAGATGATTCACTTTAGTGATTTGCGGATCGGTCTGATGACCTTGGGCCTTGCCGTAATCATCGTAGGCTGTGTTATCACGGTTATTCGCCGAGTCGGTCGAATCGCACACGCGCTAGGAGCCTGATGACGTACTCAACCCTGCCGCGTTGCTGTCCATTTTTCGTCTTTCCAAGGCGCGAGGAGGGCGCATACCCGCGGCGGTCTGTAACCGACGAGCAACCCCGGAGAGGCGAAAAAGCGACACAACCCGGAGGGCGAGGACGCTTTGGGCTGGCTGGCGGCGTTGCTCGCTCCTTACAGGTCACTCTGGACATGCTCGTCGGCTCGCGTCTTGCCTTCCAGCCCAAAGCGTTCTCGCGCGACATGGCTGAGTACGTCATCAGGCTCCTAAAATGAGTGAGGTCACCCGCGAACGACTCTTTGGATTTCGCCACGCCTTTGACGACCGCGTGACTGTTGTTCTCACGCTGACTGCTGTCACTTTGTTCTTGTTAGCACCAGTGCTGATTCTTGTTGCGACCCGGGCAGCCAACAGCTCCAGCGATAAGAGAAAGGAACTCTGGGACCGTTATCGATCCTGGATCTGGCTGGCACTGTTCATCCTGATTCCGATTCTGGCAGGCGCTTTTTGGACCATCCTAGCTGTCGCGACGCTAAGTTTTCTTTGTTATCGCGAATATGCCCGCATCACAGGCTTGTTTCGGGAACGAACGATCAGTTTTATCGTGGTTATTGGCATTCTCTTACTCACGTTTTCGATCCTGGATAACTGGTATCGACTCTTTGTTGCCTTGTTTCCGCTGACAGTCGCGCTGATCGCCATCGGCGGATTGATCCCTGATCAACCCAAGGGCTACATTCAGCGCGTCGGCCTGGGTGTGCTCGGGTTCGCTCTTTTCGGAAGCGCGCTCGGCAACCTTGGCAACATGGCAAACGATTGGAACTACCGCCCGATTCTCTTGCTGATCATCTTCGCCGTGGAACTTAATGACATCTTTGCTTACATCTGTGGCCATTTATTTGGTCGTCGAAAATTTGTCCCCAACACCAGTCCGAACAAAACGGTAGGAGGCGCGCTTGGAGCAATCGCGCTAACTACGCCACTCTTTGCCCTTGGCGCACATTTTGTCTGGTTTGACACTGCGCTTGACACGCCCGTACGCCTGTTGGGCCTTGGCATCATTGTCAGCGTGGTAGGGCAATTCGGCGATCTGATGCTGTCGTCGATCAAACGTGACCTCGGGCTCAAAGACACCTCAAAACTCATTCCTGGACATGGTGGCATTCTCGACCGGTTCGATAGCCTGATTCTTGTTGCGCCTGCCGTGTTTCACTATGTCAATTACTTTGTCGGTTTCGCTGTAGGGCAACAGCAACAAATTTTCACCGGCTGGAAAATCTGATGGAACCCTGGAACCTCCAGCCAGCCCACGACACGGGCCTGACTCCAAGCGAACGGTTTCGCAGCGTGCGACGCGAAAGCGGACTTCTCGAAAGCCTTGCGCACCATGCTTGTTTTTCGCTGCTGCGAAGTTATTTCGCGATCGCACACCGACTAACGATCGTCGGCCGCGAGAAGCTGCCGGCGCACGGGCCGTTTGTGCTCGCAGCAAATCATTGCAGTCATCTCGACGCACTGGCCCTTGGAGCGGCACTCACTCCCCGCCATCGCGAACGCGCCTTCCCCATCGCCGCGGGCGACGTCTTCTTTCAAACGAAAATGACCAGCACGTTTTCGGCGATCATGCTCAACGCATTGCCGATGTGGCGAAAAAATTGCGGCCCGCACGCCCTTGCGGATTTGCGCCTGAAATTACAAGAAGAAAAAGCCATCTTCATCATCTTCCCGGAAGGTAGGCGCAGCCGTACTGGCTCGATGATGCCTTTCAAGCATGGACTAGGAATGCTGGTGGCAGAAACCAACGTGCCAGTTGTGCCATGCGGTCTTATTGGAACTTTTGACGCTCTGCCGGCAGAGCGAAATTTTCCTCGACCTGGCGCGATCAAGTTGGCCATTGGAAATCCGCTCCAGTTTGGATCAATAGCCAATGACCGCTCGGGCTGGTCGCAGATTGCGAAGAGCGTTGAGTCCAATGTCCGCGATCTGATCGGTCAGTCTCGCGCGGCGTAGTCAGCGAGTTTCTGTTCCAAATGTGGTGGAACATGGGCGACGATCACCGCGTCGCTTCCTTCGTAGCGCAGCTCTAGCACGTGGCCGACTCGATGGATCTCGGCGATTAACGCGGATTCATTCGATGGAATACGAAACCGCGAGCGCAACCGCCACGAGCTGAGCGCGTCTTCCAACGCGTGTACCAGTTTGTTAACGCCTTCTCCGGTTCGCGCAGAGATCGCGACGCTTCCGGGAAAGCGTTTCACGTATGAATCGGCCAGTTCATGATTGGGCAGGTTATCGATCTTGTTAAACACGATCAGCGTTTGCTTGCCGTAGGCATCCAATTCCTTGATCACGCCATCGACTGCTTCCATCTGCTCGTCCACCCGAGGATGACTAAGATCGACAATATGAATGAGCAGGTCGGCTTCGCTCACTTCTTCCAGCGTGGCCTTAAACGACTCGATCAACGTGTGAGGAAGTTTTCGCAAGAATCCGACTGTGTCGGTGAGAAGGACGCGTTGTTTATTAGGCAAAACGAAGCTGCGCGTGGTCGGATCAAGCGTCGCAAAAAGTTTGTTTTCGGCAACAACATCCGCGCCCGTGAGCAAATTCAGCAGGGTGGACTTGCCAGCATTCGTATAACCAACCACTGCGGCGACAGGCCACTGATGTCGTTTGCGTCCTTCACGCTGGATTGCGCGCGTTTTGCGCACTGCTTCGAGCTCTCGCTCAAGCCGCGCTATTCGCTCCTGGACGCGCCGGCGATCAACCTCCAATTGTGTTTCGCCGGGCCCACGGGTGCCGATCCCACCGGTCTGTCGTGACAAGTGATGCCACATCCGGGTAAGTCGCGGCAAAAGGTATTGCAACTGAGCCAGCTCAATTTGTAATCGACCTTCCCGGCTGCGCGCTCGCTGCGCAAAGATATCGAGAATCAACTGCGTTCGATCGAGAACCTTGCGCGCGAACAAATTCTCCAGGTTGCGACCCTGCGCAGGCGAAAGTTCATCATTAAAAATGACGGAGGTCACCTGCTGATTCTGACACGAATCTTTGATCAACTCTGCCTTGCCGCGACCGATGTAGTACGGCGCGGTGGGTCTCGGTAACTTTTGTGTAACCGTGTCAACTACCGTCGCTCCTGCGGAACTCGCGAGTTCTCGCAGTTCTTCGAGCGAATCCTGCAAGTCCCATTTCGAGACGCCTTGCCTTTCCAAGCCAATCAGGAGCGCGCGCTCCTGCGTTTTTTGCTGACGCGTCTCAATCATTCCTTCGCGCGAACACCCGAAAACTTTCGAGGCTCCAATCGGTTTCGGAGCAAAATACCTGCTTCGTTGTGAGTAAGAAGCGACAAGTTCAGCGGTGAAAAATTAGTTTGTCGCCGAAACCAGGTCAACTGTCTTTTGGCGTATCGACGGCTCGCCTGCTGAATCGCGGCCATGCATTGCGAGATCGATCCCGCGTCGGCGGGACCATTGAGCAATTGACGAATTTCGCGAAAACCGATCATCTGCGATGCAGTGGCACTCACCTCTCGGGCGGCGCGCACTTCTTCGATGACGCCGCTTTCGAATATTGCTTCCACTCGCTGATTAATTCGGGCATAAAGCTCTTCTCGGTCGCGGAAAACGAAAACACCTGTAGCCGGGATCGTTGATCCCGGCTGGCCGGAGTCACCGACTCCGGCTAAAACTTCGGACACCGGCTTTCCGGTGCGCAGGCAAATCTCCACGGCTCGAACCACGCGACGGCGATTCTTCATGTCAATCCTCCCCGCGGCTTCGGAGTCGAGTTCACTAAGTCGAGAGCGCAATTCATCCAAGCTCATCGCGTTCAATCTCTCGCGCAGCTTTGGATCCGATTCGGGCAGTGGCGCCAGTCTGTGGGTAAGCGCTTTGACATAGAGCCCGCTGCCCCCAACAACGATTGCGAGTTTGCCGCGCGAATGAATTTCATCAATCACGCGTGACGCCGCGCGCCGATATTTTTCAGCGTTCATCTCTTCACGAAGAGGCGTCGTGCCAATTAAATGATGCTGAGCCTTGGCCAGAGTTGCGGCGTCCGGTTTTGCAGTGAGGAGATCGAGCCCGCGATAAATTTGAAATGCGTCCGCGCTCACGATTTCTGCCCCTATTTCACGAGCGACATCTGCTGCCAGTTCGGATTTCCCCGTCGCAGTGGGTCCGACGATAAAAAACGTGCGCCTCATTCAATCAAAATTGAGTTTACCTATCTGGCGTCTCTCCAAAAACAAATTCCCCAGATTGCTGTGTTCGCTTTCGCCCTTTCGTAAGCTAATTGCAGGCTTGATTTCCGCATGAGTTTTTACTTGAATCGCGGCGTGAGCCCTCCTGGTCACTCTAAAAGCTCACGACAGGAAGAATCTGTGTCGCCCTGGCGACCGGATTCTTGCGAGTCGAACCGCGGCGCGCCCGACGGTCGCGCCTACCTGTCGCGCGCGGCTTTGACGATTTGAACGAAGCTGCGCGGGTCGAGACTTGCACCCCCGACGAGAGCGCCGTCAATGTCTGGTTGGCTCATGAGTTCGCCTGCGTTTTCTGGTTTCACGCTGCCACCGTACTGAATGCGCACACGCTCGGCCGTGGTCTCATCGGCCATTTGGTGCAAAGTGTGGCGAATGAACGCGTGGGCTTCCTGCGCCTGAGCGGGCGTCGCATTGCGGCCGGTGCCGATGGCCCAGACCGGCTCATATGCAATCACTGTCTCCTGTAATTCTTTTGGGGTGAGGCCAGCGAGACTGCCACGTAATTGGATCGATAATATTTTGTCCACATTGCCCCTATCCCGCTGCTGGAGCGTTTCTCCGATACAAACAATGGGACGCAGCGTCGCCTCATGCGCGGCGCGGACTTTTCGATTCACAATTTCGTCGGTCTCGCCAAACAAAGTGCGGCGTTCGCTGTGCCCGAGCACGACGTAATGCACAAACAAGTCGCGAAGCAACGCAGCGCTGATTTCGCCGGTAAAAGGGCCGTTCTTCTCCCAATACATGTTTTGTCCGCCGACCTTTATGTTCTGCGCTTTGCCGAGTGCTTCCATTACTTTTGCAATCGCGGTGAACGGCGGCACGATCACCACTTCCACATCCGTGATATCACCCAGATCCAGCAGCATCGATTCGACAAATCGCGCCGACTCGGCCTGTGTCATGTTCATCTTCCAATTAGCGGCAACGATTTTTTTTCTCATGTGATTCAGTTGTCATTCCGAGCGAAGCGTGGAACCTCCCAACTTTTCGAGGGGTGGCAAATCTTTCGTCACTCGTGAGATCCCTCGGTACACTCGGGATGACAAGCAGCGCGGCCACGTTTTTCTTACGCATGTAATTCCGTCCCTGGCCGCAGACTCAGAACTGAAAATAGATGAACGGCGTGTAGTGCGGCGGAACAAATAAGAGGACGACCGCAAAAGTGCAACCGTAAGCCGCCGCGAAGACTGGGGCAGGCCATTGCCGCCATGATTCTGCAAACCATCGGCGAGAATTGAGCCAATGAATTAAGGCAAGCCCGCCAATCAGCAAAAGGAACCATCGGTGGAAATGTTCGTTACCGCCGCCGCGAAACAGGACAAACTGCTTTAGTATTGTTCCCGCACTGCCAAGGTCGTGCGCGCGAAACAAGATCCACGCAACACATACCGCATAGATCGTAATAGGCCATGCGAACCAGCGCATCCCCCGCGCAGCCCACTTCAGACCCTCGGTAAAGCGGGTCCACTCGCGATGGATGAGCAGGGCGGTTCCATGTAACGCGCCCCAGATAACAAACGTCCACGCAGCTCCGTGCCATAGGCCGCCGAGCAGCATCGTGATCATGACATTACGGTAAGCAAACCCGCGCGAGCCGCGATTTCCACCGAGTGGAATGTAGAGATAATCGCGGAGCCAGCTCGAGAGACTAATGTGCCAGCGCCGCCAGAAATCAGAGACGTTCCGGGCAAGGTAGGGAAACTGGAAGTTGTTCGGTAATTGGTACCCAAGCAGCCGGGCAGCAGCAATGGCCATGTCCGTGTAGCCGGAAAAATCGCAGTAAATCTGGATGGCGTAGAACAGCACACCAATCCACGCGCTCGCTGCCGTGAAATCCGCCGGATGAGCGAAGTAGCGGTCGACGGTCGGCGCGACTCCATCAGCGATGCAGGCCTTCTTGATGAATCCCGCCAGGAATAACATCACTGCGCCCCGCACGTCGACATTGGAAAACTTCTTGGCCGAAACGAGCTGCGGCAGAAAGTACACTGCGCGCACAATCGGCCCTGCGACCAGTGGCGGGAAAAAACTCACGAACAACGAAAGATCGACAAAATTCGAAATGGGACGCTGCTTCCCGCGGTACACGTCGATCGTGTAGCTCATCGAGTGAAACGTGTAGAAGCTAATGCCGACTGGCAGAATAATGTTGAGCGTGTTCACGCTCGCCGGTAAACCAAGCCACGCCAGAAACCCGGACGCCGAAGATACAAAAAAGTTAAAGTATTTGAAAAAAGCCAGGACACCGAGATTGACGCATACGCTGGTGGCAATCCAGAAGCGCCGCCATGCCGGACGTTCGCTTCGTCCGAGCATTTGTCCGACGATGTAATCCACCGTCGTGGACCCGAGAACCAGGAATGTAAATTTCCAGTTCCAAGCCGCGTAAAAACAATAGCTGCAGAGGAGAAGCCACACCTTTCGCGCGGCGTTGTTGCGCATCGTCCAGTAGACGATGAACACGGCCAGAAAAAACCAGAGGAACCGAAATTCAACGAAAGACATTCGGACAGAGAATGGGAAGCGAAGTTAAACCGGCAGCCATTGATTGTTGATCATTTGATTTCGCCTGCTCGCGCGAGTTCCACAAAATTCGCCGCCACGATGCGTGTGAATTCTTCCGCCCCTGATTTGGTTAGATGTTGTCCGTCGCGCCGTACGCTGCTGCGATAGAGGCTTGGATAATCCCGCGGATTATTAAACGCCATCACAACGCCCGGCACCCCGACACTTTCGGTGGCGATGTTAATTTGTGTCATGCTGGGCGTGATCAAAAAGATTGGCGCGACTCCAATATTCCTGACTTCCTGCGCGCACTGCCGGTAGGCTTCCACCGTATAAGGTGAAAGCCGACGTGTGCCGGCTTGGGCCATCGCATCCGCCAGTCCCCGCTCATACGCTGCGGCCTGGCCGGCGGACATTCGATTCGGTCTGGTCACGTACCCATCGCTAGCTGCGCCGAGGTAGCTTGCACGACGTTCCTTTGTGTCGCGACTCAAGAAATGGTCCGGAATATCAGCCGCTCTTGCGACGTTGGTATAGTTTTTTTCAAGCTGCCCCGCATAAAATGTCAGTAGGCTACGCGTGTTTTTCTCTTTTTTTTGACGGAGCATAATGTCGCGAAGCTTTGCGGGATTCGGCAGCCATAGCGGAGCCGTGCCGGCGTCGCTAAGTTTTCGCAAAAGGAGCGATACTCGTTTCCAGTCGGCCCAATAAAGTGCCCGACGGCTGGTCTGGTTTTCGGGGGACCACTTGGTTTGGAGTTCATCGTATTCAATGAAAACCCATTTCAAGTTGCGCGGTTTCAGGTTCAGAATCTGTTCAAGCAGGTAAGCGGATTCCGGCAAATACATGCCGCCAATACCGAAGTTGAAGCTGTGCGTCGGCAGCCCGCTCTCGCGCGTGACGCGATCAAAAATAGCGGGTGAAATCTGAAAGTAGATCCGGCTCGATCCGATAAAGAGTGTGTCAAATTCATCCTTATGCGCGGCGAAAAATCGGAATTTCTGCGAGACCCCACCATCGATTTCTGGAAATGGCAGGATCGCGTGTAGACCTACGCAAGTGATAAGGAATGCAGCTACACCAATGGCCGAATTAGTCAGCGCCCAGATGATAGTCTTGTGCTCGGTCGGTTTGCGCGGCGCTGGAGATTCAACATGAACCTTCGAAACGGACTCGCGAACTGGCACAGCTTATTTCCTGTCGCTTAACGCGGCCACGCCAGGCAATTCCTTGCCTTCCAGTAATTCAAGCGATGCGCCGCCACCGGTGGAGATGAACGTCATCTTGCCGGCAAGCCCGGCTTGTTTCACCGCCGTCACCGAATCGCCGCCACCGATGATCGTCGTCGCACCCGACTGCGCCAGCGCTTCCGCGATCGCCATCGTCCCCTCCCCAAACTCTGGAATTTCGAACACGCCCAGCGGCCCGTTCCACAGAATCGTTTCGGCCTTGGCAATTTCTTCCTGGTAAAGCGCGATCGTCGCCGCGCCGATATCGACTGCCTGCCATCCATCACTGATCCCATGCTGTGGCGAGAGCCGGCTTGTGTTTCGCATGTTTGCGCCGGGGCGAATTTCGTCTGTTTCCACCGCATCAATTGGAAGCAAGAATTTCACGCCGCGTTTCTTGGCCATCTCGAGAAGTTCGCGCGCAAGATCGAGTTTATCCGATTCGACCTTGCTTGAGCCGACCGGAATCCCCTCGGCTTTCAGAAATGTGTTCGCCATTGCGCCGCCAATCAAAATCACGTCGGCCTTTTCCATTAGCGCTTTCAAAACCCCGATTTTATCGGAGACCTTCGCGCCGCCCAAAATGACAACAAAGGGCTTGGCTGGTTTATCAAGACCGTCACGCAGGTGTTTCAACTCTTTTTCCATCAGAAAACCCATGGCTGACTCCTCTACAAATTTTGTGATTCCCACTGTGGACGCATGCGCGCGATGAGCGGCGCCAAAAGCATCGTTGACGTAAAGATCGCCGAGACTGGCGAGCGCTTTGGCAAAATCGGGATCGTTTGCTTCTTCACCGGGCTGGAATCTCAAGTTCTCGAGGAGCGCCACGTCGCCATTCTGCATGTGCTCGATGATTTTTTCCGGCACGTCGCCAATCGTGTCGTGACTGAAAATGACCGGCTGATGAATCAGCGTGTGCAAATAATCGCCGATCGGACGAAGTGAATATTTTTCAACTGGCTTGCCTTTGGGCCGGCCAAAGTGCGACATCAAAATCGTTTTCGCGCCGTGCTCTCGCAGATAGTTGATCGTGGGCAAAGTTTCACGAATCCGCGTGTCGTCAGTGATGCGAATCTTGCCGCCACGCGTTTCGGTCGGCACGTTGAAATCCGCCCGCACCAGCACGCGTTTTCCGCGCACATCAAGATCACGAAGTGAGAGCTTCGTCATTTCTCAATCGTGCTCGTGATCATGATCATGATCATGATCGAATCCGACAGCATGTTTTCCTTCACCCTCTCGCAAGAACTCCGCGCGTCCCGAAAATCTTTTCAACATTCCCATGAGCATGTTAACGATTCGCACGAGTTGCTCTTTCGCGGGAACAACTCGCTCGGTATCGACGAGCCTTCGCACAGCGAGCACGTCCAGACATGCCGCGCACTCTAAGGCCGAACCGCGAGCGATTTCTAAGAATCTGGATCGATCAGCATCCGAGAATTTCCCATTTCCCTCCGCGATGTTCAGTGGCAGGCTAGTCGAAGCGCGATCGAGTTGATCTTTTGCCGCAGCTTTACCAGCAACGTCGCTCAGCAAGTCGCCGGCCCAACCGCAGAACGCTATCGCCTCCTGGTATACATCGAGTCTTTCGTGATCAAAGTAAGTTTTCATGCTTCGATCGTGAGCAGGAGCATGAGCAAGAGTTGCTATTTTCCCAGCATTTCCATCAGTTCCACGCAGCGATTGCTGTAGCCCCATTCGTTGTCGTACCAGCCAACCACTTTCAGGAACCTGTTGCCAAGCATAAGCGTCAATTGGCTGTCGAAAATGCAGGAGTGTGGATTGCCCACGATATCTTGTGAAACGAGCGCTTCATTGCTGTATTCGACCACGCCTTTGTAGCTTTTATCCGACGCAGCTTCTTTGAATGCGGTGTTAATCGCATCCACAGTCGCGTCTTTCTCCAGCACGGCGGTGAAGTCTGTAACCGAACTGTCCGGAGTGGGCACCCGAAACGCGCCGCCGTTCAGTTTTCCTTTCAATTCCGGAATGACTTCGCCGATCGCCTTCGCCGCGCCTGTTGTAGAAGGAATGATGTTGATCGCTGCTGCTCGCGCGCGTCTCAAATCCTTGTGCGGAAAATCGAGGATGCGCTGGTCATTCGTGTAACTGTGGATCGTGCTCATGAATCCGTGGGCGATGCCGAATTTGTCGTGCAAAACCTTTGCTATCGGCGCGAGGCAATTCGTGGTGCAGCTCGCATTGGAGACAATTTTATGCTTCGCGGGGTCGTAGACGCCGTCGTTTACACCGAGGCAAATCGTGACGTCAGGGTCTTTCGCGGGGGCGCTGATCAGCACTCGTTTCGCTCCCGCCTTCAAATGCAGCTCGGCCTTGTCACGGTCGGTAAAGAGACCCGTCGATTCGAGCACGACATCGATGTCCAGTTTTTTCCAGGGCAGATTGGCCGGATCGCGCTCTTTTAGGATCTTAATTTTGTGGCCGCGCACGATAATGTTCTCGTCATCGTAACCGATCTCGCCGTCGAATTTGCCGTGCACCGAATCCCATTTGAGCAAATGCGCCAGAGTATGCGTGTCAGTGAGATCGTTGATGGCGAGGACTTGCTGGACTTGTTTTTGTGTCATGGCGCGAAGGACGTTGCGTCCGATGCGCCCGAAACCGTTGATTGCGTAATTGGCCATAAAAGAAAGTTGAAGATTGAAGGGTTAAACCGATACGCGGAAAACGCCCAACGTCCAACTCCCAACGATCAATGTTGAATTCTGAATCTGAATTCGAGATTGGACGTTCGGCATTGAGCGTTGGACGTTTTTTAATGCGCTCCGCCATCGCATTGCCCCTCGCGATCTTGTCGATTCTGTTCGCACCGCCGGCTTCTGCTGCCGAAACGAAAACGATTTTAGTCCTGGGCGACAGTCTCTCCCAGGGTTTCGGACTCGCGCCAAACGAAGCCTACCCGATGCTGCTCGCAAAGAAATTGCGCGCGGCCGGCCTGAATTTTCGGGTAATCAATGCCAGCGCCGCCGGCGGCACCACGGAAGGCGGCTTGGAGCGGCTTCCGGCTCATATGAAACGTAAGATCGATATCTTCATTCTGGAGCTCGGAATCAACGACGCCTTTCGAGGAGTGTCTGTTGATCAAATCCAGAACAATCTTCAACAGATCATCGATAAGGTGAAAACGCGAAATCCACGGATGCGCGTTGTGATTGCGGGGATGCAACTACCCAATTATACGACCGATGATTATGTTTCCGCGTTTGGCAAGATGTTTGCCGATCTCGCTGCCAAAGATGGCGCGGCGCTCGTACCGTATCTCCTGCGGCGCGTAGCAGGCGATCCATCACTGAATTTGTCCGATGGAATTCATCCAAACGCAGCCGGCCAGAAGATTCTTGCCGAAACCGTCTGGCGGGTGCTCGAGCCGGTAGCCCGCGAAGTGGCGTCGCGCCAGCAGTTGGAATCTCGGTAACACCGGTCTTCAGCTCTGTGCTGATTGCACGCGTAAAGCGTAGCCGCGTAGCCTGTCATTCTGAGCGAAGCGAAGAATTTCGGATCATTTCTTGCTACCCACTCACAAGACCAATAGTCAGAGATGTTTCGCGTCGCTCAACATGACAAACGGCACAAGACGGCCGCTACGCGGGTCTCGCACGTTAGATTAAGAAAAATCAAAAGACGATGGACCCTGCACGACCAAACGACCCTGACCCGTCAGATCCGTTTTTTCCGGAACGCGCCGATCACGCCATCTTGGAAACCATCGAGATCGCGACCGCAGGCGAAAACTGTGATGAATGCGTGCGCAAACTCGGACCCGTGCTGAAAAAAATTGCTGGAGTGAAAGACGTAAAGGCCGATCTCGAGCATCAGCGCGTCATTATCACGTTTGACGCCCGCAAAACGCACCCGCCCGATCTTCACGACGCAATTTTAAGTAGCGGTTACAAACCGGGGTCAACGGCTGATTGACACCTGTAGCGGCGGTCTATGATCGCCCGCATCATTCGTCCGGCGCTCGCAGAGTGCCACTGCAGAAATCAAATGGCTGGTTGTTGCTGGGTAAGGCAATGAAATGCGCCGAGTCCCCAAATTAGCTCGCGGCAATCGATCCCGATAACTCGGCGATTTGGAAAGCATTCGCGCAGAATCGACAACGCGGCTTCGTCCGCGGGATCGGCAAACGTTGGCACCAGCACGCAACTGTTTGCGATGTAGAAGTTTGCATACGTAGCCGGCATCCGTAGTCCTTCGCGCATGATCTTCTTCGGCATCGGAACCGTGAGCACCTCGGTCCCGCGACCGTTAATTTTCATTGCCTGCAGCCGCGCGAGGTTCTCTTGGAGCGGCTCGTAATTTTCGTCGGACTGATTTTCTTCGATGGCGGTTATGACTGTTTTTTCCGAGACAAATCGCGCGAGATCGTCGATGTGACCGTCCGTGTCGTCGCCGGCGATGCCGTCGCCGAGCCAGAGAATGTCGCGAACCCCAAGATAATCCCGCAGGCGTTGTTCGATTTCGTCACGCGACAGACTTGGATTTCGATTCTTGTTTAGCAAGCATGATTCGGTGGTAAGCAGTGCGCCCGCGCCATTCACATCAATCGCGCCGCCTTCCAAAATCATGCCCGGATAAAACACTGGAACATCGAGAATTTCTGCGACGCGCGTTGGCGCCACTTCATCCAAATCGAATGGCGGATATTTGTTGCCCCAAGCGTTGTAATCCCAATCCACAACCGCAAGTTTGTCCCGGCGAATCCGTCCTGTGGCGGGTTTTGGATCGAGATCACGCGTGAGAAATATCGGTCCGTGATCGCGGCACCACGGTTCGTTTGTGGGGACCAGATGAAGCGAGATTTGTTCCATTGGTAATCCGCGTAACACCTCGCGCGCTTGGGCCTGGTGCGCGCCATTGCGGATATTGATGCAAACTTGTTCCGACTCGATCAGCGCCTCGACCATTGCTCGCAACGCCGGCATGACGCGATCGAATGAATCCGGGAAACTGATTCCTTCGCGCCGTGGCCATGAGAGCCAGGTCGCGGTGTGCGGTTCCCATTCCGCCGGCATCCGGTAGCCCAGGGCTGCTGGAGTTTGCGAAGGTTTTTCCATGGACGTCAAAGTTCAACGTTCAACGCCCAACATCCAACTCCAAATCGGTATAGATCGAACGCGAGTCCGTCGCTAAGCCGTTCGCCCAACTGCGGGTTTGTAAATCGCCCCAACGATCGCGCCGACGATTATCATCTCGATGAGGCCGCTTATGCTGCCGTAAATGATCAACTTCGCGGGAAATGGCTGGACCGCATAGATGGCCAGACGCATGCCGATCGCTGCGATTTCCAGCAGAATACCAAGCCGAATTCCCGAAATCACCCCGCCGCCAGCGAAGCCGCTCGCATAAATCGCGACGAACGCGAAAACCAAAAGCGCCTGGCCAGTAATGATCCAGTGAAACAAGCTCATCATTTCACTTTGCGATCGCCAGAGATTCGGCGTTTCTGCGTAAACGTCTTTGAGAAAAACGCCGTTAAGCAGCCAGCCCCAGGCAAAAATGAATACGTACGCGGCGATGAACGCGAGGATGAATCGCTTCATGAATAGCTTTACTCCTAAAGTCTATCGAGTTGCGACGACGCGGGCGAATCCGTTAAGGCGAGCGTTCCTTTACAAACGTAGTATGCGCAGGCGCTGGCTTGTAGATCGCGCCGATAATTGCGCCAGCAATCGCGAATTGAATCAAGTCGCCAACAATCCAACCGCAGAGGATCTTGGTCGTCAGGGGCTGTACCGCGAAAGTGATCAGGTCAGCTCCGGCATATATCAGCGCTACAAGAATCGCCAGCGTCGCGCAGGCGCCTGGGCCACCCCCCGGGACAAAACGTGCACAAAGTAACGTGAGGAAGAATGCCATCACAATGTGCCCAAAAACGAGCGTTGAGAAGTGATTGCCAAAATCGGCTTCGGTTCGCCAAAGTATTGGCACTTCCTGATGCGCACCATGCATCAGCTTGCCGTACCAGAGGAAGCCAAACAGGAAGATGAAACCAAACGCTGCAACGAATGCGATGAAGAATTTTTTCCAGTCCATAATCTCTTTCTGTTGAGGTTCTTGTTAAGTCCCATCGAGCCCCGAAAGGCTTCATCGCAAAACCCCTGACAGATGTCGATCTAAATCTTAGCTCTTGGGAGTGAAGAGCGACGGCCTCCCAGCCGGAGTGTCCGGTGGCGGCTATGAACTCGTCACTGCTTGAGGCTGCAGCCCGAGTTGGCGCAAGAGAGCAACGTCCAAATCAGCAGCGGGATTCTTCGCGGTTAGAAGTTTGTCGCCGTAAAAAATTGAATTCGCGCCTGCGAAAAAACAGAGTGCCTGACCCTCGCGTGAAAGCCGGGTGCGCCCGGCTGCCAGGCGAACTCGCGCCCTCGGCAGTGCGATTCGTGTTACCGCAATCAAACGAACCAGCTCGAAAATGTCGACTGCCGGTTGATCGCTCAGTGGTGTACCCGGCATCGGCATTAAACAATTGATCGGCACACTTTCCGGAGGCGGATCGAGGTTGCTCAATACCTCGAGCATTCGCAGCCGATCGGCTTCGGTTTCCCCCATGCCGATGATCCCGCCGCAACAAACCGACATACCGCTTTCCTGCACGGCTGCAATGGTGTCGAGGCGGTCCTGAAATGTATGCGTACTCACAATTTCCGGATAAAACTCGGGAGAAGTGTCGAGGTTATGGTTGTAGGCCGTAACGCCGGCGGCTTTAAGTTTGTGCGCCTCCACCGAGCCGATTTCTCCGAGAGTAACGCATACCTCCATCCCGAGCTGGCTTACTTCCCGGACGATCTGGAGCACGCGCTCAAACTTTTCAGAGCCATCGCGTACGCCGCGCCAGGCCGCACCCATGCAAAACCTCGTCGCGCCTTGTGAACGCGCCCGGTGCGCAGCAGTCATGACCTCTTCCAGAGACAACAATTCTTCGCGCTCGAGGCCGGTGGAATAATGAGCGGACTGCGCACAATAAGCGCAGTCTTCACTGCAGCCGCCGGTCTTGATGCTAAGCAAGCTGCACCGCTGCACTTCTTCGCCACGCCAATGCTGAAGATGAACAGCCCGGCTTTGCGAAATGAGATCGAACAGCGGCTGATGGTAGAGTGCTGATAATTCCGGGAACTTCATAACCCTTGGGCAGAATCGTCCCGTTCAGAATAGTTTCGAGAGATTCCTCGACTTCGCTCGGAATGACAAAAGCCCAACTGGTGATAACGAGCCGATAGCCGACCGAAATTCATCGCGTGCTCGCGATGTTAAATCCGAAATGCAAAATCCGAAATCCGAAATTTAGTTCACCCACTTGTCGGTCTGTGAAACGAGGACAGGCAGCTCTTCCATCATGTATTGAGTCTTTCCGACTGCACCAATCATGTGCACACCCGTAGCGGCGTACCATTTCTTCGACATTTCCTCACCGGTATGACAGCCCCAACTCTTCGCGTAGGCGTGGCGAGCAAAAACCCGCCGATTGATCTTCGTAAGCTCGCTATCATGCAACCACGATTTACAAGCACTGTCGATATTGTTGCTATAATCGAACATGAAACACGCCCGGTTCGAGTGGCCGAAATATTCAAAGCCGATGACCTTCACCTGATCTCGCGGCTGGCCATTGTTTAGATAGTTAATCACCGCGGAACCCGGGCCAAACCATACGAGGTTGAGATTAAGTTTATCGCGCACGGAACCAATCAAGCTGATTAGGTCCTGGTGTTCCTGTTTGGCGCGATCTTCATAACCCTGTCGGTAAACGAGCCAAGTGATCTTTGCGTCCGATCCGAGCTCGGTTCGCAATTGTTCGGTGCGTATACGCGCAGCCCGAATAAAGTTCGCCCACCAATGATCGTGCGGATAAGTCTTGTACTTTTCCCATTGATACATCGATGGGCCACCGACAAGAATGATATATTCGCCCGACACCGGGGAAGCCGCTTGGGAGCCAAGCGCAAATATCGACAAAAAATAAACGAGTAAGAAGCGTTTTATCATCACAGGCAGGGACTATTTATGCTGAACGCGAAGTTCTGCAAGTGGTAGGGCGCGATCGCCGAGCGCGCCGAGGACCCGCATTGCATTCGCGGACGGCCCGGCGGTCCGTCCCTACCACTTCGGATCGATCTCTCCCGCCACTAGATCCTCCCAAGTTTGCCGTTTTCGAATCGGCGCAAGCTGGTTGCCACGAACCAGCGCTTCCGCGGGCAACGGACGCGAATTGTAATTGGAAGCCATCACAAGGCCGTACGCGCCGGCGCTCATGATGGCGAGCAGATCGCCTTCATGGAGCTCAGGCATCTCCCGATCCAGAGCAAGAAAATCGCCCGACTCGCATACCGGCCCAACAATGTCGATCTTCTCAGCCCTTTTGCTCGTGCCCGTAATCGAATTTTGACTGGCGTCCGCCGCGGCGGACGCCCTACAGACCGGCACAATCTCGTGATAACTATGATAAAGCGCAGGACGAATGAGGTCGTTCATCCCAGCATCGACAATCGCAAACTTCTTCGCACCCGATTTTTTAATGAAACGCACGCGTGTGAGCAACACACCGGCGTTGCCAACAAGAAAACGACCAGGCTCCACCAGAACGCGAAGATGTAACTGGCACAGTTCTGGCACAATCGCATCCGCATAATCGCGGACGCTGAACGCAAACGATTCGCCACCGTGATCGCGCCACCATTTGCCTGATCCGCTCTCGAGTGCGCGCCGGTAAACAATTCCCATGCCGCCACCAATGCTAAGGAACTTGATTCCGTATTTTGATTTCAGCTCTCGCACGATGGGCGCCACTTTTCCGATCGCGCTCGCGAAGGGCTTCGCCTCTGCAATTTGCGAGCCGATATGCATTTGGATGCCAACCATCTCGACGTTGCACATTTTGGCGGCTTGCTCGTAAACCGCAGCGACGCGATCCAGCGCGATGCCGAACTTATTTTCGCGCGAACCGGTCGAGATATACTCGTGCGTATGCGGATCGACATCGGGATTCACGCGCAATGCAATCGGCGCGCGCGTTTCTTTTACGCCCGCGATGCGATCGATCTGTTCCAGTTCCGCTTCACTCTCGACATTGAAGCTGTAAACCCCCTGCTCTAGCGCGTACTCGATCTCCTCTCGCGATTTGCCCACGCCTGCGAACGTGCATTTGGCGGGATCGCCACCAGCAGCGAGCACACGATAAAGTTCGCCGCCCGAAACGATGTCGAAACCTGCGCCCGCATCGGCGAGCAACTTCAGGATCGCGCGATTTGAATTTGCTTTGACTGCGTAACAGATCAGGTGATCGAGAGACTGAAGCGCAGTATCCAGTCGCGCGTAGTGATCGAGAATTGTCCCCGCGCTGTAAACATAAGTCGGCGTGCCGAGCTCCTCCGCGACACGGGCAAGATCGACGTCTTCGCAGTAGAGATGCCCGTCGCGGTAACGAAACGAATGCACTAATCAAAGCTAGCCACGAATGAAGAGCGTGGCTACACCACGTGCGCGGACTCCTGCGCACATAAGCTATCGGGGCCGCCACATTCCAGTTGAATGGTCATATGCCCGATGCCGAAGCGATCGTGCAGTTGATCTTGGATCCGAGCCAAAAGCGGATCGTCGATCTTTCCATCTGGCTTTACGAGATGCGCTGTAAGCGCGATCTCCGTCGTGCTCATGGCCCAAATGTGGAGATCGTGGACTTTGGCAACCCCGGGCAGTTTGGAGAGATAATTTTCCACGGCGGCGGAATCAATACCCGTGGGTACGGCAGCCAGCGAGAGATTAAGTGACTCGCGGAGCAATCCCCAAGTGCCGACCGCGATGACGACACCGATCAGCAAACTAATGAGCGGATCAAGCCAGAGCCATTGCGTGAAGTAAATCGCGATGCCCGCGACCACGACGCCGAACGTGACCGCGGCGTCGGCCGCCATGTGCATGAAGGCGCCCTGCAAATTCAGGTCCCGTTTGCGGCCTGACATAAACATCAGAGCGGTTACGCTATTGATAACGACACCAACCGCAGCGACCCAGATCATGGTCGTTCCCATGACGGGCTCGGGATGGATCAGCCGCCGAATTGCCTCCCACGAAAGCGCCCCCGTAACAACCAGCAGGATAATCGCGTTGCCGAGCGCAGCGAGAATTGAAGACGCACGGAATCCGTAAGTGTGGCGGCGAGTCGGCGCACGCCTAACGAGATAGCTGGCCGTCCAGGCCATCACCAGCCCCAACACGTCGCCGAAGTTGTGACCCGCGTCGGCGAGCAATGCGAGCGAGTGGGCGAAGAAACCAAAGACCGCTTCGATCGCGACGAACCCGGAGTTCAGTAGAATTCCGATGATGAATGCGCGATCGAAATTCGCGAGCGAATGTGAATGTCCGCGAGACATGATGTGGCATTAAGTTTTCATGGATTCAGTCACAACAATACTTAATCAGGCTCCAAAGCTTTTGTCGCAATAATGGAATGAGTGCATGACGCAAAATGCAATCGCTAGGGCGCGAG
This sequence comes from Verrucomicrobiota bacterium, assembly GCA_003219415.1. Classification (GTDB taxonomy): domain Bacteria; phylum Verrucomicrobiota; class Verrucomicrobiia; order Chthoniobacterales; family UBA10450; genus Udaeobacter. The sequence goes on along the minus strand of QHOS01000047.1, from coordinate 19,565 downwards.
CATCCTTAAGCAAATGTTAAGAATCCCAATCAAGGCCAACCCAGCAGAAAAGCTCGTCAGCACAAGTGCCTTTCCATGCTTGATCAGTTCTCCCAATACCGCGTGTACGGCCAGATAGAAAAATCCACCGCCGACATGCGCCATGATTAATCCGAGCCAAAACGTGGAAACCTTCGCCAGGAAGAAATAGCCAATCACGCCACCGAGGAGAGTCGTTGCTTCGACTGCGGCAACCCAGCCGAGCGCACCGCTGCGTTGCAAACCAGCGCCAATCAAAAGACTCCCCAGTGCGAGGCCCTCCGGAACTTTGTGAATGCAAAGCGCAGCGAACAGCGACCACTTCGTCGCGTCCGTTGCAGGAGCCTCCTGTTGAATTCCCAACGCCAAACCGTCGGTCGTGCTGTGAATCGCCAGTGCCACAATCAGCGCAGTCGCGATTTCACTAAAATGTCGCGTCGCGTCTGCGTCGAAGTGGCTGGCCGCACAGGCGGGGCAGACATGGTGGACGTATTTGCTGATGAAGAAAAACAGGGCGTATCCAGTTGCCGCCGCCAAAGCTACAGCCCACCAAGCACTGTCGCCCAAGCTTTCGGGCAAAATGGCAAAGAGCGTTACGCCCAGAAGGGTTCCGGCTGCGAAACTAATCAGCGCGCAAAGCGGCTTGTGCGCTAAGTGCAGTGATGTGCTGATGGATCCACCGGCAAGGGCGAAAACATAGGCCGCGACGACCTGCCAGAGAGTGATTTGACCATCCATTATTTTGCTGTCGCCAAAGGCTGCCAGCGCCATCGCAGATCAATGTTCGGCGCAGGCTAGAGTTTGGTTCTCGCAGTAGAACGTAGCCCAGCCGTCAAGAAGGTCTGGGTGGTTGTTGGCGGAATAGCCGGGCGGAATTGAGAATGAAAGCCAATTCCGAGCCGACGTGAATGAGCGCCGCTATGATCGGCGCAAGCAGACCGAAAAACGCCAATATAATGCCGACGGTATCCACGCCGATTGTTCCCCAAAAGTTAAACATAATTACGCGATAGCAGCGCTTGCTGATCGCGAGCACTTCCACGAGACGCGAGAGATCACTGGTCATAAGCGTAACGTCGGCGGTTTCCAGCGCGACATCGCTGCCCTGTCCCATCGCGACACCCACCGTGGCTTCAGCCAGTGCGGGCGCATCGTTCACGCCATCGCCGACCATTGCCACTTTGCGGCCCGTACGCAGCAGCTCGCGAATTTTTTCCACTTTCTGCTCGGGCAAAAGATCGCCGATCGCTTTATCGACGCCCAGTTCGCGCCCGATGGCACGTGCGGTATCGGAGCTGTCACCAGTCAACAGAATGACGCGATAACCCTGCGCTTTGAGATCGTTCACTGCCTGCCTCGCTTCGGCACGAAGCTGATCGGCCAGGGTCACGGCGCCAAGAATCTTTTGGTCGCGCCCGACCAGCACAACAGTTTTGCCAGCGCCGTTACCACCCTCAACTTCGAAAAGTACGTCTGCCGGAACCGGCACGCCATTCTCTTCAAAAAGAGCGCGGGTTCCGACGAAGATGCGTGTGCTCGATTCCTCACAAACGATCCCTTTTCCCGGCGAGTAACGCAGTTGCGAATACTCGTGCAGCGGCAAATTGCGCTCGTGGGCACAACGTACGATCGCTTCTCCGAGCGGGTGCTCGGAATGTTGCTCGGCGATGGCAGCGGTCTGGAGCACGTCATTCTCTGTCGCGTTATTGATTGCTCGCACGGCGGTCACTTCGGGAATTCCAAGCGTGAGCGTGCCGGTTTTGTCCAGAACGATAGTGTCGATGCGGCTGAGCTGCTCGAGGTAAAGCCCACCCTTCGTGATGATGCCGCGACGCGCAGCGCTTCCGATTCCGGCGAGAATGGCCAGTGGCGTGCCCGCCGCCACTCCACACGCGCCAGCGACGATGATCACCGCGATGGTCGAAGTGAAATTGCGCGTGACAATAAGTGTGAACGCCGCCGCTCCGAACGCGAAGTAGACCAGTCCCGCCGCGAGCCGGTCGGCGATCCGCTGCACGGGCGCGCGAGACTTTTCCGCCTGCTCGACGATTTCGATGATTTTGCCAAAGGTGGTGTCACGCCCGATTTTCTCGACGCGCACTTCGAGCACGCCATCTGTGTTGATCGTGCAGCCACGCCGCACTCTCACCTGACGCGGCAGGGCGTCGATCAAGGTTTGGATCGCACGCCGCCCACTGCCAACTGTGTAGCCTTCGACCATCTCGGCGAAGAGCACGAAGAACGCGATGACGAGCGCGGTGAGAAACTGCCCGATGCAAAGCGCGGCGACGAGCGCCAGCGTCATGGACAGCTCCATCGTCATGCGCCGCTTGCGCAGATTCTCCCACGCCTCTTTGAAAATGGGGAATCCACCGACAAGTGTGGCCGTACATGCAAGCCAGTCGCGCAACATCCAATGCCGCCACCATCCGGTCAGGCTTGCGACGATGACGAGCGCCATCAGCCCGAGGCGGACATATTCACCCGCGGTAACTGAGTGCTCGCGACCCTGATCATGGTCATCGTCGCGGTCATTATGATCGTCGGTAATGTGGCCGCCAGCTGCTGTCCGTTCGAGTGCTGCCTCGATGTTCATGGTTTCAAGCGTCCTGTTATTTGAGATAGCTCCGCACCACGGCGATCAGCTCCCGCGCGGCGCCAGCCTGTTTCGATTTCGGCTTTCCGTCAGGATTGACGATGTGAAAACGAATATGGCCTTCGAGGATCTCGGCCATCAGGCTGTTGAGCGCGCCGCGGGCAGCCGCGATGAGCTGCAGTACCTTTCCGCAATCCTGTTCCTCGTGGATGGCTTTTTCGACAGCATCAATCTGCCCCTGGAGCCTTCGCACCCGGTTGATGAGCTTCTTCTTGCCTCCAATGGTATGAGCCACGAGTGAAAATATAATATACCCGGGAGGGTATGCGCAATCGGTCTTGGGCGACTCTTTTGCGAGATTTTTGACAGCGACTATAGCCAGACCGCAAGCAACGCATCCCAAAATAGCTGCCGCTTTGTACAAGATCGCGCGCATGCCGCAAACGACTATGACCTGCGCGATGCATTCGAACAAATGTACGCGATCATGAAATCGCCAGATGAAAAATCATATGCGCTGCGATTAGCAAATAGCACCGAAATTGCGCGGCGCGTTTTCACACTGTGGTGGGCCGAACGCGCAAGATTCTATTTGTTAATGGGGCGACGTAGCCGTAGCCGGCGATTGCGCAGGCTGAACTTCTGGAACAGTCGCCGATGGCGGGACGACATGACCTCGCGGGCTGAGCCGCGCCTGAGGTGTCTTCGCGACTTCCGGCCGCTCGCCGCCTTTATCCATGGCGAGCAGCTCGGAGACAGTCACAAATTTGAATCCTTTTGCGAGAAGCGCATCAAAAACTTGGGACATCGCCGCAATCGTCGGCGGGTGGATGTCATGTGACAAAATGATCGAGCCGGGACGTGTGCCCGCGATAATGCGGCGTGCGACGACACTTGGTCCTGGGCGCTTCCAATCCAGAGGATCAACGTCCCACAAGATGACTTTGTAGCCGAAGTCGCGATTCACCCATATGCGCTGCCGTTTCGTCAGCTCGCCATAGGGAGGACGCATCAGCTTCGGTTTTACGCCGGCCGTCTTGACGATGATGTCTTCGGTTCTTTGCAACTGACTGCGGACGGCCTCGTCCGAGAGCTTCGCGAGATTAGGATGCGACCAGGAGTGATTGCCGATTTCGTGTCCTTCTGCGACCTCGCGTTGGAGAACCGTCGGGTTCTGCTCAACGCATTCACCGAGGACAAAGAATGTAAGCTTGATGTGTCTCTTCGCGGCCATCTCAAGCAGCTTCGGGGTGTTGGTCCCATGCGGGCCGTCATCGAAGGTCATCGCGATGTATGGTCCATCGACGTTTACGTCCGTGAAGGTGATTTTCTCTGTAGCACCCGCGGTGGACAATGGCGCGGGCGGTGTAGCGGCTGTGTTTTGCGCGCTAGCAACTGTCGGCAGAATAAGAAGCAGCGTTACTGCCAAAAGAGAAAGGCCTATCATCTTACGTGGCTGCGTGTGCATGGCAGATTTTGTTGGATTAAATCATCTCACCCGCGGGGACCAAGGCGGTACCATGCGTCTCAAAAATCGTACGCCACCGTGCCATAAAAACCGCGACGCTGGCCAAATTGCGGCGCTCCGACTCCGATGCCGCTGCCGTCGCGCAATTCGTAGATAGTGTCGAGAATGTTGACGACATCGAAACGGATTTTGACAGCAGTCTTTGCCGTGATCTGGATCCGGCGCGACAGGCTGACGTTGAATGTCTCGTATGGATGGTTCTTTTGGGTGTTGGCAAAACCTCGGCGCAACCCGTTTCCATAAAGTCCGTCGATGGCTAGTCTCCAATCGTTCCAAGTGTAGGAGGCGCCAGCGGAGCCGGTGAAACGCTGATCGTGGTCGAGGAAGACCCAGTTCTTTCGGATGAAAGCGAATTCATCCGGATCGAAAAGAAATTGCGCCGAACTGACGTTCGTTCCGCGCGCCCATTCATAGGCCAAATTAAAATAGGCGGAGAACGGGCCGTGATCGTAGCTTGAGGTGAATTCGCCGCCATAAATCTCGCCGCGCTTGTAGTTGAACGATGAAAGAATGAGCGCCTGCCCGAATTGGCCTTCATCGAGAACCGAGTGCGAGCTTTTGTAGAAACCATCGATGCCTACATTGAAACCTTCGGCAATTTTCTGCGTCACGCCCACGTCGAAATAATGTGCGCGCTCCGATTTCGTGACGGAGTCCTGGTGAATGGCGGATTCGTTGGTTGTGCCGTCGAACTTTGAGACCGTGCCTTGTTCGACATTCTCCAGCGGCGGCGGTGTGAAATACCGCGCATAACCGGCGTGCAACGTCGTGCCTTTCAACGGCTCCCAAACAATATTGATTCGAGGACTGAGCTGATTCTCATGCGCGAACGCGTCCACGATGTCGAAGCGGCCGCCGAAATTGATTGTGAGTTGTTCGAAAGGTTTCCATTCATCCTGCAAATAGAATCCGTAGAAGTAGCCGTACTTGCCGGAGTTATCGACAATGCGCAGAGGAATGTCGCTGGTCTGGTTGCCGTTGGCATCGACCGGGAAAACCAGTGTGGACGTTCCGACGGTGGCATGCTGCGCGTTTATAAGGAATCCGCCGCGGAGCGTGTGTTCATCGTTGAGTTTGTAGCTCGCGTCTAACGCGATTCCATTCGAGAAAATGTCGCGATCGACGCGTGAGGCAACGCCGTTGAAAATGAGATCGCCGACATTATCTGGCCGAAAGAGGACCGAACTATACAGGGTGAAAACCGACGCCTGCATATTGAAATCGTCGATCTTTTTTTGATAGGCGAGAATGGCATATGCATCTTGCTCGACCTGGGTCTCATCGAGCTTGGCTGAGTTGAATGTCGATCTTCCCATGTCGATGAACTGCGGCGTTTGCCCGGGATTATTCGGAATGTCAAAATCACCGTGGTACCCGCTGGTCAGCAACACGAATCGGCTGGTGTCGTCGACAATGTACGAGGAGTAACCAAACATTCTATATTGATCGGTGTCGTCATGGATCGGGTTGGCGGTGCGCGTTGGATTCTCGATCCCGATGCCATCGTGCAGGTAACTCCCGGTGACGTAATAATTCGCCTTCCCCGCCACGCCGCCGTACTCAAGACTCGGCATAATGGTGTCGAAGCTTCCGCCATACACCGATGCGTCGCCCTGTTGGAAAACAGCGCCGTTCTTCGTATGGATATCGATTACGCCGGTATTACGAAAGCCGAACTGCGCGGGCAGCGCGCCAGTTATGAGCGAAATATTGTCCGCAAAGCGAGTCTCCAGTACCTGGCCAAAACCCGGAATACTTTCCGGGATTAGCACGTCGTCGATGCGGTATTGTAAATTTGCATGTTCGCCACGGACATGAAGCTGCCCGAACGAATCCTGCGTGACCCCGGGGAAGCGCAACATCGTTTGGTTAAACGGCGCGTCCTCGCCTTGCGACTGGGAATCGAGACGGTCGGGGCCGACCGTGTAACGCGTCGCACCGAGACTCGGCACGATTTGCTCACGCGAGATGTCGAACTCCTGACTTTGGACGACCACGCGTTCCGCTTCTGTGCCGGCGGGCGAAGGGCTTGGACTGGCCGATGCCGGAGCGGCGTCTTGACCCAAAGCAATGTTGCGCATAAGCGACACTGCGACTGATACGATTAGAAATTTTTTCATTGAGATGTTCTTCAAATAGGTTTTTCAGAGTTGTGATTGGTTGCGGCGGTCACGATTTGCGTGAAGCCAGGTAAAAAGCGGCGGCTCTTGCACAAAGCCGTGCCGACACTCAAGCGAAGTAATTGACTTCTAACGCTCCGCGAGAACGCGGCCCAGCTGCGTGCTAACCGCGAGCGGGTGGCGCATGCTCGAGAATGCACGCGCCAAGAAAAGGCGATTGAACCCAGCATGGGCTCAACGCCGGAATTTTGGAAAATTGAAGCGCCGGAACCGGTGCGCTGACTAACGGCACCTGTGCAGCATGATCGTAGCTGCCCGATGTGATCATCGTCACCGCACAGTTGTGCTCAACACGATTCGCATCTTTGTGGACGCGCTGATGCAATTGCGGTGAAGCACTCAGCGCGAGCGCCCAAAGAAACCCTACTGAAACGAGCGCAGAGACAAGAGCGCGAGCGAAATTATTCGAACGCGCAAAGGTGCTCATTGCACCGCGAGTTTGGAATCGAGCGTCGCCTCGCGCAAGAAATTTCTGGTGGTGTTGAGACGGCTGCCTTGACTGTCGTGTCGAGCGGAGTCTCCCGCTGTTGCGGGATTGCAATCAACAATTAGAGATTCCTCGACTTCGCTCGGAATGACAAGGAGTGCAGGAGACAATTCGCTCAGCGCCTCGACTCAGCGCGCAGCGAAAACACGCTGAAGAGATTTCAGTAATTGCCGGTTTTTTCGCTAGCTAGAACTCTCTTCTGAAACGCAACGCCATGATTAGCCCCGGAAGCTTTGCGGGCTGCCGATCTGCCCAAGACAAGGCGCGCGTACGCGCTATTCTCCGCGTATTGCTCATAATCGCTGGCAACTAGACCGAAGTAGAGATGTCCTAAATGCCGCCAGCACTCCAACATGATCCCGCGCTCGAATGGCTGGCCTTTGGCGGTCACAACGATGCAATTGTTCTCGCGCCACGTGCCCGGGTCGTATTCGCCCCAGTGCAGTTCGAGGCTCGTTAGCTTCAATTTGTCGAGGGCGAGGAGCAGGTCCTCCGACCATTGGTAGCAGTAACCGCGTTTCCTCAGGCCGTGATAAATGAGGAAGTTATTGAAGATCGGCGTCCCAAACATGCGGTATTCTCGCCTGAGCTTGCTTACAGTGGCGAACGCGCAGTCTGCCAGCAGCTTTGCTTCTTCACGATTCACTCTTGGCGAAAGTGACGCGAGGTCGCCCGCCAGTTTCCCGGCCTTCGCCACATCAGCCTTTTGCACCTGGAATGAAGAGGCCTGCTGCTGTTGATCCCCAAGAGCTGGCTTGGCCCACGCCCCGAAAATTACAAGCACAGCACCAAAGTAAGTCAGCGATTGAATTTGCAATTTCATAGCGGGTGCTCGGAAGAGTCTTGCTCTACGATCTTCATTTAAAGTGACTGCAATAAAGTCACAAACTCTCTTCGTCGAAAACCCATTATCTGTATGTATCGTAATTGAAGCAGTACCAGACGGTGCTAATGCCCCAATGTGTACACGCGCCAGAGAAGATTTGCCTGCTCCTGATTTCAGCGTAATTCTGAAAACTTTTATATGCCCGACCGCGCCTATCATTATCCAATCGATCCGGAGTTAGTTCCCGGCGCGCGCAATGCGATCAATGTCTGTCTTCGATTAAAACCAGAGGAGCGGATCACAATCATTACAGACACCGCAACGCGCGAGATCGCGGCGGCGCTCCAAACGGAAGTGGAGCGAGTGGGTTCGGATTACAGCTTGTTTGTCTTGGAGCATCATGCGCGGCGTCCGCTGAAATTTATGCCAGAGATCATCCTGGACGATCTGGCACGCTCACAGGTATCGATCTTCGCAGCCCAGACGCAGCCAGGCGAGCTCACTGCCCGGACGCAAATGACCGGTGTCGTCAACAGCCACCGAATCCGACACGCTCATATGGTGAACATTAACCGACAAATCATGCTCGAAGGCATGCGGGCCGACTTTTTGAAAGTGGATGACTTGAGTGAGCGCCTGGTCGAACGCGCCCGCAAAGCTGAACGGATCACCTGCAAAACGCCGCATGGCACTGAGTTTGAGGCTGAGCTTTCTCCGAAGTTGAGGTGGCTCAAAACGAGCGGGATCATCACGCGCGACAAATGGGGCAACTTGCCCGGGGGCGAAATTTTCACTGCGCCTATGAACACTAACGGAGTGTTCGTCGTTGATGGCGTTGTGGGCGATTATCTCTGCGAACGCTTCGGCGATCTCGAATCCAACCCGCTTACCATCGAAGTGGAAAATAATCGGATCCGCTCGTTGAAGTCTGAGAACAAGGATTTGCGCGACGAATTTCGCGCCTACACCAGCACCGACGAGAACAGCAATCGCGTGGGGGAATTCGCCATCGGCACGAACACGGCGTGCACGCATGTTATTGGCCACATTTTACAGGACGAAAAAATCCCAGGTGTCCACATCGCTTTTGGCCATCCCTACGCCGAGCACACCGGCGCAGACTGGATTTCCAAGACGCATATCGACTGTGTTGGCCGTGATTTCGACATTTGGTTCGATGGCGAACAAGTGATGCAAGAAGGGAAGTTTTTGGTATAATTTGCTGTATGATTGCTGATTTGCGCGAGTGCCTCTTAGTCGCTCCCTTCGTGCCGTTTGTCATCCGTACTTCGGACGGGCGCGAATATTCAGTGCCTACAGCTGATCACGCCTTCATCACGCCGCGTGGCAATCGCGTTGTGGTCGTCGCTGACAACGGTGCGACCAACGTTCTCGGTCCGCTGCATATTAACAGCATTGTTGACCAGCCGGACGGCGAGTAGCTAGGGGCGGATCTGACAAAATGGATCCGCAACTGCGCGCGCAATTCAACGACGGCTTCACGCCAGAGAAATACGCGGGGCTCGTGCGCTGCGTAAACGAAACCGAAAAATGGCCGGCAGATTTTCGGATCTCAGAAACGCCGATCTTTTTGACGCGCGATTTCACCGATGAAGTGACGGGCGCGGCAAATGCGATCGTTGCTCTCACGCGTACGCCGGAATTCGCGCGGCATGCGGCTCTTGCGGTTCCGAACGGACTAGACGTTCCAAATGAATCGGCACATCCAAATTTTCTCGTTGTGGATTTCGCGATTTGCGAAGAAGGAAACCGCCTCGTCCCACGGTTGATTGAATTGCAAGCGTTCCCGAGCTTGTTCGGATTTCAGTTACTGTTGCTGAGCTGCATTCGCAAGGCGTATCCGGCGATTCCGCGCAACTGGACATCCTCGTTCGGCGGAATCAAAGACGAGGCGTATCTTGGCTTGTTACGACGCACCATCATCGCCGATTCAGCTCCAGAAAATATCGTCCTACTTGAGATCGAGCCGGAAAAGCAAAAAACACGGATCGATTTCGCTGCTACGGAAACCCTTCTCGGTATCTGCCCGGTTTGCGTGACGAAAATCAAGAAGCGCGGTCGCCAATTATTTTACGATCGCGATGGACGTGAAGTGCGGATTGAGCGGATTTACAACCGGGTAATTTTCGATGAGCTAACTCAGAGACCCGATTTGAATCTGCCATTCCGGTTTCAAGATGATCTCGACGTCACATGGGTCGGTCATCCGAATTGGTACTTCCGGATCAGCAAACATTCACTGCCGTTCCTAAAGACTGAACACACATCGCCAGCGTTTTTTGCCGACGAATTCCCAGTCAGCGAAAAGATCGATAATTACGTTTTGAAACCGCTCTACTCGTTTGCCGGTCACGGCGTGGAGATGGAGCCAACACGCGAAAAAACCGCTGCTCTAAAGAATCCGCACGAATGGATTTTGCAGAGGAAAGTCGACTACGCTGCGTTTGTGCCAACGGTTGATGGCCAGAAATCAAAGGCCGAAATCCGCATGATGTTTGTTTGGCCGGAGAGCGACCGCGATCCAACATTGGTCAACAATCTTGTCCGAATGAGTCAGAGCAAGATGATGGGTGTCGATTTCAACATCGACAAAACCTGGGTGGGCGCCAGTATCGCCCTGCACGAGGGTTAGCGCGCAGGTTTCGGACGTAGTTCCGACGGGAAACCGACGGCTTCCTCTACAGTTGTTTTTCCATTATTTCTCGCACTTCGGCTGATGTACGAACGGGAACGATTTCGAAATCCACCAAGTCTTTCCAATTGTCGATCCAGCGCTGGAAGAGCGACTCGTCTTCGGTGCGCATCAGTTGCCAGCAAATGTTCCGATCGACAGCAATCCAGCTCGAAACGTACTCGAGTCCTTCGGGCATCATCCGGCCTTTTTCGCGCAGACGCCGATAAATCGCAGGCGGGTCTTTGAAGCGTTCGATGATCATATAAAGCATGCGTTCCTCGTGCGATTACGTCGGTTCAGTTGAAACTGTCGTTTCGCCGGCGCCCTGCTCAAACGCCTGTTCCACTGCTCGCCACGGGAGCATTGCGCATTTGACCCGTTGCGGAAAATGTTGCACGCCTTTCATAACACGGAGATCACCCAGCGCTTTGGGCGCTTCCCCTGCGTCATTTGTGACGAGATCGTGGAAGGCGCGAAGCATTTCCATCGCTTCCGAGCGACTTTTTCCCTTGAGTTTCATCGTCATCAAAGACGCTGATGCCTGGCTGATCGCGCATCCGCTCCCAGTAAACTTGATGTCCTCCAAGCCACCGCCGGCATCAAATTTAACAGCGAGATGAATTTCATCGCCGCAAGCCGGGTTGTCACCATGTACTAGCACCGCGGCATCAGGCAGCTCACCGAAATTCCGCGGCCGGCGCGAATGATCGAGAATGACTTCCTGATATAGCTCTTCGATTTCCATGAATTACCTGTTTAGCGTTTTGGGTCGCACAGCATCGCGTACGCTATTTGTCATGTTGAGCGAAGCGAAACATCTCTGGCTGGTCCTTGGCGCCCTGGCCGACCGACTGATCCGAGATTCTTCGCTCCGCTCAGAATGACAGGAAACGACGCACATCATTTAAAGAAACGCGCAGCCTTGTGCAGGATTTCAATCATCCGATCTATTTCCTCTTTCGTGTTGTAGAAATAGAAACTGGCGCGCGTCGTCCCCGACACACCAAATCGCCGCATTAACGGCTGGTTGCAATGATGCCCGCCTCTTAACGCCAGTCCGTATTGGTCGGCGAACGTGGTGAGATCATGCGGATGCGCCGCATCCATCACAAATCCAACCAGGGCGCCACGCTCCTCGGCTGGTCCAAAAACGCGCGTCCGTGGCAATTCGGTCAGGCGATCGCATGCATAACGCGCCAGTTGCAAGTCATGTTGGAAAATTGCTGCGCGCCCGATTCCATCAAGATAATCAATCGCCGCAGCGAGACCGATGGCCCCCGCGATATTTGGCGTGCCAGCTTCGAATCGATGCGGCGCTTTCTTAAACGTGCTCTTTTCCAAGGCGACGCTTACAATCATTTCACCACCGCCGTGCCAGGGCGGTATGGAATCTAAAATCTCCTTTCGCGCATAAAGAGCGCCGATCCCGGTCGGTCCACACATCTTGTGGCCGGAGAACGCCATGAAGTCGCAGCCCAACTCGCCCACGTTGAGCGTTAAGTGTCCCACGCTCTGCGCCGCATCCACCAGCGCAAGGGCGCCTACGGCGTGCGCTTTCTCACACAACTCGGCGACAGGATTAATTGTGCCCAGGGAATTCGAAATGTGTGTAAAGGCAAACAGTTTCACCTCCTGCGTAAGTAATTTGGGAAGGTGTGCGAGATCCAAAGTCCCATCATCGAGAACCGGCACGAAGCGCAGCCGCGCTCCTGTTCGTTCCGCTAACAATTGCCACGGCACAAGATTGCTGTGGTGCTCCATTTCTGTCAGGAGAATGACATCTCCTTCGCGGATAAATTTTCCGCCCCATGCCTGGGCTACCAGATTGATGCTCTCAGTGGTCCCACGTGTGAAGATGATTTCATCTGCACTCGGGGCACCGATATATTCCGCTACACGTTTCCGCGCCTTTTCGTAAGCTTCTGTCGCGCGTGAACTCAGGGTATGGAGTCCACGATGGACATTTGCGTTCTCATGTTCATAAAAATTCCGAAGCGCCTCGATCACCGCGCGCGGCTTCTGTGAGGTCGCCGCGCTATCAAAATAGATCAGAGGATGGCCATGCGCCTGTTCGCGGAGGATCGGGAAATCCTCGCGAAGGCTCTTCCAATCCACGGTGGTGTCGGCAACCTTATGCACCCCATAATCTGCTCCGCGCATGGCAACGCGCTACTTTATTCGAAGACGATTGGAATTTCGCTAGCAGTGCGCAAAGGTGGAACGCGTTGTCCTCAACGCGTTGGCAAATATCCGCGGCTCTGCCGCCTAACTTCTATTTGCGCGATTCCGCGGACTTTATACTGCGCCTTCGGCGACTGCTTTCACCATCGTCTTCGGAGAAGCCGATCCGCCTTTGTAGGCATGCCCCTTTACCGCTATTTCAATTCTTCGTTCACTTCGGCAAAGGCGTTCACCGCGAATTCCAAATCTTCGCGCGAATGCGCTGCTGACACTTGTGTGCGGATCCGCGCGGTGCCATGCGGAACGACCGGGTAAAAAAAGCCGATGACGTAAACGCCTTTCTCAAGCATTCGACTGGCGAACTTTTGTGATTTGGCTGCGTCGCCAATCATGATCGGAACAATAGGGTGAACGCCAGGCTTGATCGTCAGGCCGCGTTCCGTCAACGCGGCGCGGAAATATTTCGTGTTTTCTTCAAGCTTGTCGCGCAGTTCAGTGGATGCGCTGAGAAGCTCGAGCGCCTTCAGTGACGCCGCGACCACCGGCGGTGCGATCGTGTTGGAAAACAAATAGGGACGCGAGCGTTGCCTTAACAGGCCGACAATTTCTTTGCGACCGCTGGTAAAACCGCCGCTCGCGCCACCGAGCGCCTTGCCAAGAGTGCCAGTGATCATGTCCATTTTGCCCATCACACCGCGATATTCGTGTGTACCTCGTCCTGTCTTGCCGAGAAATCCGGTCGCGTGCGCGTCGTCCATCATCGTGAGTGCGTCGCATTTCTCCGCGAGCTCAACAATTGACTTGAGATCGGCAATGGTTCCGTCCATCGAGAAACAGCCGTCCGTGGCGATGAGTCGAAAACGCGCATCCTTTGCAGCGCGGAGTTGGGCTTCTAGATCGGCCATGTCGTTGTGCTTGTACCGAAAGCGTTGCGCTTTGCAGAGCCGGATACCATCGATGATGCTGGCGTGATTCAATTCATCGCTGATCACGGCGTCCTTGTCGGTGAGCAGTGTCTCGAACAAGCCGCCGTTTGCATCGAAACAGGATGGGTAAAGAATCGTATCTTCAGTGCCCAGGAATTTGGTAAGCGCTGCTTCGAGTTCCTTATGAATGTCCTGCGTGCCACAAATAAAACGCACACTCGCCATCCCAAATCCGTGCGTTTCGAGAGCCTCTTTGGCGGCAGCGATCAGCGCGGGATGATCTGCCAGCCCTAGATAATTGTTGGCGCACATGTTGAGCACGCGATTGCCGCCCATGATCGCAATGTGCGCGTCCTGCGGACTCGTGATGACACGCTCGGTTTTGAAAAGACCTTGCGATTTAATTTCTTCGAGAGTTTGAACGACCTGATTTTCGAATTCGGAAACCATAGAGTCCACAGATTACACAGATTTCGAATGGGCGGAAAACAAACACAAAGCCGCAGAATAGAGCCGCTGGGACGCGAACGACATGGACGGCAGCCCAGAGGGCGAGCCAAAGGGAATTCGCAAGTCATTAAATAGCGAAGCAGGAATGTCGAATGACAAGGAAATTGCAGCTTCGACTTATCCCCATTGTCGGTGCCAGGTTTTGAGGCGCAGTCGTAACCTCCCAGCAAAAACATCTTAAATAGGGACTTGCGCGCCTTGTGAATAACTGTTAATAAGTTTCCCGGTGTTTCGCCTTGACCTACGCTGAATGTCGAAATCTTGCCTGGGCCATTCTTGCGGCTTTTATCGCCATCATTCTGCTCAGTGGTTGCGGGACAAGTCACCATGCGCTGCCTCCTTACGAGTCGCCGCTGGCGAAAACGGATTTTCAACATGTCCGCACGACAGCGTACACGCACACTGAGTCAGACCACCGCGAGTACGGCAATCACAATGCTCTGGGCGGGGAATTGCAGGCAGCTGGCCCACCTATCCACCGAGCCGAAGTAACGCGGCGCGCGATTCCCGTTGATGGTGTGCCCCGCGCTATGCCCGTGGACGAGACCGATTCGTTTTCACCACAGCTCCAACCATTCTCGATTGAAGAAAAGCGAACAGTCACGCGCACAACAAAACGCGGGGCGAAAACAACGCGCAGCGTAAAGCGCGCCGTTGTGGTCGCCAAACCGCGTATCGGCAGCGCTGCAGCTGATTGGTCACGCTGGCCGGCGGGCACGGCCTTCCGACTGGTCTCCACTGGACAAATTTATCGCGTTGACGATTACGGCTGGGCTCTCGCTGGCCGCAACACGATTGATCTATACATGCCGAATCAACATGAAATGAATTCTTGGGGCGCTCGCCAGGAAACCATCCAGATTCTACAATGGGGCGATCCGCAAGAAAGTTTGCAATTCCTGAGTCGCCACCAGGACTACAGGCACATTAAGCGAATGGTGCTTGAACTGGAAGGTCGCCATGAACAAGCGGCCGCGTTGCGGTAGCAAATTTGGGTAGCGCACTCGTCTCGCGTGTTGGTTTCGGCGTCGCGCCGAAACAAGCTTTTCTTAAAATGACATCGGGATCATCGGAGAACGCTAGAAAGGTTCGCGATGGCGAGACGCCATCGCCAACACGCGAGACGCGTGCGCTACCCGGAAATATCCGCGATATCCGCGTAATCCGTGGACAGGGATTCAGCGTTCGTCCCAATTGAGTACGATCTTGCCGGAGTTGCCTGATTTCATCAGCTCGATGGCTTCCTTGAATTCTGTGTAGGGGAAGCGGTGGGTAATCACCGGTGAGATGTCGAGACCGGATTGGATCATCGCGGTCATTTTGTACCAGGTCTCGTACATTTCGCGGCCATAAATCCCTTTAATAGTGAGCTGATTGAAGACCACCAGGTTCCAATCAATCGCGGCGCTACCCGGCATGATGCCTAGCAGCGCGATCTTCCCGCCGTGAAATATGTTCGGCAAAATGTCGGCGAACGCTTTCGGATTGCCGGACATCTCCAGCGCCACGTCGAATCCTTCTTTCATCCCGAGCTTTTGCATTGCATCGGCGACCTTTTCCGTACGCACATCCAACGCCAGATCCGCTCCCATTTTGCGCGCGAGATCCAGACGATACGGATTGACGTCTGTAATCACGATGTGACGCGCGCCGGCTCGTTTGCAAACAGGGATCGCCATGCAGCCGATTGGTCCCGCGCCGGTGATGAGCACATCTTCACCGACCAGATCGAACGAGAGCGCCGTGTGGACGGCGTTGCCCATCGGATCGAAGCAAGAAAGCACATCGAGTGAGATCGAGGGATCTGCGTGCCAGCAGTTGTCCTGTGGGATCGCTACAAATTCCGCCCATGCGCCGGGGCGATTCACGCCCACGCCCTGTGTGTTGGGGCAAAGGTGACGCCGTCCCGCGAGGCAATTGCGACAATGTCCACACGTGATGTGTCCCTCCCCTACCACGAGATCGCCCTTTGCGAATCCTTTCACATGATCGCCTACATCGTCGACAACGCCGACGAACTCATGGCCGATCGTCATGGGAACAGGGATCGTTTTCTGCGCCCACGCGTCCCAGTTGTAAATGTGAACATCAGTTCCGCAGATCGAGGTTTTCAAGACTCGAATAAGCACGTCATCGCCACGCACTTCAGGGACGGGCACTTCCTCGATCCACAGCCCCGGCTCGGCTTTCGCCTTCACGACGGCCTGCATCGTTTTCTGCATGACAGAAGATTAGGCGAATCAGGAACGCATGAAACAAAATTTATAGGGCGACAGCGTGTCAGGCAGCGGATGCGTCAATTGTTCAGCGACTGCATGGGTAGCTAGTCGTTACAGGGGCTGCAACGAAGCGTTCTCCCCTCGAAGGTTTTCCTACACCATCGGCTTCCTGCCGCATTTTCTAGTTTTTCCTTGACACCTCGTCGGGATTTCTGACACAACGCCTGCGAAGGAAATGATTAAACGGCCAGAAATGAGACGCGATGGTACCAGCTTCGTCCCGCGGGTGCGGGGTTCCTCCGAAACTATTTCGCGAGCAGGCGGCGCGGCAGGGATAATTCAGGAAAGGCCAAAAACAATGAAGGAAAATTAAATTATGAAAATTCGGAAAATTATATTTGGGACGGTCCTGTCTGCGCTTGTGTGCTTTGGGCTTTGCCAACAGGTGCAAAGCGCCACAGACACACCAGATCCAGGTTCTGTCCCCACAAGCAACACAGCGGACGGGCAAGGCGCCCTCGGGAGCCTCACCACCGGTCTATACAATTCGGCCTTTGGCTTCTTGTCAGTCTTATCCTTAAGCGACGCCAACTTTGACACTGGCGTAGGCGCGGCAGCGCTGCTTGTCGACAATGGCGGCACTAATACCGCCGTCGGCGCGGGCGCGCTATTAAATAATAGCGATGGAGCGGATAACAACGCAGTCGGTGCATTCGCGCTGTTTAACAATGTCAGCGGATTCTTCAATAACGCGCATGGGCGCAACGCGCTCCTGAACAGTACCGGCAGCCAAAATAATGCGATGGGCGATGACGCCATGTTCTTCAACACGACAGGGTCCTTTAACACAGCGATCGGTGATGACGCACTCGATGCCAACGTAGACGGTAATAATAACGTCGCTGTCGGTGACGAGGCCGGCACCGGTTTGGGGGCAAGCGTCAATAACTGCATCGCGATCAACGTACCTGGTGCAGGTCCTTTTGCTACCCTCGATAACACCTGCTTCATCGGCAGCATCTTCGATCAACCGGTTAGCGACGTTGGCACCCAAGAAGCAGTATTTGTCGATCAATTTAACGTCGTGGGCATCTCCGCGTCGTCCCGGCGCTTCAAACACGACATTCAACCGATGGACAAGGCCAGCGAAGCCATTCTGGCGCTCAAGCCGGTGACCTTCAAATACAACGCCGATAAGAACGGCAGGACCCAATACGGTTTGATTGCCGAGGAGGTGGCCACAGTGAATCCCGACCTCGTGGTGCAGCACAAGGATGGTGAAATCTCGACCGTGCGTTACGAGCAGGTCAACGCGATGTTGCTCAACGAATTCCTCAAAGAGCACAAAAAAGTGCAGAACTTGGAAGTCACTGTCGCGCAGCAACAGAAAGGGATGGAGGTTCTGACGGCCCAACTCAAAGAACAGGCCGCGCAAATCCAAAAAGTGAGCGCGCAGCTCGAAGTGAGCAAGCCTGCACCGCAAGTAGTTGCCACCAAACCGTAAGACTCCGAATAGAGTGGCCTTGTGTGCCAGGCACCGAGGTGAATTGGAAAGGCGTTCGCCCCTGCGGCGAACGCCTTCACCTTTTCCGTTCCTCGATAGCATCGGCTTGGTCGCGTGGAAGCAGGTCTTCAAACGGTCGGAAAAATTGGCGTGAAAAGCATAACGACGCTTCGCCTTTGCGAGCAGGTTTCATTTGACTGGCTCTTGGCCTTCCATTTTCCTTGCCGAATTAGCTAACATCCCAGTTTACGTCTTGATATGAAAAAAATTTTTATCCTTCCGATGGTCATCTCTCTCGCGATGATTTGTTCTTGCCAAAAACAAGATGCAGTCGCCGAACAACAACTTGCCCAGCGGAAAGTGGAACTGGATACACGCGAGGACGCGTTAATTGAAAGACTGAATGCGTTGGATGAAAAAGTTAATGCGTTGGATGAAAGAGTGAGAGCGCTGGCCGAAAACGAAAAATCCAGGGCCAACATCCAGACGATTCCTCCCGATGCTCAGTCGCAGGACGTCGTTCGCGACGCAGCGGAGGCCAAAGCTGAAAGAGACAGGAGAATGCAAGAGTTTCGCGCCCAGATTCAGGCCCGAATTACCGACCCCTCGCAGCTAAACGCTGCAAAAGCTGAAAAAGACAGGATGACGCGAGAGCGACTTCAGAGACAGGGTGCGCAGCAGCAATCGCAGAGCCAAAAACAGTATAAGTTCCAACAAGCACAGAAAGCATGGATGGCGGGAGCGGCGGTGTCTCCTGCAGTCCAGGATGCGGCGCCAACTTCACCAACCACACCTTCTGCGCTAGACGCTGCCTCGCCAGCTTCGTCTCCTCCGGTAGGGGCTAGTTCGCCAACTGCATCTCCTGCGGCTACGTTGCAAACTCCATCGCCCACGCCGGAATAAGTCCGAGGCGCTCGTTACGCGCTTAGCCAAAACTGGCTGGGGAATTTGCGCGTGCTCCGGCAAGGTTGCGCGTATTGGAGCGTGCTCAAGGAATCGACCTTCGCTGCGGCGACACTACCCAGGCCGAGGGAAACGCGTTCCACCGGTCGCGGTTGAGTCGTATTGCGCTGATACGCGGCACGTCTGCGCTTGCGCCTGATTCGTTCCTCCGAGATGATGCAAGTGCATGTCTTCAACGCTGGAGCAAACCGAGTCGAACATAATCACGCCGCGCTCCACTTTCATTCTGCGGTTCATCAGCACGATCGCGCTTTGGACAATCGCTCTGCTGATCATGTTCTCCGGTTACGAGATTCTTTTTTGGCTGCTGATCAGCCTGTTCGGATTGATCGGGCTATTGGAATTCTACCTAATGCTCGATCACAAAGGCCTGCCCAATTTCAAAATCACGGGAATGATTTGCGGCGCCGTTCTGCTAGCCGGCAGTTTTTATTACTTTTCCAAGATCGGACCGGCACATTCGTATGACTTCGAAGTTGCCGTCCTGTTGTTTTTTTTGCTGACCGTCTTCGGTCGACAAATGTTTGCTCGCCTTCGCCATGACGAGCCGCTGCAGACAATGGCTTATACTTTGTTCGGTCTGCTCTATGTGCTTTGGCTTTTTAATTTCATCACCAAGATTGTCTATCTAACCCCACGTTCGAGCACGGGCCAATTGACCGGGCAATTCTATGTTCTGTTTCTGATCGCAGTGACAAAATTTGCCGACATGGGTGCGTACCTAACCGGCAGCGTCGTTGGACGGCACCTGATGGTCCCTCATATTAGCGGCAAGAAAACGTGGGAGGGTTTTTTCGGCGCGATTGTTTTTGCGCTGCTATGCAGTCTGGGATTGTTCAAACTGATGCCGGGGCATTTATCGGCGCTGAACTGGATGCACACGACAATTCTCGGAGTACTTCTTGGCCTCGGAGCAGTGCTCGGCGATTTGG